>JAFAXD010000579.1 GCA_019241285.1 Xanthobacteraceae bacterium | reverse complement strand
TAGGCCGGGTCGTAGCCCTTATCGGCGAGCCAATCGCGCGCTGACGGGTCGAGCGCAAGCTTGATCTTGCGGTCGTCCAGGAGCTTCTGCAGGCGCCCGAGCTGGATCTCGACGATGCGACCCATCTGCGCGCGCTTGAGCCGATGGAACAGGATGATCTCATCAACCCGGTTGAGGAACTCCGGCCGAAACGACGCCCGCACTACGGCCATGACCTGATCGCGCACCGCGTCAGAGTCCTGACCCTCGGGTTGATTCACCAAGAACTCGGCGCCGAGGTTCGACGTCATGATGATCAGCGTGTTGCGGAAATCGACGGTGCGGCCCTGACCATCGGTCAAGCGGCCATCGTCGAGCACCTGCAGCAACACGTTGAACACATCCGGGTGCGCCTTCTCGATTTCATCGAACAGCACGACCTGGTAGGGCCGGCGCCGCACCGCTTCCGTCAATGCGCCACCTTCCTCATAGCCGACGTAACCGGGCGGTGCGCCGATCAGACGCGCCACCGAGTGCTTCTCCATGTATTCCGACATGTCGATGCGGATCAGCGCGGTCTCATCATCAAACAGAAACTCCGCCAGCGCCTTGGTGAGCTCGGTCTTGCCGACGCCGGTCGGTCCCAAGAACATGAACGAGCCGATCGGCCGGTTCGGATCCTGCAGGCCCGCACGTGCGCGCCGCACCGCGGTCGAGACGGCCTTCACGGCCTCTTCCTGGCCGACGACCCGATTGCCGATGCTCTTCTCCATGTGGAGCAGCTTTTCGCGCTCGCCTTCCAGCATCTTGTCAACCGGCACGCCGGTCCAGCGCGACACCACCTGGGCCACATGGTCGGCGGTCACGGCCTCTTCCACCATGGCGCCCTTGCCCTCGGAAGCCTCGACCTCGCGGAGCTTGCGTTCCAGCTCGGGGATGCGGCCGTACGCGAGCTCGCCGGCTTTCTGATACTCGCCGCGCCGTTGCGCATTGGCGAGCTCATTGCGCAACTGATCGAGCTCGGCCTTGAGCTTCTGCGCATCCGAGAGCTTGTCCTTTTCGGACTTCCATTTGCTGGTCAACTCGGCCGAGCGCTGCTCCAGCTCCGCAAGTTCCTTCTCGAGAGTCTTCAGCCGATCTTTCGAGGCGGCATCGGTCTCTTTCTTCAGCGCCTCTTGCTCGATCTTGAGCCGAACGATCTCGCGATCGAGCGCGTCAAGCTCTTCCGGCTTGGAATCGATCTGCATCTTCAGCCGCGCCGCGGCTTCGTCGACGAGATCGATGGCCTTGTCGGGGAGGAACCGGTCAGTGATGTAGCGATGCGACAAGGTGGCGGCTGCGACCAGCGCAGAATCCGTGATGCGCACGCCGTGATGGGTTTCGTACCGGTCCTTGAGCCCGCGCAGAATGGAGATCGTATCCTCGACCGTCGGCTCATTGACGTAGACCGGCTGAAATCGCCGGGCCAACGCAGCGTCCTTCTCGACGTGCTTCTTGTATTCATCGAGGGTCGTCGCGCCGATGCAATGCAGCTCGCCGCGCGCCAGCGCCGGCTTGAGCAAGTTCGAAGCGTCCATTGCGCCGTCGGCTTTGCCTGCGCCGACGATGGTGTGCATCTCATCGATGAACAGGATGATGCCGCCGTTCGATGAGGTGACTTCCTGCAGCACCGCCTTCAATCGCTCTTCGAACTCGCCGCGATATTTGGCGCCGGCGATCAGCGCGCCCATGTCGAGCGCGAGGAGTTTTTTGTCCTGCAAGCTTTCGGGCACGTCGCCATTGACGATGCGTTGCGCCAAGCCCTCAACGATCGCGGTTTTACCCACGCCGGGCTCGCCGATCAGAACAGGGTTGTTCTTGGTGCGCCGCGAGAGCACCTGTATGGTGCGACGGATCTCCTCATCGCGGCCAATGACCGGATCGATCTTGCCGTCGCGTGCCGCCTGGGTGAGGTCACGGGCATATTTCTTGAGCGCGTCGTACGCGTTCTCAGCCGATGCGCTGTCGGCGGTCCGGCCCTTGCGCAACGCCTCGATCGCCGCATTCAGGTTCTGCGGCGTGACGCCGGCCTGCGTCAGGATCTTGCCGGCTTCGGTATCCTTCTCGATTGCCAGTGCGAGCAACAGCCGTTCAACGGTGACGAAGCTGTCACCTGCCTTGTCGGCGAGCTTCTCGGCGGCGGTGAAAACCCGGCTCAACCCGGCATCAAGATAGAGCTGACCCGCGCCGCTCCCCTGCACCTTCGGGCGCTTGCGCAGCGCCTCCTCGACCGCCTGTAGGGCGGCACGCGAGTTGCCGCCGGAACGGTCGATCAGTCCCGCGCAAAGCCCCTCCGGGTCGTCGAGCAGGACCTTGAGCAGGTGTTCGGTGGTGAATTGCTGATGGCCCTCGTTGAGCGCGAGCGTCTGGGCCGACTGTACGAATCCGCGCGCGCGGTCGGTATACTTCTCAATATTCATGGAAACTCCTCGGCCTGCCCCGTCCGCCCAAGCGGCACGGCCGGAGCATCGTCATTGGAATTGGGTTGCGCAGCCTTGACGTCCATCAAGACCCGCAACGCTCAATGTGGGAACCCGGTTGCAGGTGTGAAAGAGGCCGAGACAGCGGAATCTTTGGTTTGAAGGGCTTGATCGGGGAACTCGGATCACCCAGGAAGAGACGATGCAAGGCTCCGCAACCGTCGCCCGCATCTACCGTTATCCGGTAAAAGGCTTATCGCCGGAGCCCCTCGACCGGACCACTCTCGCCCCTGGCCAGACAGTGCCTCTCGACCGGGCCTACGCCATCGAGAACGGAGCTTCGGGGTTCGACCCGGCCGCGCCCGCCTACTTCCCCAAGCAGCGCTTCCTGATGCTCATGCGCAACGAGCGCCTGGCAAGGCTCGCGACCCACTTGGAAGAAGCCACGCATACCCTCACCATCAAGCAAGACGGCAGCACGGTGCTGCAAGGCGACCTGCGCAGCGCCTCCGGACGTACGGCAATCGAGCAGTTCTTCGCGCGCTTCTGTTCCGATGAGCTGCGCGGACCGCCAAAAATTCTGCACGCCTCCGGGCACAGTTTCTCCGACGTCGCCCGCAAGGTCGTCTCGATCATCAATCTCGCATCCGTGGCAGACCTCGCCGATGCGATCGGCGCACCGGTCGACCCGTTGCGCTTCCGGGCCAATCTCTATGTCGATGGCTGGCCGGCGTGGCGGGAGTTCGAGCTCCTCGACCAGGAACTCGCGATCGGCAGCGCAGTACGGCTCAGGCCAGTCAAACGCATCGTGCGCTGTGCGGCGACGAACGTTGACCCCTCAACAGGAGTGCGCGACCTCACCATCCCGGCGACCCTGATGCAGCGATATGGCCACGCCGATTGCGGGATCTACGCGGAGGTCATCGCCGGCGGCCCGATAGCCGCCGGCGACAGCATCGGGCCGATGTGAGCGATATTTACCGCATGATCGGGAAGAAGAACGGGAACACCGGCGTCGCCTGGGCACTCGTCCGCCGGCGGACGGGCGCGGGCGGCGGGGCTGATGCGCTGTCAGCAGCTGCGAACTGCGTTCCCGGCGTGCCGGTGTAGCGCACCAGACCATCCTTGGTGGCGACGAGATCATCCGGCCGCAGCGTCGGATCGTCCTCAAGCTTCATCGCCGCCGTGCCGAAAGCGTCGTGCCCGTTGCAGGTGCAGCCCGGCACGATCTTCTGCCGATATGCGAACGCGTTCACGAGCCGCGTGTAAGGCATCCCGTCGGCCGTGGACGCGTAATCGATGCCGCTGCCGGAGAACACCTTGGTCTCGGAGGCCGGACACAGGCTCTGGCAGATATACGCCGATTGCTGAGCGTTGGTCCGCGGCAGCGGGAAGTAACGCCCATCGCAGGTGCGCACGCAGTAGGACGCATACCCTGTGCCGCCGGACGGGGGAGCGACGGTTTGCGGCTGTCCGAAAAGACCACCGAACAGAACGTCGAAGATCCCGGCCTGGGCCGGAACCGAGTAGGCCAGTGTGGCCGCAAGAAGTGCGAGAAGGACGCCAATGCTGCGCGGGACCTGCCCGCGCGTATCCAATTTGAACACTGTTCTGCCCCTTTGCTGCCATAATCGCTAACCCGAATTTACCGTCCGGACTAGTGATTGTGAGCAACACTCGGACAAAATCTGCATCAGGGGAGGCTCGTAGCGCTCAGAAAAACCGCCACCAGAGATACAGATGGCAGATCGCGATCGAGACGATCGTCATCGGCACGGCGTGGAGCGAGTAGCTGACAAACCGGAACGGCACCCCGTTGCGTTCCCCGAGGCCCGCCACCAGCAGGTTGGCAGAGGCGCCGACCAGGGTCGCGTTGCCGCCGAGGCAGGCGCCCAGCGACAAGCTCCACCACAACGGCTCGATCTTATCGAGCCCGCCATAGGCCGGGGCCATCCCCTTGACCACCGGAAGCATGGTCGCGACGAACGGAATGTTGTCGATGATGGCCGAGAGCAGTGCCGAGCCCCAGAGGATCGCGTAGGCGGCCGCCGGGAGATGGCCGCCGGTCGAGGACACCAGCGCGTCGGCAATCAACCCCAACAGCCCGCTCACTTCGACGGCGTGCACCAGGATAAACAGGCCGACGAAGAAGAAGATCGTGATCCATTCGACCTCCGCCAGGCTCTTGTGCACCGCTTCGGTCTGCTGCTCCGAAGACCCCTTCCAGGTGTGGAGCAGCAACAGCAGCGCAGCGCCGCCCAGCGCGATCGTCGCGGGCTCGAGATGCAGCCACCGCGCCAGCACGAAGGCCACCGTGACCAGCCCGAACACCACCAGTGACTGACGCATCAGGGTCCAGTCAGTGATCATCCCGGCGGCGTTCATGCCCATGACCAGCGTGCGCGCCTCCGGGCTCGCATGCAGCTTACGCCCCCAGGTGATATGAATGATCAGCAACTGCACCAGCATCACGACGACGATGACCGGGCCGAGCACGACCAGGAACGCGTTGAAGTCGAGCCCTGCTCCGGAGCCGATCAGAATGTTGGGCGGATCGCCAACAAGCGTTGAGGCGCCGCCGATGTTGGACGCAAAGATCTCGGCGAACAGGAATGGATAGGGCGGCACGTCGAGCTCATCCGTGATCGCGAGCGTGACCGACACAATGAGGAGCACGGTCGTGACGTTGTCGAGCAACGCCGAGAGCACGGCGGTGACCACCTGCAGCAGCAACAAAATTCCAGCCGGGTTGGCATTGACGCGCTGCGCCGACCAGATCGCCACAAACTGGAACATTCCCGAATGGCGGGCGATCGACACCAGGATCATCATCCCGGTCAGCAGCCCGATCGTGTTCCAATCGATTCCCGCAACGGCCTCGGCCTGATCGAGCGCCCCGATGATAACCAGGATTGCTGCGCCGAGCAGCGCCACCACGGCCCGGTTGAACCTATCCCAAATAATGACCGCGTAGGTCAGGACCAGGATGAGTGTCGATACCGCCAGCGGATTGAGCCCGAAGACAATATGCGGCACGAAGCCATGTTCAGCCATGCGGGCCTCTCAACCCGCAAGGAGCCTCGTGCGGGACAACCCTCGGATTTCATCCGATCTATTCTGAGTCAAGCTTCCGGATCGCGCTGTCGAGTCTATAATTTCAAATCATGATCGAAGATGACCGGGAACGGCTACGTTGCGCATTCTGCACGCAGTGCTGAGCGAGGGCTTCTATGGCAGCGAGCGCTACTGCGCCGAGTTGGCCGTGGCACAAGCGGGCCTGGATCACACCGTTCAGATCGTGACGTTGGGCCAGTCCTCCGAGTGCACGCGCGCGGTGCGCAGCGCGATCGCCGACGCCGGCAATCAACCGCAGCTCATCGTAGTTCCGCATCGCCTGCCGGCTGTGTTACATCGGCCATTTGCCTATGCCCTGCTTGCGCGCTTCCGGCCGCAGATCGTGCACACGCATCTTGATCCTGCGACGCGACGGATCGGGCGCGTCGCGCAGCAGCTCGGCAGTCGCCACGTCGCAACCTTGCATCTGAGTTTCAGCGCGCCAGAGTATCGGACGTGCGACGGTTTGGTCTGCATTGCCGACTGGCAACGCAAAACGTTGCCCCATGACTTTGCCGGCGAGATCGCGGTGGTGCGCAACTGGCTTCCGGTCAGTGTCGCCAAGGCGCTGGCAAATGTTGATGCGGATACGACGCGGACGCTGCGTCAAACCTGGCAGGCTGACGATCAGGTGTTTGTGTTTGGCAGCGTCGGCCGCCTGGTTGCGGAAAAAGGCATGGACCTGCTGATCGATGCGTTTCGCGCCGCCTTTCCGGTCCGAAACGAACCGGTGCGGCTGATCATTGTCGGCGATGGACCTCAACGCGCGGAGCTCAACGCGCGCGCGGCAGGCGATCCACGTATCATCCTGACGGGCTCACAGCGCGAGGTCGCTGCGTTCCACCGTGCCTTCGATACTTACGTGAGCGCAGCGCGCTTCGAGCCATTCGGGATTGCGATCCTCGAGGCCATGGCCGCGGGTGCCCCGCTTGTGCTCACCCGCAGCCAGGGGCCGATCGAATTCGTGACCGACCCGCGCGTACACTGGGTCGATGTGGATGACGTGACGAGACTTGCTGCCACTTTGGTCGAACTCGCCAGCAGCCGACCGCCCGGCCTCACCTACGCGCTCGATGCGTTCTCACGTGAGCGCGCAGCTCAAGAAATCGATAATCTCTATCAACGCGTATTGGCGCGTGGCTGCCGACAACTCATGCCGAACAAGGAGGCCTAAGCGATGGATCTTTCCAAACTCAGGGCAGGCCTCACAGGATCGGCCGAACTCCTGGTCGGCTCGGAACACACGGCACCGAGCATCGGCAGCGGCGTCATTCCGGTCTTGGGAACGCCGGTAATGATCAACCTGATGGAAGCAGCCGCGCTCGCCGCGGCCGAGCACCTGCTGCCCCCCGGACACCAGAGCCTGGGGATCCACCTCGACGTGCGTCACATCGCGGCAACGCCCATCGGGATGCGCGTGCGGGCAACCGCCGAATTGACCCAAGTCGATGGCCGCACCCTCACGTTTCGCGTGGACGCTCGCGACGATAAGGAAACCATCGGCGACGGTGCACACCAGCGCGTCGTGGTCAACGTTGCCCGCTTCGACCAGCGGGTGCAGGCGAAGGCCGCCACCGCCAATTGATTTAGATCAGTGATCCCGCTCAAAGCTTGGCGTTAGCAACCCGGTGGCGACGCCGATCGAGTGTCCCCACAGCGAGCGAATGACATGCGTCTTACGAACT
>JAFAXD010000343.1 GCA_019241285.1 Xanthobacteraceae bacterium | reverse complement strand
GACCTTCATCGGCCAGGCGATCGGCTGGTATCGCCCCGATCAAGGCGCGGGGTTCATCGCCGCAATCATCGGCGCCGTGGTGGTGCTGTTCATCTGGCACCGCCTGGTCGTCGCGCACGTGATCGGCGACCCCGGTGCCGGCCCGCGGAGTTAGCGTGTAGGGTGGGCACGGCGCGATCGCGGACCCACCCCTTGCACAAATTCTCGGGCGCCGTGCCCACGCGGTACCACCTACAGCGTGGGCATCGCGCGAGCGCGATGCCCACCTTACGAGCATAAGCCGAAACATCAACACCAATCCGGCCACAGATCCGGAGCGCCGATGATATCCGGGAAACGCCTGCTGCTTGATGTCCTGCGCCAGGAAGGCGTGGATTACATTTTCGGCAACCCCGGCACCACCGAGCTGCCGTTGATGGACGCGCTCGCGGTCGAGCCACGCATTCGCTACGTGCTCGGATTGCAGGAAGCGAGCGTGCTAGGCATGGCCGACGGGTTCGCCCAAGCCTCTGGACGTTTGGCGGTGGTGAGCCTGCATGCCGCTCCCGGGCTCGGCAACGCCATCGGCGCACTGCACAATGCACAAAAAGCGGGCGCCCCGTTGCTGGTCACCGCGGGCCAGCAGGATCTCAGCTACAACCTCACCGAACCCAATCTTTGGGCCGAGCTCGTCCCCATCGCCCAGCCGTTTGTGAAATGGGCCTACGAGCCGCGCCGCCTCGCCGACCTCGCCCGGGTGCTGCACCGGGCTGCCAAGACGGCGCTTGCCCCGCCCACCGGGCCGGTCTTCATTTCATTGCCGGCTGATTTGTTGAATGCCGAAGGCGAGGTCGACGTGGGCGCACCGAGCCGGGTCGCGCCTGCGATCCGCGGCGATGCCAAGGCGATCGCACGCGCCGCGGCGTTGTTGGCCAGCGCCGAACGGCCGGTGATTGTCGCGGGCGACGCGGTCGCACAGTCCGGCGCGCAGGCCGAACTCCTCGAGCTTGCGAACGCGCTCGGCGCGCCAGTCTATCTCGAGGGCATCTCCAGCCGCTCAGCGTTTCCTCCGAGCCATGGATTGTTCCGCGGTCCGCTGGTGCGCCTGGCAGCGCAGATCCGTGACGTGATGACGAACCACGATCTGGTGCTGTCCATCGGCGGCGATCTGTTCACGCTCTCGCTCCCGGGCGAGGTTGATCCGCTGCCCGCGGGATTGCGTATCATTCATCTCGATACCAATCCCTGGGAATTGGGTAAGAACTACCCGACCGAGGTCGCGATTTTTGGCGACCCGCGCACGACCCTCCCGGAACTGGTCGCCGCCATTGCGGACCGGATGAGCGCAACGGAGCGGGCGCGGGCGGAGCAGCGCGGCGAAGCGGAAGCCCAGCTTGGCCTCGCCCAGCTCAACAAGCTTCGGCAACGCGCGCTCGGCGCCCAGCGTGCGGAGCCGATCGACCCGCTCGCCCTGATGCACGCGGTGGCGCAGGCGCTGCCCGCAAACGCGACCGTCGTTGATGAAGCGATCTCATCCGCCGGCGGCTTGCACCGCTTTCTGAAGACGAGCGATCCGCTGAGCTATTTCGGCAATCGCGGCGGCGGCATCGGTTGGGGCCTGCCGGCCGCCATCGGGGTGCAACTCGCCGCGCCGGACCGGCGCGTCGTGGCGTTGATCGGCGATGGCAGCGCCATGTATTCGATCCAGGCGCTCTATACGGCGGCCCGCGAGCGCATCCCTGTTGTTTTCGTCATCGTCAACAACCGCTCCTACCGGATCTTGAAGCAGCGCACCAATGCGATGAAATCGTTTGCGGCGCAGACGGATACGTATGTGGGCATGGACCTCATGAATCCTGAGATCGGCTTCATGGATCTCGCCCGCGCCTTCGGGCTTGCCGCGTATCAGGCAAAAAGTCTCGCCAGCGTGCGCGAGCTGCTGGCGAGGGCGCTGGCGAGCACGTCCTCCACGCTGATCGAAGTCGAGGTGGACCGCAGCTTCAAGCCTTTGTGAAGTTGCCTCGATTTTACGTATAAGACGATGAATTGACGAAAACGTCAAAAACCGTCAGATTACCGGTTCAATGAAAATTTGCGGGGAGGATCGCAATGGACCGGGTGCGCTTTCCGATCGACGGCGTGACCTATCATGCGGCCGAGGAAGCCGATGCGTATCGGCGCAGCGGTTCCTGGATCTGGTCGACGCTCGGCGACATGCTGCGCGCCGCCGCCCAAGCAAAGCCCGACGTCACCTACATCGCGGGCGACGACGGCAGCTTGACCTTCGCCGAGGTCGACGCGCAGTCGGAATCCCTCGCCGCCGCCTTGCTGGAGATCGGCCTTCGACCCGGAGACCGGGCCATCTTCCAGGTTGGTACGGTCAAGGAAATCGTCATCGCTTTGTTTGGTTGCTTCAAGGCGTCGGTCGTGCCGGTCTGCACGCTGCCGCAATACCGGGAGATCGAGATCGGTCAGCTGGCGCGCTTGTCCGGAGCCAAAGCCTATTTCGTGCAGGCTGATTTCAGTCCGACGTTCGACCTCGCAGCCTTTGCGCGGCGCATGATGCGCGAACATCCGAGTCTCACGACGTTGATCGTGACCCGGGGACCAGCGAATTCGGGCGAATACGATTTGTCGGAGCTCGCGCACCGATACTCGCCCGAGCAGGCGCGGGCCCGCACGCGCGCTGCGGATCCGCTGCCGGGCGACGTCGCTTTGTTCCAACTATCCGGTGGGTCCACGGGGGTGCCGAAGATCATCCCGCGCATGCATGCCGAATATCTGGGTTCGGCTGAATCCTGGAACGTGCGCCACGAGCTGCGTGAGCACGACGTGTCGCTCTGGGCGCTACCACTCATCCACAACGCCGGGATGCTGGTGATGTTGGTGCCGTCGTTGATCGCGCGGCGCAAGCTCGTCATACAGTCGCGGTTCGAGCTTGATGCCTTCCTGCGCGCCATCGAACAACACCGCGTCACCTATACGGGCAGCATCGGTCCGATCGCCCCGCGCATCGTCGAATGCCCCAATATCGAGGACTATGACCTGAGCTCGCTGCGGCTGTTCTTCGCCATCGCCCGTGCCGATGCGGTCGAGCAAAAGATCGGGGTTGAGGGCCACCATATTTACGGGATCACCGAGGGGATGTTGATGACCACCCGGGCCGGTGACCGGCGCGAGGCACGACATGGCTCGCTCGGCTGGCCGACCGGCAACGATGACGAGGTCTGTGTACTGAAGATCGGCAGTCAGCAGCCGGCAGCCCCCGGCGAAACCGGCGAACTCTGTTTTCGCGGCGCCCATACGTTGCGCGGTTATTTCAATGCGCCGGAGATCAGCGCGGAAAGCTTCACCTCGCGAGGATTTTTTCGCAGCGGCGATCTGGTGCGCACCATTCCCTTCGACGGACGCGATCACTTCATTTTCGAAGGCCGCATGAAAGACAACATCAATCGCGGCGGGGAAAAATTCGGCGCCGAAGAGGTTGAAAACATCATCGTGCGTCACCCATCGGTCAATGACGTGCGCGTCGTTGCGATGCCCGATCCGTTCCTGGGCGAAAAGGCCTGCGCTTTCATCATCCCAAAACCGGGCGAGCCGTTGCCCTCCGTTGCGGCCCTCGGCGAGTTCCTGCAGCAACAAGGCCTGGCGAAATTCAAGTTGCCCGAGCGCATCGAGGCCGTCAGCGAATTTCCGGTCACCCGGGTCGGCAAGGTCGACAAACAGGCGTTGCGGCAGATCATTGCCGATACGCTGGTGCGTGAGGCGAGCGGGGAAGAACACAAGGTCGCGTGAGCCTGGGCTGTCTTACCCTCCCCCTTGTGGGGAGGGTCGGCGCGCAGCGCCGGGGTGGGGGTAGGAGTTTGTGGCACGCGCCTTGCCCCACACTGCTACCCCCACCCCGCCCGCCGGCGCTTCGCTTGGCGGTCGACCCTCCCCACAAGGGGGAGGGTAAGCAATCCGCATCGCTCGGGGATTTTCGGGTCTATCGGAGAATGTGAATCTGATAATCGCTTGCGTGACGTTGTTCGCACCCCAAACCTAAATTGGTGAAAGCTGGACCATGCCACGAGCACCATCCGCCAAAGCCGAAGCGCCGCGCGCGCTGGGAAAAACCAAGAAGGAAGCGCTGCGGCAAACGGTGTTGGAAGCGGCCGCCAAGCTGTTCGCCGAGCGCGGCTTTGGCGGCACCAACTTGCAGGACATCGCCGATGCGCTCGGCATCAGTCGTCCGGCGCTCTACTATTATTTCAAGAGCAAGGATGAGATCCTGGCCTCGCTGGTCGAGGAGGTCACGGTCTTCTCAGGGCACCAGGCAACTGAGCTCGCTGCCAAAGCGGATTTCAATCCGAGTGAAACGCTGCGGCAGATGACCTTCAACCACGTCAAGCGCATGCTCGCGCACACCGTTGAATTCCGCGTGGTGGATCGCACCGAAAATGACCTGCCAGCGGCGATTCGGCGCACCCACGATAAGGCCAAGCGGACGTTGCTGGACAACTTCACCCGCACCATCGAGCGCGGAATCGAACTCGGCCATTTCCGTCCCGTCGATGCCACGGTCGCGGCGTTCGCGATCCTCGGCATGTGCAACTGGACGGCCTGGTGGTTCATGCCGGACGGCCGCGTCCCGCTCGGCGACGTCGCCCAGTTGATCGCCGACTTCGCGGTATCCGGGCTGCGCCAGACCGACGCGCCGTTGTCGCGGGAGTTCGGTACCGAAGAGGCGTTGCGACGCATGAAGGACGATCTCGCGCACCTGGAGCGCCTGATCGGCGGTAAGAGCAAACGCAGCTAAGCCTAAAAATTTTTCTCGACACAAACGTCAAAAAATTGTCTAATGTGTCCACTAAGGCAGTAGCCTAATGGAGTGACCGGCCATGTCTGTGGCGACCATCGAACGAGCCGGACCCGCGGCGGTAACCGCGGGGTTCCTCAACACGGACTGGAGCCCGCGCGACGTGCCCGACGGCACGGTGACCCGCAATGTCGTATTGCGCACCGCCGACAATGCGGCGGTCACCGGGAGCCTCTATGTCCGCGGCAAGCCCGATACGGTCGTTTGCGTCATGCATCCGCGCGAGTTCATGGCCTGCCATTATCTCATCCCCGATATTGTTGAATCCGGCTGCGCGGCCTGGTCACAAGGCTCGCGCTCGGTTGGCAACGACCTGCGGCTCGAGCACGAGCTTGCGCTGCTCGACGTCGCCGCCGGACTGAATTTCCTGCGCGACCAAGGCTTTCGCCGCATCGTGCTGCTCGGCAATTCGGGCGGCGCAAGCCTCTACGCCTTCTATGTCCAGCAATCATCGCTCGATGGTGGTCGCCGTCTCGCGCGTACGCCGGGCGGTCGTCCGGTCGATCTCGCCAACCTCGCGATGCCGCAAGTCGATGGTTTTGTGTTCGTCGCGCCGCACCCAGGGCAGGGCATGTTGTTGATGGACGCCATCGATCCGTCGGTGACGGACGAACGCGATCCGCTGGCCGCCGATCCCGCGCTCGATGCACTCGACCCGAAAAACGGATTTGTTGAGCCTCCCGCCTCATCGACATATTCGACGGAATTTCTGCAGCGTTATCGCGCGGCCCAACGCGAGCGCGTCGCTCGGCTCGACGCGATCGCCAAGGAGTTGATCGCCGCCCGCATGGATGCGCGCCGCAAGGCCAAGGACAGCGGTGACGAACATCTGCGCCGCCTGGCGGCCCATACGCCCATCATGACCATCTGGCGCACCGACGCCGACCCGCGCTGCTTCGATCTCTCGATTGATCCGTCTGATCGC
The DNA here is from genome assembly GCA_019241285.1 of Xanthobacteraceae bacterium. Taxonomy (GTDB): domain Bacteria; phylum Pseudomonadota; class Alphaproteobacteria; order Rhizobiales; family Xanthobacteraceae; genus JAFAXD01. The sequence goes on along the minus strand of JAFAXD010000343.1, from coordinate 4,578 downwards.
GGCTACGGCACCTTGTGGGGTCGCGATCCCCGCGCGTCGAACTATGGGGCGGTTGGCTTTGCCCGCAATTGCACGCCGGAGGCCTGGCTCTCGACCTGGTCGGGACTGAGCTCGCACGCGGCACTGGCCAACACCGTGCCGTCGATCGAGCAGCCAACGCTGTTTGTTGAATATACCGGCGATGTGTCGACCTTTCCGAGCGTGGCGCGCAGCCTATTCGCCGCCATCGGTACCTCGCGCAAGACGCATCTGCGCGTGCGTGGCGATCACCACGGGCGCGCGCTGGCCAAGGGCGAAGAACTCGGGCGCAATATCGCGGGCGTCAAGGTTCGCGACTGGCTGCGCGAGCAGTTTGCCTGATCGGTATCGAGGAGGCTCCGCATGCTCTTTCATATTGCCGGCGGCGGTCCCTCGGGGCTCTATTTCGCCTACCTGATCAAGCGATCCAATCCCGCCTATACGGTCCGCGTGTTCGAGCAGAATAAGCCGGATGTCACGTTTGGTTTTGGCGTCGTGCTCTCGGGGCGCGCGCTGCGCTTCCTGTCGGCCGGCAGTCCGGATGTGGTCGAGCGGCTCAAGCGCCGCATGGAGCACTGGTCGGACCAGCACATCGTGCACCGCGGCGAGCGCGTCGTGGTCGACGGGAGTTCCTATGCGGCGATTGAGCGCCTGACGCTGCTCGCCGAGCTGCAAGGCATTTGCAAGGCGGCCGGCGTCGAGCTTCATTTCGAGCATCGGGCGGCGCAAGCGTCGGAGCTTGCCGATTGTGACGTCCTGATCGGTGCCGATGGCGCCAATTCGGTGGTGCGCGACAGCCACGCGGACGCGTTCGGCACGCGCGTTCACGAGTATAACAACTACTACGCCTGGTTCGGCGTGGAACGGCCGTTCGATGCCCACACCCTGACGTTCAAGCGGGTCGAGAGCGGCGCGTTCGTCGGCCACCACTATCGCTACAAGCCGGCGATGAGCACGTTTGTCGCCGAGGTCGACCAAGCGACCTGGGAACGCGCCGGCATGGATGCCATGTCTGATGACGCGCGGCGCGCGCTCACCGAGCAGGTGTTCGTCGACACGCTCGGTGGCCAGGCACTGATCAGCAACCGCTCCATCTGGCGCCGCTGGCGCCGCGTCGACAACGAGAACTGGCATGTTGGAAACATCGTTCTGATCGGTGACGCATTGCGTACGGCGCATCCCTCGATCGGCTCCGGGACGCGGCTTGCCATGGAGGACGCGATTGCGCTGTGGCAGGCGTTTCAAGCCGAACCCGATAACGTGCCGGCGGCGTTGCGGACCTATGAGCAGGTGCGGCGGCCGATCCGGAGCAAACTCAACAATGCGATGGAGCTGAGCGTGCGCTGGTACGAGGAGATGAGCCGCAAGATGAGTTTGCCGCCCTATCCGTTTGCTTACGATTATCTGCTGCGCACCGGCATCATGACCGCAGAGCGACTGGCGCACGAAGCGCCGGACTTCATGCGGCGGTATCGTGCGCAAGCGCTTGTCGAGCAGGCATCGTCATGAACGTCGATATATTGACACAGATGTCAAATACGCTATTGTCCATCCGTTACAGGAGGCTTTCATGACCCGGCCACTGCAACTGCATCCGCAGCTTCATGGGGTTGACCACACTGCGCGCCCCACCTGGAAACTGCGCGAGACCGTTCACTTCTATCGCGATATTCTTGGTCTGCCGCTTGTGCATTGCATCAGCGCCAAGGGCTGGGGCCGCGAGAAGGAGAACCACGCCGACTTCCTGCACTTCTTCTTCGACAGCGGCAACGCCAGCACGATTGCGTTTTTCTACTACATCGGCACCACGCAGCCGCCCGAACTGGTCGTTCCAAAAGGCTACATGGCCATGGCCAACCATACGGCGTGGCGCGTGGACTCCGAGTCCGAGTTGCTCGCATGGCAGCAGCGGCTGGAAGGGAGCGGCGTCAACGTCAGTCAATTCGTCCAGCATGAGGTGCTGGAGTCGATCTACTTCCGCGATCCAAATTGGTATCCGCTCGAGATCACCCGCAGTCTGCGCGACCTCGAGGCGCCCGATGCGGTGGACGCGGCTGCCACAATCGCTGCCGCCATGGAGCTCGAAGAGAGCGGCCGCTGGTCGACGATCGAGCAGCTCTGGCGGCAGAAGGTCAAGTTCGTGGAGGCTTCGCAAGCGGAGGCCGTGGCATGAGCGGTTTCTACGTTCTCGCCGTACCGGAATTCGCGTCGCTGATCGACGCGGCCATAAAATCCGGCGCCAGCAAGGTTCATCCACGCCGTGGCTACTATCAACTCGTTGAGTTCGACAGCGAGATCGAGATCTGGCGCCGCGATACGCACATGAACGAGGCTGTGTGGTATGGGTGCTTGACAGGTGGGCTCGACGGCAAGATTGCGCATTTCGATGCCGACCGCCTCAAGCTCGTTGCGACAAACGAGCCGATTCTGGGTGCAGCATCCGCGTGAACCGACAAGCCCGCCTGAATGCCCCCGAAGGCATGCGTATCGGCGACCGGTTCGCCAAGGAACTCGTGTTCACCGCCGAGGCGATCCGCGCATTCGCCAGCGCGATCGGCGACACCAATCCATTGCATCACGATGAGGCCGTGGCGACGGCCTCGCCGTTCGGCCGGATCATCGCCAGCGGCGCCCACAGCTTTTCGCTGATGCTGGCCGCAGTGCCGGATTATCTGAAGGCGTGGACGCCAAATGTCGGCTTGGAGGCTTCGGTCCGGCTGCTGCGGCCCGTGCATGCCGGCGACCGCGCGCAGGCCGAGTGGGAGGTCACCGAGATCACCGACGCACCGAAATTGAAGGGCTGGATTGTCACGGTGAGCGGGCGCCTGACGCGCCATGATGGCGTCGTTGCCCTGACTGGCGTATCCAAGAGTTTGATCTATTGGCCGAGCACACAACGTCTGGCTGGTTGATCAGGTCGAAGAAAAGCTGTCAAAGTCGTTCGCAGAATAAAAATCAAAGGGGGAAGCGGGGCAATGGTCGACAAGGCCCTGGATCGGTTGGCGCGCGTGATCGAGGTTGTGCTGGCGCTCGCGTTCATTATCGCGGTGCTGCTCAACTTCACCAATGTGGTCGGCCGCTATCTGTTCGGCCTGTCCTTGCTCGGGTCCGACGAGGTGCAGGTCTTCATCATGGTGGCGATGACCTTTCTGGGCGCTGCGGTCGTCACCCAGCGCAACATGCATCTGCGCATGGACGTCCTGGTCCGGTTTTTTCCTCCATTCGTACGACTTCTGCTCCGCATTCTCGAGCAGCTGGTGCTCATCGGGCTCGCGGGCTTCGTGCTGTCGCAATCCTATTTCTACGCCCGGCAGATGCTGATGATTGGCCGGACCAGTGATATGGCGGGTGTCCCGATGTGGATTCCGCACGGCTTCGTGGCCCTCGGCTTTGCGCTGATTTTGTTGATCGCAATCTGGCGTCTCGCAACGATCGGTATGCGGCGTCGCACCGAGCCCGCGGCTCCGGCAGACGGCAAGGTGTGGGAATGACATTCGCGCTGTTCGTCGTGCCGATCGTGCTGCTGCTGATCGGCTTTCCGATCTTCATGGTGCTGTTGACCGGTGTCACCGTCGCGCTCGTGTTCTTCATGCACGTGCCGCTGGTCGTGGTGCACCAGAACCTGTTCGGCTCGATCAACGCCACGCCCCTGCTGGCGGTGCCGTTCTTTATCTATGCCGGCGAACTGATGGGGCGCGGCAGTGTCGCGCAGCGTCTGGTCGATTTCGTCCAGGACGGCGTCGGATCGGTACGCGGGAGCCTGGGCGTCACCGCAGTCGGCACCTCGGCGATTTTCGGCGCCATTTCCGGCGCGAGCGCTGCGACGGTCGCCACCATCGGCAAGGTGATGGTCCCCGCGATGCGCAAGGCCGGCTATCCGGAAACCTTCACCGCGGGGCTCATCACCGCTGTCGGCGCCATCGACGTGGTGATCCCGCCGAGCATTCCGATGATCGTCTATGGGGCGGCCGCCGAGGAATCGGTTGCGCGGCTCTACGCCGCCGGCGTGATCCCCGGCTTGCTCATCGCTGTCATGATCGCGGCCTACGTCATCTGGCGCGCTAAGCGCGAGAATTTCGGCGCCGGCCACCCGTTTGACCTCAAGCACTTTCTGCACGCCGCGGGCCGCAGCGTGTGGGCGCTGGGTGCACCGGTCATCATTCTCGGCGGCATTTACGGTGGCGTGTTTTCGCCGACCGAGGCAGCTGCCGTCGCCTGCGTCTACGCGGCGCTGGTCACCGCGTTCATTTTTCGCGAGCTGGGCTGGTCGGACATTCTCGAAGCCGCGGTGGCGACCGTGATGTTCACGGGCCAGATCCTGATCATCGTCGCCTGCGCCGGCGTTTTCGCGTGGCTGCTCACGGTCAACCAGGTTCCGGCCGCGGTGACCGCCTGGCTGCAATCGCTCAACGTCTCCGCCTGGATGCTGCTGCTCGCCATCAACATCCTGCTGCTCGCGGTTGGCTGCTTCCTCGATCCGCTGTCGGCGATCCTGCTGCTCAGCCCATTGCTGGTACCGCTGGTGAAAGCGGCCGGCATCAACACGGTGCACTTCGGCAT
>JAFAXD010000309.1 GCA_019241285.1 Xanthobacteraceae bacterium | reverse complement strand
GACCTTCATCGGCCAGGCGATCGGCTGGTATCGCCCCGATCAAGGCGCGGGGTTCATCGCCGCAATCATCGGCGCCGTGGTGGTGCTGTTCATCTGGCACCGCCTGGTCGTCGCGCACGTGATCGGCGACCCCGGTGCCGGCCCGCGTAGTTAGCGTGTAGGGTGGGCATCGCGCGAGCGCGATGCCCACCCTACGAGCATAAGCCCAGTCTTCAACCAACAACAAACTGAAGGCCGACCGCGCTCTCCAGCGTGGCGCCGGCGGCGTGCAAGGAGACGAACCAGGTCTCGTCGCCGACCACGCCGTCGGTCGGCACGCCGCCAAAGGTCTGGAACGATTTGACCGAGGCCTTGGTCAGCGGGCCGAACTGGCCGTCGATCGCGCCCGGACCCGTGCTCCACTCACCGGGGGCGCCGTTCGCGAGCACCTGCTGGAGATGCTTGACCACGTCACCGGTCGCGCCCTCTTGCAAGGTCGGCATCGGCCCGCCATCGGGGAGCGCCGCCCAGGTCTGTGGGCCGACCACGCCGTCGACGGTGAGACCCGCGCCCTGCTGGAAGTCCTTCACGGCGGCTTCGGTCTTTGCGCCAAACACACCATCTACAATAACTTCAGGATCGGGCTGGCGGCGTAGCGCCCGTTGCAAGCGACGGACCGGCTCGCCGTTCGCGCCTGGAGCAATAGTAGGTTGTCCCGGATTGGCCATGTGCATCTCCCTCGCTGGAAGCGCAGCAATCGCAAGGCAGATGCTACATCATTCCCGGCAGATGCCCAGTGATCGGGTTCACAGGAAAAGAGGGAGCAGATTACCGCGGCCGGTCCTCGCAATAACGCATCACGATTTGCGTGCACACGCCTCATCAACAAACGCGAGCAGCTCGGCTGCCGTGATACGGCCAGCCAATACCGCTTCGCATCGATCAGCAACGTCGTCCGCCAGGACGCCGATCAGGCGGCGCGATTTGGTGATCACATCACCTAGATCGAACGATCGTCGCGGATCACCGCAGACCGCCTGCACCACGCGGTCATGTTCGGCCGAAGCCGTGCGGACATGAACCCGCGCCGGCCATTGACCAGGGAACCCGTGCAGCATGCTCTCGTCTGCGCGAACGGTCACTTTGTTCATGAATCGAACCACATCGACAGGAACGTCGCCAGACTGCCCGACGTCGAATGCCAAGTCGGGCGCAATCGCCGCGACTGCAATCTGATAGGGCTGACTCGTGAGCCGCGCGGTGCGGCCGCCGACGATGCCATGGTCCACCATCTTGAGAAACGGCGGCGGAACCGCGACGTCGACGGTCACCATATCGGCCGCAGCAACGCCCTCGTCCATGATCTCGCGCAACGCTTGCGTTGCCGCCATGGTCTGACGCGCGGCACACCAGGGCTTGAACGAGACGTCGGCCAATTTTGTTGATGCACCGAGCCCTTCGATCAATGCGTCCGCTTTGGGCAGAATATTGAACACGGCGTTGAAGAAACTACCCTCCAACAAATTGAGATCCGAGGTGATGCCGGACCGCGCGGCTTGCGCGGCAATGAGACCATTGCGCGCCGCGCTTCCGGCAGCGAACCAGCGCGAACCGGTTGGCGCGTTATGGTGGCCGACGCCGGGCGCCGCTAACGTCAAGGCAAGTGCGAGGGCGTGAGACCCCTCCTCGGCGGAGAGATCAAGCAGACGCGCCGCAACCGCCGCAATCCCGAACGGCGCCGCCAAATAGGTAGGCCAGATGCCGCGATAGAGAATGCTCGGGCCATCGACCGCGAGACCGAGGCGAACCATCGCCTCATAGCCGGCAACAATCGCTTCGCTCAGCGCCACCGGATCGGGCGGCAACTGTGCGGCGATGGCGAGCGCCCCCGGAATGACGATCGAGCCTGGCGTGATCATGGAGGCGAGATGGATATCGTCGACCTCGCTCAGGCGCGTGAGCGCGCAGTTGACCAGGATATCTATTCCAACATCCGTTTCGCCCGGCTTGGCATCGCTCTGGAACTTACGCAGTGCCTGCGCCTCGCGCGTCGCGCGGGTCGCGACCCAGGCCGTTAGAGTGTCCGTGAGATGCAGCGCGAGCAGGCCGCGCGCATCGCCCGAGACCTGGTTGCGAATATCCCGCGCCACATAAGCGCCGAGAGTTTCGAGCGAAGCCATGGATAGGCGCGCGCGCCTTAAGACGGCCGACCGCCCCGCATCTCATCGCGCAGACGCGCGGTCGCCGGCGCATCAAGCGAAAGATCGGGGTGGATCACCACGCCGTACTCGTCGCGCGCGGCCTCGCGCGAGACAAGCTCCGCGATCACGTCGGCATGCACGGCTTGCGCATCGCGCTCAAGCGGGTCGCCCCAACCTCCGCCGCCGCCGGTGCGCACGATCGCTTCGGAATTGACCGGCACGGTGCGCCGATTGCCATAGGCGATGGCAAAATCATTCTCGCCCGGCTGGCGCAGCAGATACTCGTTGTAGTCGCCGGCTTGCCCGCCCCACAGCCCCCAGGGCGGGCACATCGAGCGCCGCGTCTGCTCGAAGTTCCATTGGCCCTCGACCAGGTTGCGCACCCGCACGTCGAGCCCGATGCCGCCACGATATTTGCCGGCCCCGCCGGAATCACGGCGCAGCGCGCGTTCTTCGATCAGCACCGGGCACTTCATCTCGATCGATTCGATGGGCCCGTTGCGCACGTCGCCTTGGCACACCGAGACCGACGCGGGCTCGCCGTCCTCATAGGGACGTCCGCCCCAACCGCCGCCCTCGATGCTCTGGATGACGAACCGTCGCATGGTCTTCGGGTGCACGCCGAAGAACACGACGGTGCCGCCGAGCAGGCCATGGTGCCCGGCCGGCACCCGGTCCGGCATGGCCGGCGCGAGCGCGCGGACGATAGTATCGACCACAGTTGGCACGATGGTGCTCCATCCGGCCATCGGCGCGGGGAAGCGCGCCATCATGATGTTGCCTTCCGGGATGACAACCTTCAGGGCACGGAACGAGCCTTCATTCACGGGCTCAAGCGGACCGGTCAACGCCTTGTAGGCGACGCGCGCACCGGCGTAGGTGCGCGAGTTGATGCCGGCCTTGCGCTCGGGGGAACATTTCGACAGGTCGATCGTCATGTCGCTGCCGGAGACCGTGATCTTGGCATGGATCGGCACCGGCTCGTCGCGCTTGACCCCGTCATTGTCCATGGCGGCTTCAGCCTCATAGACGCCGTCGGGAAGCTTCTCCACGACGTTGCGGCACTTGCGCTCGGTCTCATCGAAGATGATGTCGATCGCCTGCAGGATGGTGTCGCGGCCGTATTTGTTGAACAGTTCGTCGACGCGGCGCCCCGCCAGCCGGCAGGCCGCCATCTGCGATTTCAAATCGCCGAGCGAGGATTCGGGAAAGCGGATGTTGTCCTTGATGACGCGATAGAGCGTCTCATCAAGCTCACCCTCGCGATAGATCTTGAGCTGATCGAGCTGTAGGCCTTCGAGCCAGGGATCGGCGACCGTCGCGCCGGCGCCAAAACCCGTCGAGGTGCCGCCGACGTCGATCCAGTGCGCCCGCACCATGGAGAACATCAGGAGTTCGTCCTGGTGGAAGTAGGGCGTGTAGATGACGATGTTGTTGAGGTGCTGGCCGGCGACCGCCTGGTGATTGGTGATGATCACGTCGCCGGGTTTGAATCCCTTGGCGCCGTAGCGTTTCATCCCATCGACGATGATGACGCCAAGGTCCGCCACGAAGTGCGACACGCCACCGACGTTCTGCGAGATCAGCTCGCCCTTCGGGTTGAGCAGCGCGGTGCAGTAATCGCGCACCTCGTAGATCATCATGTTGTAGGAGGTGCGCTGCAGATCGGCCGCCATCTCGTTGGCGATGGCCGGCAGCGCGTTGCGGATCACTTCCAGCGTGACCGGATCCAGTGGCTTGCTCATGCGGCATCTCCGATGGTGATCACCAGTTCGCCCGAGGGCGCGACCTCGCAGGCGTCGTGCTCGAACAGCACCGTGGTCGTGCCGTGCTCCTGAACGAGCGCAGGGCCGGCGATGCGAGCGCCGGCACCGAGCGACGGGCGATCATAAACCGGGCACGCCACCGGCTTCGCAGGATCAGACAGATAGACCTGGCGCTCGCGGACCGGCTTGGCGCTAGCGCACGCCGTCAGGCTCGGGAACTGCAGCCGTGGCCGCTTGCCGATCACAGCGAGGCGAATATTGACCATCTCGACCGGTTCGTCCGGCGAATGATGTGCGTAACGGTGCTCATAGAGGGCATCGAAGGCTTGGCGAATGCCCTGCCGGTCCGCCGACTTGAGTTGCTCGAGCGTCACCGGAACCTGCAGCGTGAATTCCTGGCCGACGTAGCGCAGATCGAGATGGATCTGCTGCTCGGCGCTGTCCTTGTGGCGCAACCCGCTAGTCGCTTCGCGCACCATCTCGGCGTGCGTCGTGACCAGCGCCGCAAAATCTATCCCGGTCAGATCGCCATAGAACGTGCGGATGAAATCGTGACGCTCGTCGGCGAGCAGCATGCCGAGCGCGGAGAAATGCGACGGGAACAGCGGCACGATGACCTTCGGCACGTGCAGCTCGCGCGCAACTGCTGCGATGTGCAGCGGGCCGGCGCCGCCGGCGGCGACGAGCACGAAGTCGCGCGGGTCAAATCCTTTCTTGACCGAGACTTCGCGCACCGCGAGCGACATGGTCGAGACCGAAATATCGAGGATCGCTTGCGCGGCCGCGGTCAGTCCCATCTTCAACGGCGCGGCGATCTTCTCGTTAATGCCGCGCGCCGCGCCCTCGCTGTCGAGCTTCATCTGCCCGCCAAGGAAATTATCCGGGTCGAGCCGGCCGAGCACCACGTTTGCATCGGTGATGGTCGGCTCGGTGCCGCCGCCGCGGTAACAGATCGGGCCGGGATCGGCGCCGGCACTCTGCGGCCCAACCTTGAGCGCGCCGATCTCGTCGATCCACGCAATCGAGCCGCCACCGGCGCCGACCTCGACCACGTCGATCATCGGCAGCATCACCGGATGGCCGCTGGCGTAGCCGCCGACGTAATAGCCCGGCGCCATGGTGGGCTCGCCGTCGCGGATCAGGCTTGCCTTGGCCGTCGTGCCGCCCATGTCGAACGAGATCACGTTGGCGAAGCCCAGCGCCTGCCCGACGCGCGCCGACGCTATGATGCCGCCGACGGGACCGGATTCCATCATCGCGACAGGCCGATCGGTCGCGACCTCCGGCGTCATCACGCCACCGTTGGAGCGCATGATGGCGAGGTCGCCGTCGAATCCGACCGCGCCGAGATCCTGCTTCAGGCTTTTGACGTAGCCGCCGACCTTTGGGCCGATATAGGCATTGACCACCGTGGTCGAGGTCCGCTCGAACTCGCGGTACTCGCGCAGGATTTCATGCGAGAGCGACACGTAGGTGCCGGGAAGTGCGGCGCGCACGATGGCGCCGGCTTGCCGCTCATGCTCCGGATTTGCGTAGGAATGCAGGAACGACACTGCGACCGCCTCCACGCCGGCGGCTTTGAGCTTCTCGCATGCGTCCTCGATGCTGGCGGCCTGCAGCTTCTCGTGCACGTCGCCGCTCGCCAGCAGCCGCTCCTGCGCTTCGCGGCTGAGGTGGCGATCAACCAGGGGCCGATGCTTGTGGAACAGCAGGTTGTAGGCCTCCGGCCGGTTGCCGCGGCCGATGATGTAGACGTCACGCGTGCCGCGGGTGACGATCAGGCCGGTGCGGGCGCCTTTGCGCTCGATCAGCGTGTTGATGGCGATGGTCGAGCCATGGATCAGCTCATCGATCGCGCCGGCATCGAGCCCGCTCTTGCGGATGCAGTCGATGATGCCGCGCGTGAGCTGGGACGGGGTGGTGAGACTCTTGGCCTCGACGAACCGATTTTGCTCGGCGTCGAAGCCGATCAGATCGGTAAACGTGCCTCCGATGTCGATGGCAACAACGATCATGCGCGGTCCAGTGGCGTTTCCAGGAAGGCTTATGGCGGGGGCCTAGAGCGACCACCGCGCGGACCCGATGTCAAGCGGCGGTGGTCGAAGATCCCTCTGTGCAAATGAGACTTGCGCCGTCCGCAGTCAGGCGTCGACGTATTCGGCAATGCTGGTCGGGTCGGGGACGGCGAGCCCGTCCTGCTTCAGCCCCTCGATATGGAACCTGATTGCCTCGCGGATTTCGTTTTCCACGGACGCAACCGTGTCGCCGGTAGCCACGCATCCTGGCAGGTCGGGGACATAAGCCGAGTAATTGCCGTTGGCCTTTTCGATCACGACGGCATACCGCATCAACGCTGCTCCTGCAGACATTCTCGAAAACCGGTATTACGCTAACGCGTGTTTCGATCAATTCGCCTCACTCTCCTTCGTCATCGCCGGGCTTGTCCCGGCGATCCCGATAAGGAGGGCACGGTCTTGCCTCCCTAAGCGAGATGGCCGGGACAAGCCCGGCCATGACGAGTGGAAAGGCGTGGGCTACCAGGAACGCCGGTGACGACCCCGATCCTAGTCCATGAAACGCGTCTGAAGGCACCGCATCGCCGGTTCCGCGACGTCACCGTCGAGGTGAAGCGCGATCGCGACGGCGTCCTTCGATTGCTGGCGAACGAGCCGCTGCAACCCTATCCGGATCGGTTTCAGGACCATCTGTGGCACTGGGCCAAAGAGCGTCCGTCCCAAGTCTTCCTGGCGGAGCGGCGTCCGGGCAAGGAGGGCTGGGCCTCGATCACCTATGCGGAGGCGGCCGACCAAGTCAGCCACGTGGCCCAGGCGGTGGCCGAGCGGAACCTCAGCACGGAGCGGCCGATCCTGGTCCTCTCCGGCAATGCCATCGA
>JAFAXD010000256.1 GCA_019241285.1 Xanthobacteraceae bacterium | reverse complement strand
ATGCCTGCATCTCTGCCGCGGCAATGCGATGAGCAGAGCTGAGCCCGCAATGCGGGTTCGCGAGCGGCGCGCTCGGCAACAAGATCTCGCTTGACGATGAAGTGCGCAAGTTGCGCTTGGTTGTGGAGACGGCGCGCGAGGTTTGGGGCGCGTGAGGTGCGTAAAATTTTCGGTCGGTTGAGGAACTCGGGTTGTTCACCGGACTTCGACGCTGGAACTATTGCAACTGCGTGCAATTCTAACCTAGGGGTTTGTCGGTCGCCGGACTGACGAGAATCGGATAACGCGTGTTACGATTCTGGGTACCGATCTCCTTGGTGGCCGCGGTCGGGATCATTGTATCGACCGCTGTCGGCATCCGTTTTTATCATCAGGAAATCGCCAGCGAGCGTAACCTGCTCGACCGCAGTGTCGACGCACATGCGGGCCTCATTCAGGAAAGACTGGACGAACGCGAAGTCCTGGCGCGCATGGCCGCTGCGATGTTCACGGCGCCCAACGTCATCGAGCGCGATCCGCTCGCCGCACTGCGCGCGCCGTTCCGCTCGCTCAAGGCCGATCTGGTGGCGGTGGGTTGGATCCCCCGCGTCGAGCCCGCGCAGGTAGAGGACGCGTTGCAGGCGCTCGCCGCCAATGGCATGACGCCACCGCGCCTCCTCGGGCCGGACGACAAGGCGCTTGATCCGCATGCGCTGAGCCGCCCGATGTATCCGGTTATCGACGTGGAGCCGCGCACGCCGGACAACCTGCGCATCCTTGGCATCGATGTCGCCGCCGATCCGCAATCCAAGGCCGCAATCGATTTTGCCTCAGACACCGGCAATCCGTTTGCAACCGATCCGCGTCCATTGCGCCAAGCCCCGAGCCACCTCGGCGTGGTTCTATTCGCGCCGGTGTTCCGGGCGGGCGATCAGGGGCCGCCGGCGGGCTTCGTAAGCTTCGCCTATCAGCTCAATCAGCTCTTGACCCAGGTCGGCGAAGACTACCCGTTCATCATCAGCTTTGCCGATCCCCAGAATCCCGAGGGGCGGCCGATGTTCAGCCTCGCTCCGGACGGCATGCTGGTCAGGAATGCCGTTCGCGATCCGGCCCATGACCCTGAAGTGCGCGTGCGCAAGCTTCACTTCGGGACGCGGCAATGGACCGTCTACTATGAGGCCACACAGGAGCCGGGTTATCGGGCGCTCTTGCTTGGCGTCAACGCGGCGGCGATCGGTCTTGCCCTCACCAGCATCATTGTCGGGTTGTTTGGTTATGTGGTGCACAACAACCTGCGGCTCACGAACGAAGTGCAATCGCGCATTGCGGTCGAGCAGCGTCTCAGCGCGGTGATCCGGGAGCTCAACCATCGCGTCAAGAATATGTTGGCGGTCATCCAGTCGATCGTGGTGCGCAGTCTGCGCTCGGGCACGATCGTCGATGAAGCGCGCGAGCTTGTCGCCGGCCGCCTGCATGCCATGTCGCACGCAGTGTCGCTGCTGACGGAGACCGAGTGGCAAGGCATCAGCTTGCGCGACCTGTTCTCATCCCAGGTCTTGCCCGTGACCGCGCGTATCGCGGTCGAAGGGCCCGACGTTGTGATTGGAGCGCGTGCCGCGCAGGCATTGGCGTTGTTGCTGTATGAACTTGCGGCTAACGCCAGCAAATATGGCGCGCTGTCGACGCCACTGGGCGGCGTGACGGTTAGATGGTCGGTTGATGGTGGAGACAAGGAGGCACGGTTCCACTTCCGCTGGGAGGAGACCGGAGGCGCACCGCCCGCCGACCCGCAATATTCCGGCTTCGGCCACATCGTGCTCGACCGCGTCGCCCCTGATGCGATTCGTGGTGTCGCCAAGCGGTTCTACGGTGCCAACGGATTCGTGTATGAACTCGAAGCGCCGCTCTGGGGGCTGGGCGACAAGGGCCGGGAAGATTGAGTTAACTCAACGCCCACTGCCGGCGACGACGGCGCGGCTCGCCTGATCGGGGCCGAAGTCATCGATCCCTTCGATCGACAACAACTCGGCGAGTTTGACGCGTGCCCGATTGACGCGGCTCTTCACCGTGCCGACCGCGCAGCCGCAGATTTCCGCGGTCTCCTCGTAGGAGAAGCCCGACGCCCCGACCAGGATCAGCGCTTCGCGCTGATCCGCCGGCAGCTTGGCCAGTGCCTGCTGGAATTCCTCGAACTCGATCCGGCTGTTCTGTTCCGGGTGCGTCTTCAAGGTCTCGGCGAAACGTCCGTCGTTGTCCTCGACCTCGCGACGGCGCTTGCGATACTCGGAGCGGAAGAGATTGCGCAGAATGGTAAAGAGCCAAGCCGGCAGGTTGGTCCCGGGTTCAAAGGAATCGATGTTCGCGAGCGCGCGCAGCAACGTCTCCTGCACCAAGTCATCGGCGCGATCGACGTTGCCGGACAGAGAGATCGCGAACGCGCGCAGGCTCGGCAACGTGGCGAGAATCCCGTCGCGCACGGAGCGTTCGCTGTCCTTGCTGCCTCTCGTGTTGGCCATTCAGCGCTCTTCCTCGGCTTGCGGCGCTTGGTTCTTGTCCTCGACCTGCTCGTCCAGCTTCTTCAGCAATTCGCTAAAACGGTCCGGGATGCCCTGAGCGACCACATCGTTGTACATGGCCCGCAACTGCTGCCCGATACGGTCCTGAATCTGCCGATTTAGCGCAGCATGCTTCGGGGTGGCGTCGTACAGCTGCATTTTTGATCCGGATTTGGCCGACTTGCGTTCGTTCATGTCCACAACCCCCCTACCGTCACGCTTCCAACTTCGCGGTGCCGGGGAAAGGCCCTGCTGGCACGAATGTCGGAAACGAAGGGCAGTAGCATCTCTTATGATTTAGTGCCGATTTTTGATTTAGCGCTCCTGAAAGCGTTTCGGGAAGGTATGTGCAAGGACGCCAAACCCATAGGCACTCGCGGACGGCTCGGCCGTTGGTTCCGCTCAGGTCACAACCCCTTCCGCCCCAAAGAGTTCCCTGGCTGGAACCGAACTTATCGTTTGGCGTTAGAGGTGATACCCTGGTCGGTAGAGGGGGAATATCCCGTGTCGAGAGCGGAAACGGTCGCTAAATACCTTCCATTCCTCAGGCGCTATGCGCGTGCTCTCACGGGCACCCAGGCGTCCGGTGATGCCTACGTGGCGGCAACGCTTGAGGCCCTGGTCGAGGATGGATCAGTCCTGGAAGCCCGCAACCCACGCGTTGCCTTGTTCAAGCTGTTCACCAAGATCTGGAAATCCGTCACCATCAACGCGTCGGCGGAGAGCGTGGACAGCGCGCGGCCGCCGGAGCAGCGGCTCGCCAGCCTTACCCCCTTGCCCAGACAGGCCTTTCTGCTCATGGCCCTGGAAGGTTTCTCGGAGGAGGATGCGGCTGAAATCCTGGATTGCGACATCACGACCCTGCGCCGCCTGGTGGATGAATCGGGTCGGGAGCTCGCGGCTGAGATTGCGACTGACGTGCTGATCATCGAAGACGAGACCTTCATCGCCATTGACCTCGAGACCCTGGTGGAAAGCCTGGGGCATCGGGTGATCGGCGTCGCCCGGACCCATGCCGAGGCGATCAAGCTTGCCAAGTCAAAGCAGCCGGGCCTGATCCTTGCCGACATCCAACTCGCGGATGGCAGCTCGGGCCTCGACGCCGTGAACGAGCTACTGCGCACGTTCGAGGTGCCGGTCATCTTTATCACCGCTTACCCGGAACGCTTCCTCACCGGCGAGCGCCCGGAGCCTGCGTTCCTGATCTCGAAGCCGTTCCAGCCTGCCATGGTATCGGCAATCGCAAGCCAGGCGCTCTTCTTCGAGCGAAACGCCAAGCAACGCGCACGACGCATACCAGCCTAGGACTCAGCGTTACAACCAACCTGACGCCGGGGCGGCGCGTGCCATGTGCACCGCCGCCGTGTTGGTGTGCCTCCACCACCAAACCTATGACGCACGCACGGAATGCATTTCTATGTTGATCGAACTCAGCGCTGGCTTTGTTTCAAACAAACCCAGGTGGGGAGAATTTCCTTCGATTGAGCAAAAAAATATGGGCGTAGCCGACAAATCGACTACGCCCAGAGGGTGGCCGGCCAAGCACGGGGGGCTTGGGGGGATGGGAATGGCCGGTCGCACAGATAATGCGATGCCGGGCAACTTGGTTCCTGGAGGTTGCACCAATTTTTCAGATTTTTTGAATCTGCGTGCCGGGCGCATCAGCACCCGCTGGCGGGGCATGCTTCACCTGTTACCGCAGCACCAAGGCCCAACCGTGCTGTGCTTGTCAGTCGCAACGAGCCGATGTTAGAGTTTTTGCCATGCCGAAAATCCTCGTGGTCGAAGACGATTCGCTGGTGCGAGCGTTGGCCGTGGATTTCTTGTCGGAGTTGGGACTTGTGGCCGAGGAGGCCGGCACCGCGGCCGAAGCCTTGGTCAAGATCCACGACCCGGAAATCAATGCGCTCGTGATCGACGTCGGGCTGCCCGATCGGGGCGGGGATGAGATCGCGGCCGGCTTCCGCCTGTCGCATCCGCATCTGCCGATCATTATCGCCAGCGGGCGTGGGGAGGCGGAGCTGTTGCAACAGTTTTCCGGCGATGCCGGCGTCCGCATCGTCGGCAAACCTTACACTCTCGACAGCCTGGAACAGGCGCTGCTCGCCGTCGGCGTGTCCTCAGTCCGGTAGCTAACGGAAGACCTCGTCCTGAGGAACCTCGTCCCGCAGGGACGAGGTGTCTCGAAGACCTCGTCCTGAGGAGCGTGACCGGAGGTCACGCGTCTCGAAGGACGACCCCGGGAAAAGCCCTCGCTTTTGGCCATCCTTCGAGACGCACGCGCAAGCGCGTGCTGTTCAGGATGAGGGCTGCGGTGGGTTGCGGCGCTTCAACAATTTCAGCCCTCATCCTGAGTAGCCTGGACCCGTCAGGGGCCAGGCGTCTCGAAGGATGGCCGCGAGCAACAGCCGCAGCAAACATTCATATCCTGTCAGGATGAGGTTCTAAGATCGACTTAGTATGAGCTATCGGATCGGCGGCGCGTACTGGATGCCGCCGCGGCTCCAGAGGTTGTTCTCAGCGCGCGGAATTCCGAGCTTGGAATCGGAACCGACGTTGCGGGTGAAGACGTCGGCGTAGTTGCCGACTTGCCCGACGATGCGCACGACCCAATCCTTGGTCAGTCCCAACTGCTCGCCAAAATTTCCATCGCTGCCGACGAGCCGCATCACGTCCGGTTTGCTCGACTTGCGGGCGGCGTCAAGGGTTTCCGTGCTGACGCCCAACTCTTCGGCGTTGAGCATGGCAAACAGCGTCCACTTGACGATCTCGAACCATTGATCGTCGCCCTGGCGCACGGCGGGGCCGAGCGGTTCCTTGGAGATCACGTCGGGCAAAACGACATGGTCGGTCGGATTGCTGAGCGCGACGCGCTCCGCGTAGAGCCCGGAGACATCGGTGGTGAGCACGTCGCAGCGGCCCGAGTCGTAGGCCTTCTCGGTTTCCGCCGCCGTCGGCAGCGCGATCTCCTCGAGTTTCATATTGTTGGTGTTGAAGAAATCCTTCAGGTTGAGCTCGGTCGTCGTCCCGCTCTGCACGCACACCTTCTTGCCGTCGAGGTCGAGCGCGGAATTGATGTTGAGCGCTTTGCGCAACATGAAGCCTTGGCCATCGTAGTAGAGCACGCCGCCGAAATTCAGTTTGTAATCGGTTTCGCGCGACAGGGTCCAAGTCGAATTGCGGGAAAGGACATCGATCGCCCCGGACTGCAGAACCTGAAATCGTTCATTGGTTGTCACCGGGACGAATTTGACCTTGCTCGCATCATTGAAAATGGCAGCGGCCAGGGCGCGGCAGAAATCAACGTCGAGCCCGGACCAGTTGCCTTTGTCGTCGGCGATGGAGAACCCATAGAGGCCCTGGCTCACCCCGCAATTGAGCACGCCGCGATCCTTCACGGCTTGGAGCGTTTGCGCTTGCGCGGCGGCCGCGAACGGCACTGGCACCAGCGTCAGGCCGATCAGCAAAACGATTTTCTTGAGAGTGCCCATCCCCGGACCCCATGTCTGCAACAGCGATCAAACAGAAAACTGGACGGCGCGGTGCGCGCCGCCGGCGATGTCAGGCTCGAGCATGATCCCGAAAAGTGGATACCGGTTTTCGGAAAAGATCATGCTCAAACAATTCAGAGAACCGGTGTCTGGCGGACGACCACGCGCGTCCCGACCGGCACCCGCTCATAAAGGTCAATGATGTCCGGATTGACCAGCCGGAAGCAGCCGGAGGACACGGCCGTGCCGATGGTCTCCGGAGCGTTGGTTCCGTGCAGCCGATAGACTGTGGTGCCGAGATAAAGCGCACGTGCGCCCATCGGGTTCCCCGGACCGCCCGCCATGAAGCGCGGCAGATACGGCTGCCGCTGGATCATTTCCGGCGGCGGTGTCCAGTCCGGCCATTCCTGCTTGCGGGTGATATTGAGCGCGCCCGACCACTGGAAGCCGTCCCGCCCGACCCCGATGCCGTAGCGGATCGCGCGGTTATTGCCCTGCACCAGATAGAGATAACGCGAGGGGGTATCGACGATGATGGTCCCGGGCGGCTCGTTTGTTCGGAAAAACACCATCTGGCGCTGGAACTGTGGTTGCAGCTGCTCTTCGTCCGGCGTCGGCACGTAGCCCGGCCGTTCCTCGTCGCGCTGCGCCAGTGCCGAACCCGTGCAGGCACTTGCAACAACCGCGGCCGCCAGTGCGGCGCGCACCCAAAATGCTCGCATGTTTTACCCACCCTGCAATCGTTGTGGCTTGGAATGCACCCCCGAGTCGTCACTAGCATAATGAGCGACCCGCGGCAGCCGCCTTCGGGTATTTGCTGTCATTGGGGCGGAAAAACGGTGCGCTTCAGTCTTTGCGGTTGGTGGGCGTTGCCCACCGGCTTACAGAGGACCGTGCGTCGCAGGTCCGATTAGCTCGCGCAAATTGACTTTCCGGAGCGCGCAAGTACCGTCGCCGCCAAGCGACGGGTTCGATCCAAGAGGGAGGACTAAATGCAAAAGTTAACAGCCGGGCTCGTGGGCCTGGCGGCCACGGCGCTGATCACCGCCGTCCCGGCGCACGCCGAGGACACAGTGAAGATCGGCTTGATCATGAGCTATT
Source organism: Xanthobacteraceae bacterium (assembly GCA_019241285.1). Taxonomy (GTDB): domain Bacteria; phylum Pseudomonadota; class Alphaproteobacteria; order Rhizobiales; family Xanthobacteraceae; genus JAFAXD01. The sequence goes on along the minus strand of JAFAXD010000256.1, from coordinate 1,016 downwards.
CCGGCCAGTTCGCCGATCTGGCCACCATGATGGACAACGCCATCAAGCTCTACATGAAGCAGCACGGCGACACGGTCGCCGGCAAGAAGATCGAACTGATCCGCAAGGATTCGGGCGCGGGCGGTACGGCGCCGGATGTCGCCAAGCGGCTCGCCCAGGAACTGGTGGTGCGCGACAAGGTCGACGTCATCGCCGGCTTCTCGCTCACCCCCGACGCACTGGCCGCCGCCGACGTTGGCACCCAGGCGAAGAAACCGATGGTGATCACCAATGCGGCGACCGCCATCATCACGACGCGGTCGCCCTATTTCGCGCGCACGTCGGTGGCCTTGCCTCAGGCGATCGGCACGCTCGGCGGCTGGGCTGCCAAGAACGGCATCAAGCAGGTCTACACCATGGTGTCGGACTATGGCCCCGGGATCGATTCCGAGGCGGCGTTCCAGAACGGCTTCAAGCAAGGCGGCGGCAACATCGTCGGCTCGGTCCGCTTCCCGGTCGCCAGCCCGGATTTCTCCGCCTTTGCGCAGCGCCTGAAGGACGCCAACGCGGAAGGCGTGTTCATCTTCGTCCCCGGCGGCGAGCAGCCGGCGGCGCTCGGCAAAGCTTTGGCGGAACGCGGCATCACGCCGAAGACCAGCAAGGTGATGAGCAGCGGTGAGCTTACCAATGACGACGCGCTCAAGGGCCAGGGCGAAGGCGCGGTCGGCATCATCAGTGCCTGGACTTACGACCCCCGCCACAAATCGGCGATGAACGCTGAGTTCGTGAAGGGTATGCGCGAGCTGCTGGGCGGACGCAATCCGGATCAGTTTGCCGTGAGCGCTTACGACGGCATCCACCTCATTTACGAGGCGCTCAAGAAGACCAATGGCAATACCGACGGCGACGCGCTCATCAATGCCATGAAAGGCATGGCCTGGGAGAGCCCGCGCGGTCCGGTCTCCATCGATCCTGAAACCCGTGACATTATCCAGACGATCTACCTGCGCCGGGTCGAGAAGTTGCCCGATGGCGAA
>JAFAXD010000099.1 GCA_019241285.1 Xanthobacteraceae bacterium | reverse complement strand
CTGCACCGCAGTAAGAGGACGGCGTAGTTATACCGGCCTCTTATCAATTTTCAGTTCAAAAAACGGCAGGGGCGAGCAGCGGGTAACCCGAGCTGGTCCGGTCAGCCAGCCAGCGTGTAGCCGCCGGGGTGAGTCTCGAGTAGGCGGCGAAATTCACCGGCGATGATGGCGTAACATTCACAGGCGCGCCGCTCCAGCGCCGCCCGGTCGACAATCTCAACCGCTCCGCGCTCGCGGTGGACCGCCCCGTCGCGCTCCAGACTGGCGAGCGCATCGGTGATCCCGGCGCGGCGAACGCCTAACATCATCGACAGGACTTCGTGGGTCACCGGGATGGCGTCCTCGTCGAGGCGGTCGCGGGCGAGCAGCAGCCACCGGGACAAGCGCTCCACCACCTCGTGGCGTGCATTGCACAGGACCGCCTGCGCGTTCTGCACCAGCAACACGTGGACATAGCTCAGAAGCTGGCGCCGCACCGCGGGGTTCTCGTCCATCACCCGCGCCAGCGTCGCGGCGGGAACGCGCAGCGCTTCGCCATCCATCTGCATCAGGCAGCGGTGCGGGGAGCGCAGCGTGCCGAGCACGGCGGAAACGCCGACGAGACCAAAGCGCCCTACAAGGGACACCTCGACGGGCCCGTCTTGGCGGGTGCGCGCGAAAATCGAGGCGACGCCGCGTTCGATAAAATGCACGTGCTCGATCGGGCGATGCTGCTCCTGCAGGATTGCCCGGCGGCGGATCGGCACACGTTCCAAATGCGCACGCAGGTGCTCGAAAGCGTCCGGCGGCATCCGCGCCAAAATGCGATTGAGAACCGGGCGCGCCGGTGCGGCGGTGCCAGTATGGGGATCGTGGACCTCGGACACGCCCCAAGCACTAGCATGATTGTGCGGGAGCGCGCTTCCGTCAGCCATGGTATAATACTATTCCTATCAACAAGAGCGGCAGGCCCTGCCGACTCAATTAGCAGCACGTCTTTGTTCGTGTTCTGACGCAGTTGGTACGGCGGCGGACGGTCTCGATGCATGCAGTCTTTGCTGGCATCAATTGCGCACGCGGGCGTTGTTGTTGAGTTATCGATTCATCCAATCAATACGCGAAGCGGTCGCGGAAGTTCTGGCGGCCGGCGATGATGCGCGCCATGACGTCGCGCTCGGCAGGCCCGGTCAGCAACGGGTCGATCAGGTCGACCTGGTTCATGGCAACGAGCTGCAGGATCTCGCTGCGCACTTCGCCGCTGGGACGCCGCGGCATGGCCTCGACCAACTGAATGCGCTCGGGCGGCCGTACGCCGCAGCTCTCCATCAGCTCCTCGACTTGGCGCTCGGAGAGTGACGCTGCCGTTTCAACAAATGCGTAGAGACCGGTGCCAGCCCGGCGCTCCGGGAAAGCCACAACGGCGGCATCGCGCACGCGTGGATCGCGCTTGAGCGCCGCGGTGATGATCGGCGCATCGTGCACGAGTCGTGGTCCGCCGCCCTCGCGATCCGTAAATCCGAACACGCCGCGGGTGATGAGACGATAGATGCGTTTCCCGGTCGCCATCCAGATGCGCGTCGGCAAGCTCTTGCGCGCCAGGATCCGCCGTTCGCTCGCGGTGAGCGCCTCAGGCACGTAGGTGCGCTTGTGCTTGAGCAGATGCCGCAGGTCCTCATAGGCGGCGAGCCGAAAGACTTTGCCGCGGCGACGAAACACGAACGCGAGCTGGAAATCGGTCAGATACGCTTTGCCGTCCGTACCGCGCAGCCAATTTTGTTCCTTGGCGAGATCGTTGTGGGTAACGCCGGCGCGATGCAGGCGGCGCAAGGCCGCTTTGGCCGAGACGAAATATCCGCGATCTCCGCTCGGCCGGGCCACGTGTAGCGCGACGCCGTCGATAAAGCCGCGCACCAGAGCCTGATCATTGGCGAACAGGAGGGGAGGCCCGACGCCGAGCGGGCCAGCCACAGTCAGCGCGCGGCGCTCGCGCTGAAAGAGATGCCGGGCGAGCGGCCGTGTCCACCAGGGAACCTGATCGAGCCGACGCAACACCGCGTCGCGATCTCCGGCCGATGTGACAAAGCGGCCGCGCTCTACGGTGGAGAATACGTCGCGCTTGAGCACAAGCGCTTCCCGCCAACGCGCGGCAAGCTCCGGCGTCAGACTCATGGCCGGTTCATTTGCTTAGGACACGGAAGCGAAGCGATCATCATTCTGATTGACTGTTGGCGGCGGGTTGTTGCTCCGTCCGGATTGCACGGCGGTCCACCAATCTCCCAGATCGGCAAGCGCGCGTGCCGAGAGGGCGCGCTTCTTGGCCATGGTCTTGGCGGCCCCCCGCAGACGCGTGCCATCGCTCGCGCGCGACGGGCTGCGGATCAGCGGTGGGAACAGACCGAAGTTGATGTTCATCGGTTGAAACGAGCGCGGCCCCGCGTCAATCGTTTCGATATGGCCACCCGTGATGTGGTTGAGCAAGGCCCCATGCGCGGTGGTCGGGGGCGGCAACGACATGGCTTCGCCGTGTCGTTCGGCGGCGGCGAATAATCCGGCGAGCAGGCCGATGGCCGCCGATTCAACGTAGCCCTCGCAACCGGTAATCTGACCGCCAAAGCGCAAGCGCGGCTCGGATTTGAGGCGCAGCGTGGCATCGAGCAACTTCGGCGAATTGAGAAAGGTGTTGCGATGAACGCCGCCGAGCCGCGCGAACTGCGCATTGGCGAGTCCCGGGATGGCGCGGAAGACACGCAGCTGCTCGCCGTGCTTCAGCTTGGTTTGAAAGCCGACGATGTTGAACAACGTGCCGAGCTGATTGTCCTGGCGCAGTTGCACGACGGCGTAGGGTTTCTCCGGCTTGTGCGGATCGGTCAAACCGACGGGCTTCATCGGTCCGTGCCGCAGCGTCTCGCGCCCACGCTCGGCCATCACCTCAATCGGTAGACAGCCATCGAAATAGGGCGCCGCCTCCCATTCGTGAAACTGGGTCTTCTCACCGGCCAACAGCGCGTCGACGAAAGCCTCGTATTGGTCGCGGGTGAGCGGGCAGTTGATGTAGTCCGCCCCCGTGCCGCCCGGGCCCTCCTTGTCGTAGCGCGACTGGAACCAGGCAACCGACATGTCGACGGAGTGGCGCTCGACAATCGGCGCGATCGCATCGAAGAACGCCAGGGCATCCTCACCGCTCCGCTCCCGCACGGCGCCAGCCAGGGCTGGCGAGGTGAGGGGGCCGGTCGCAATGATCACACTTTCCCAATCCGGCGGCGGTGCGGAGATTTCCTCGCGCCGGATCTCGATCAACGGATGGCTCGTGATGGCGGCGGTGACGGCTGCCGCGAAGCCGTCGCGATCAACCGCGAGTGCGCCGCCGGCTGGGACTTGGTTTGTGTCGCCTGCCCGCAGAATAAGCGAGCCTAACCGCCGCATCTCTTCGTGCAGCAAGCCGACCGCATTGGTCTGCGCATCGTCTGAGCGAAACGAATTCGAACATACGAGCTCGGCGAGCTGTGCCGTCTTGTGGGCCTCGCTCATGCGGCCCGGACGCATCTCGTGGATCACCACGGGTATGCCACGAAGGGCGATCTGCCAGGCGGCTTCGCATCCCGC
>JAFAXD010000077.1 GCA_019241285.1 Xanthobacteraceae bacterium | reverse complement strand
TAGGGTCGCTTTCCTATTGACGGCGCTCAGTCCGAAAAGCGGCGCCGGGAGATCAGGGATGGAATTGCTGAGTTTCGCGCAGGCCCCACGCTCGCGCGACCCGGTCCGCGCTCATGTGCAAAGACTGATCGAGGTCGTTGGGACGGCGCGTTTCGAAGGAGAGTTCGTCAAGGCGCTCGGGGAGACGACCCGCTCCGAGCATGTCACCGCCTATGCGTTCCATCCCGACAGGCCCCCCCGCCTGCTGTTCGCGGCAAGCGAGGGCCCGCGCCAGCCAGCCAAGATGCGGGCCGTGAAATATCTCGCCCAGTACTGGAAGCAAGATCCGGCCGGCCTCTTCGAGGATGCCGGCGAGAGCGATGCAATGGCGCTACGCACCTTGCCGCAGGACATCGATGACAGCCTTTATCGGCATGATTGCTACACGTCACTACGGATCACCGACCGTTTCACCCTGATGCAGCGCAACGGCGAGCAGACCTATCGGGTCAATCTCTACCGCAGCGGCAAGGCCGGCCGGTTCGCCCAATCGGATATCGATCACATCATGGGTTCGGCCGACCTGCTGGTGGGTCTGTTGGTGAAGCATGCCGCGACCAGCGTGTCGGTGGGTCAGAGCTTTGCCCCACAGGCATTCGAGGATCGGCTCCGCCTCGTTGAACCGAACATGCCGACCCGCGAAGCCCAGGTCTGTGCCGCGATCATGTCCGGGATGACCTCGGAAGCAATTGCGCTGCATCTCGGCATCAGCGTCAACACGGTGCTGACCTATCGCAAACGCGCCTATGGCCGGCTGCGGATTTCGTGTCAGAACGAGCTGCTGAGGTTGATTTTGAGTTAGCCGGGAGTGTCGAATGCACAAGTTGCTGGTTCTCTATCCGACCGGGCAGGATGCCAAGAAGTTTCGCCCTTACTACGAGCAGACGCACGCGGCCTTGGTGGCCAAGCTGCCGGGCTTGAAGGGAAGCCGGTATAGCTTCAACGTCAAAGCCGCCGGCGACGCGCCCGCACCCTATTACTGCGTGTTCGAAGCGGAATTTGCCGATGAAGCCGCGATGGGCGCCGCGTTGCAGTCGCCGCAAGGCCAGGCCGTTGTCGGCGACATCGGAAATTACGCCACCATCCCGCCGACGATCGTGCATTACGACGTGAAGGGGTGAGGCCTTCTAGCAAGGTCCGAGTGTCCCGGGCGCAGTGCAGCACGAAGTGATGCGCTGCAGACCCGGGACCGTCTCAAGCGATGTCTCTGTTACGGTCCCGGATCAGCAGTGCAGCGTTGCACGCTGCACTGCGTCCGGGACACGTTAGCTATTTTTCAATTAGACCTACCCCACAAACCTGTACCTGAAGCGCGTGCCATCAGGCTCGATGCGGCCGGCGGTCGGGTGCGGAAAGTGCACCGGCAGCATCAAGGTCGGGCTGCCGGCGTAGGTCGACAGAAACCGCCGTCGCGATTGCGCCGCCTGCACGGGATCGGTGCAAAAGCCGGTCGACCAATCAGGCTCCCGGCATTGCAGCGCGTGGTGCATCAAATCGCCTACCACAATCGCCTCCTGGCCCTTGGAACGGACGTGGACGCAGCAGTGATAAGGCGTATGGCCCGGTGTAAGGGATAGAAAGAACGTGTCGTCGAGCGTGTAACTTTCGTCGATCAGCAAGGCCTGACTGGCTTCGACGATCGGCTCGCAATTCATCGTCCAGACGCCGGCCTGGCCGCCGCCCGCGGATTTGCCGCTGCGCGCCTGCTCTTGCCAATAGGCATATTCCTGACGGTGGAAGATGTACTTGGCCTTCGGGAACGTTGGCACCCAGCGCCCGTCCACGAGCTGCGTGTTCCAGCCGGTGTGGTCGATATGCAGGTGGGTGCAGAACACGTAGTCGATATCGCTGAATTTCAATCCCAGCGCGCGAAAACCATCGAGCCACGGCTGCGGCGAGAAATCCCACGGCGGCCCATAGCCCTTATGTTCGCCGGTGCAGGTATCGATCAGGATGGTGTGGCGCGGCGTGCGGACTACGAAGGTCTGATACGGCATGACGAGCTTGCCGGAGGCCGGATCCCATACGAATGGATCCATTTCGGCGAGGTGCTTACGCGCCAGTACCGGATCGCACGTCGGAAACATATTTTCGATGGGCCGCCATGGCCCGTCGCGCTCAATAATCGAAGCAATGGTCACGTCGCCGATTTGCAGCTTGTGCATACTGGGTCACCTTGGTTGCTCGGCCATCGCGCAGTCATAGGAGGCCTGCGCGAGACTCAACGTTCCCCCCTTGTGAATTGGCCGTTTCGGGTGCCTATTCGACTAGCGGAAATAAGACGAGTCAACGCAAACCGCATTGGCGAATGCCAGCCAGGGAGGATACGGCGACCATCATGAATGATGTAGCGCATCAGAGTGTGACGACCGTTACGATCGCCGGCATCGATCTCGAGTTGTTCGAGCGTGGGGCCGGTGCGCCGATCCTGTTTCTGCACGGGGCCGGTGGCGTTCGGCCCGATGACCCATTCCTGGCGCTTCTGGCGCAGGGTCGGCGTGTGGTCGTGCCTTCGCATCCAGGCTTTGGTCGCTCCGCACTTCCCGATTGGCTCGACAGCGTCGACGATATCGCGCACGTGCACCTTGAGCTGCTCGACCACCTCGGCCTGCGTGAGGTTGATCTGATCGGCACCTCGGTCGGTGGCTGGATCGCCGCCGAGATGGCGACCAAGGTGCCCGAGCGGTTTCCACATGTGGTGCTGATCGCGCCCGTGGGTGTGAAGACCGGCCCAGTCGACAAGCTCGACATCCCCGAGATGTTTGCCACCCCGCAGGACCAGCTGCAGCGCCTGCTGTTTCATGATCCGGAGAAATTCCGCCCCGATCTCAAAGCGCTCAGCGATGAGCAGCTCGCCATCATGGCGCGCAATCGCGAGACCCTCGCGCTGCTCGCCTGGGAACCGTACATGCACAATCCCAAACTCGTTCACCGGCTGCATCGGGTGAAGGCCCCGACGCTGTTCCTGCGCGGGGAGAGCGACGGCTTGGTCTCGGCGGACTATCTGGAGCGCTACGCGCGGCTGCTGCCCAACAGCAAGCTCGTGACCATTGCTCAAGCCGGACACGTTCCCCAGCTCGAGCAGCCGCAGGCGACCGCCGACAAGGTCTTGGCATTTCTGGGAGCAACGCGATGAAGGCTTGGCATTTCAGCGAGAACGCTTACCCGTACCTTCCGCCGGAAAACGAGTACGAGTCGATCCGCGTCACGCTGCCCAATCGCAATTACGATCCCCACAAAGGCGCCGCACTCTATGATCGCTTTCTCGATGAATGGTGCATCGCCGAGGACGAGGGCATGGAGATCATGCTCAACGAGCATCATCAAACCGCGACCTGCGTCGATCCAGCGGCACCGATCGTGCTTGGGGCACTGGCGCGGCTCACCAGCAAGGCGCGCCTGCTGATCCTGGGCAATCCGGTCGCCAATCGCCGGCAGCCCGTGCGTGTCGCCGAAGAGATGGCGATGGTGGATGTGCTCTCAAAAGGACGCCTCGAGTGCGGCTTTGTGCGCGGCGTGCCGTATGAGGTGATGCCCGCCAACAGCAATCCGGTGCGCATGAACGAGCGCCAGTGGGAAGCCATGGACCTGATCGTCAAGGCCTGGACGCACCACGACGGCCCGTTCAGCCACGAGGGTCGCTTTTTCCATCACCGCAACATCAATATCTGGCCGCGCTGCTATCAGCAGCCGCATCCGCCGGTCTGGGTGAGCACCACGACACCGAGCGGCGCTAAACGCGTCGGCGCGCACGGCTACGTTCAGGCCACGTTCCTCACCGGTTACAAAGACACTCAGGCGATCTACGACAACTATCGCGCCGGCTGGCGTGAGGCCGGCCGCGGGCATGACATCCCGGTCAATCGGTTGGCTTATGCCTGCTTGCTCTATGTCGGCGACACCGAGGCGCAGGCGCGTTCCGGTGCTGAGAAACTGATGTGGTACATGACTGCCAACAAGGTGCCGCCCCATCTGCAATATCCGCCAGGCTACATGCCGGTGTCTGCGAACGTGCGGATCATGCGCGGCACGGCGCTTGATCAGCACGCCGCCAACAAGGCCAACGCGACCGTCGATCGGGCGATCGAAGCCGGCATCATGTTCGCCGGCACGCCGGATCAGGTCTA
>JAFAXD010000477.1 GCA_019241285.1 Xanthobacteraceae bacterium | reverse complement strand
CTTGTAGCCGAGCTTCTCCAGCACCGGCGGAAAGCCGACCTGTTTGTCGCCCCAGGCATTGCCATCGCCGTCATTTGGAAACAGTCCCCCCACCGATTTGTTGGTCGAAAGCTGGCCCCACATGTTGGTGAAGACGGCGATCACGTCCTCGAGTCCCCAGAAGAAATGATAGGTATAGTTGAAGTCCTTCCAGGCGGGCGGACCGCCGCCCGGATTGGCTTGACGGCCGATGAACCAGGGCTGCCACGGCGCCAGGCTGGAAATGCATGGCACCTCTTCGATTTCGCATTGGGTCGAGACCGGGTTGGTGGTTTCCGGGGTCGAGCCGACCAACATGAGATCGATCTTGTCCTGGACGATGAGGTCCTTCGCCACCTGGGCGGCGCGGTTGGGGTTGGACTGGCTGTCCTTGACCACGACCTCGACCGGAACGCTGGCATTGCCGATCTTGATGTTCCCCTTGGTGGCGTCCTTGAAGTTACTGATGATGAAATTGTCGGCTTCCGCGAACGCCGCCAGTGGCCCGGTCTGCGGGCTGACATAGCCGAGCTTGATCGGTTTCGCCTGCGCGACCGCCGGCATGGCGACTGAGCCCACCGCGAGTGCGGCGCCCGTCGCGGCTGAATTTCTCAGGAGCGTGCGGCGGTCGATCCCGCCTGCGCGATTTCGCTGCATCCCTTCCTCCCTTGTGACGGCGCGGGTTCGGCCGGCTCGCACAACACATTCGATCATCGAACGCGCATGTGCAAGGGCTGGAGGAAGGAGCATTCGCGCAGGGGTCTTGGGACTCGTCATGGCAGGCTTGTCCCGGCCAAGCCCCGCCATCGCGTCATTGCGAGGAACGAAGCGACGAAGCAATCCAGTGCGGCGCCTCAGCGCTGGATTGCTTCGCTTCGCTCGCAATGACGCAGATCGCCGCGGCAAGCCGACGATCTCGATGGAAGTGCGCCGCTTACATCGGTGGCGTGATGCCGTCCTTGCCGAAAGTGATGCGCGGCGTGACCAGCGCTCCATCAGGCTGCTTCGTGGCGGCCGCGATGAAGATTTTCACGCCGGGCTTGAGGTCGCTCTTGTCGCCAGGCGCGAAGGTCACGATCGCGGCTTCGCTCGGCACCACGATTTTCTTCTCGCCGTCCTTGTATTTGAGCGTCAGCGTCTGCCCGTCGACGCCGGTCACCGCCTGTTCAACGTTGGCATTGGTCATGGTGCTGGTCGGGCCGAGATCCCATGGACGATGGCCTTCGCCGGCGCCGCGCATGGCTTCGGGAAAAATGTGTACCTCGACCGCGCGCTGGCTGCCATCGGTTTGCGGGATGGCGGTGACGCCCACGAACGACCCTTGTTTGATGTCGTTGAGGGACGCCTTGGTCAGCGCGGTCACCTGTGCATTGTCGGCCAGCGTTACCTTCAACTCCGTCCCGTCGCGGGCTTTCACCAGGTAGGTCGGTCCGTCGACACGTTCGATCGTGCCACGCACCCGGACAGGGTTGTCGGCGTTTGCCGCCGTCGTGAGAAAGAGCGCGAGCCCCGCGGCGGCGAGGATCGGCGATAGTTTATTCTGCATCTCATACTCCATGATCGGTCCACCGCCCCGATCACACCGGGTCTGTGCTTGCTAGTCCAGTACATCGCGGGAAAGTGAAGACGCGCAGCTTACTTCCCGGCGAGCGGCGTCCCCTGGGTCACGGCATCCCACCGCGCCATAGCCCGGGCTACGATGTCGGCCTGATCCTCCGCGAGGAAATATTTCTGCGCGACTTTGCCGCCGAGCACATCGGTGCGTGAGGCAATCTCGATGCCAGTGACCTCGGCCTGCGCTGCATGCGAGGCAAACGCAATCGCGATCATCAAAATGAAATATCGCCCGGCGTCCCGCAGATGGACCATGCTATGCTCCCATAAACAACAACAGGCGAAGCAAGGGAGGCTATTGTGTCACGATCCCATGAGGCTGCCAGCCGCCGCCGCTTCCTCCAGTTCCTGGCCGGCAGCCCGTTACTAGCGACGGGAGGATGGGCCGCGATGGCAGGCGAGATCCCGGCGCCGGCGCGACGGTTTCCCGATCCGCTGAACTGGGCGCCGCTCGATCCCGAGGACCTGATCAAGAGCCCCGATGAGGCAATCAACGTGTTCGACTTCGAGCCGGTGTGTCGCAAGAACGTACCGCCAGCGCATTTCGGCTACATGGCGTCCGGCATCGATGATGAAGTCACGCTGCGCGCCAATCGCGAAGGCTTTCAGAAATTTCAGCTGCGGCCGCGGCGTCTGCACGACGTCTCAAAAGTCGACGCCAGCGTTGAAATATTCGGGGTGAAGTATGACTCGCCGATCGGCATCGCACCGACCGGCGGCAATCGCGCTTACGATCCGGATGGTGAAATCGCTGTCGCCAATGCGGCCAAACGCGGTAATCATCTGCAAATTCTCTCGACGCAAGCCTCGACGTCGATCGATGACGCCAACAAGGCGCGTGGCGGCAATGTGTGGTTTCAACTCTATGCATCGCCGAGCTGGGACATCGCCAAGGCGCTGGTGAAACGCGCCGAGAACGCCGGCTCGCCGGTGGTTGCGGTCACGGTCGATCGCGTTGCCGGTCGTAACCAGGAGACATTCACCCGGCTGCGCCGCCAAGACGCGCGCGTGTGCAGCGATTGCCATGAGCCCGGCGGTCCCGATGCAGCAACCCGCACCAAGCCGAATTTCGCCGGCATCGATGTTGCCGCCGCGGGTGTGCCCAACTTGCTCTCAGCCAACATGACCTGGGACTTCGTGCGGCGCCTGCGCGACACCACGCGCATGAAGATCGTGCTCAAGGGCATTCTGGCGCACGAGGACGCCAAGCTCGCCGCCGAGACGGTGTGGTCGATGCGATCATCGTGTCGAACCACGGCGGTCGCGGCGAGGATAACGGCCGCTCGACCATCGATGCGCTGCCCGAAATTGTTGAGGCGGTGAACGGGCGCATTCCGGTCCTGATCGACAGCGGTTTCCGCCGCGGCACCGACGTGGTGAAGGCGCTGGCGATCGGCGCCAGCGCCGTGTGTGTCGGCCGGCCCTATTTGTGGGGACTGGGCGCCTTCGGCGAGGCCGGCGTCGATAAGGTGCTTGCGATCCTGCGCGCAGAAACCCGCGTTGCTATGGCGCAGTGCGGCGTTAGCAGCATCAAGGAAATCACACCGGAGTTCGTACGGCGGGCCTGACTGGGCGCAACGAAATCAATCCGCCCCAGCCAATGAATACCGCTCGACGGGTGCCTCTTGTGTTCCCTGCTTGTAGCCACGCCACTGTTCGGCTTTAGTAAGCCGGAAGGCGGCGCTCGGGCATCGGGAGCGGCAGAATGGCCACTGAAGAAAGTCACAGCGCCGGCAAGGGCGTGTCGGCTTCGGTTGGCGCGAATCCGACGGCCCGAGCCAAGGTCGCGGCGCGCGATACCGAAAAGGGCCGGAGCGATGCGCCTTCCGAACTGAACCCTCCGACCAATTCAAAGCCGTCGCAGCGGCGGCGCTTGCTGCTGGGGGTGGGCGCTGCTGTGCTCCTGGCCGTCATTCTCGCCTTCGGCATTCCCTGGATCAGGCAAAGTCTCAATACCGTTTCGACCGATGATGCGTATGTGAATGGCCATGTGACATTTGTGGCCGCGCGCGTGCCCGGGCAGGTGTCGAAGGTCCTGGTCGATGACAATTATCGCGTAAAGAAAGGCGATCTCCTCGTCGAGCTCGACAAGGAACCCTATGAGACGGCAGTGGCCATCAAGCAGGCGGCGGTCGACATCGCTAAGGCGAATTTGGAGGTCGCAGAAGCTTCGGTTCGCAGCGTCGAGGCGAAGGCGCGAAGCCAGTACTGGGCACTTGAGAACGCGATCGAGGATGTTCGAAACCAGATCGCGCTGCTGCATGCGAAAGTCGCCGCGATCGATAAGAGCAAAGCCAATCTCAAGTTTGCTGAGGCAGAGCTCGCGCGGGCAAAAGCGTTGGTCAGCTCTGCGTTTGAGACCCGCGAGGAGTATGACAGGCGGGATGCAGCGGTGTCAGTTGCCCGGGCAGACGTGACCCAGGCATTGGAGGACGCCCACCAAATTCGTGTTTCTTTGGGTTTGCCGGCCGAGCCTGAGAACGGTGGAGACCTGGGCGTGGTGCCGGCCGACCTCGATCAGACCTTTTCCGCAGTTCGTAAGGCGCAGAGCGAGCTGATCCAGAGCACGGCGGAACTGGGCGTCATCCACTCCTACAATCAAACCCCAAAACAGATGGTGGAGGAGTTCACCAGGCAAAACCCGCAAGGGGACGTCGACAAGATCTTGGCGCAGCTGGTGCCTGGGGCACCCGCGGTCAAGCAGGCAAAAGCAAACCTCGAAGCGGCGAAGAGCGATCTTGCCCAGGCTGAATTGAATCTGCGCTATTGTGACGTCCTTGCCGACATTGATGGTGTGATCACCCGCCGCAACGTCAACCCCGGCAATAATGTTCTGGTCGGGCAAAGCCTGATGGCGATCCGGTCGGTCGACGAAATCTGGGTCGATGCCAATTTCAAGGAAACTCAGCTGCGGGATCTGCGTATTGGTCAGCCTGTGGATCTCTATGTCGACATGTACGGTGGACGCCGCGTATTTCCCGGACGGGTCGCCGGCTTTACGATGGGTACGGGATCGACCTTGGCGCTGCTGCCGCCACAGAACGCCACGGGCAACTTCGTCAAAGTCGTCCAGCGCTTGCCTGTCCGCATCGAGCTTGAGAACTACGATCCGAACAAGGACCCGTTATTCGTCGGCCTGTCAGTCACTCCGTACGTCTACCTGAACAGGCCGACCACCGGGCCTGATGCCGGAAAGGTTCTGCAAAGCTCCTTGCCGAGATCGTCCACCACGGCGGTTTCTCATAGCCCGGCAGCGGACAAATGACGCTCGCTTCAGCTTCGCTTCCGGGATCGCGCGCCGGCGTGAACCCTTGGTTCGTCGCTGGCGCCGTCATCGTGCCGACCTTCATGGAGGTACTCGACACGACGATCGCTGTCGTGGCGCTGCGCTATATTGCCGGCGGGCTGTCTGCCACCGTCGATGACGGCGAATGGGTTATCACCAGTTACCTTGCCGCCAACGCGATCATCCTGCCGATCACCGGCTGGCTGTCGGTTCGCTTCGGCCGGCGCAACTACTTCTTGTTTTCGATCCTTATGTTCACGGTCGCTTCTGCGCTGTGCGGAATGGCCACGAGCCTGAACCAACTGATTTTGTTCCGCGTGATTCAGGGTCTCGCCGGCGGCGGTCTGCAACCTTCCAGCCAGGGCGTCTTGCTCGATGCCTTCCCGCCGGAGAAGCAGGGCACGGCGATGACATTGTTCGGTCTGGCGGCCCTGGTCGCGCCGGTCGTCGGTCCGACCCTCGGCGGTTGGATCACGGACGACTACTCCTGGCGGTGGGTCTTTTACATCAATGTCCCGATTGGCCTCGTCGCCTTCGCGGCTTGCTATGCGGTGGTTCGTGACCCGGACTATCTCACAACGCAGCGTGACGAACAGCGCAGGCAAGGGGCGCGTTTCGATTCCATCGGCCTGTCGTTGCTTGTGATTACCATGATTTGCTGGGAAGTGACGCTGAGCAAGGGCGAAGAGTGGGATTGGTTCGGCGACCCATTCGGTCGCGTGCAGACATTGGCTGCGCTGTTCGTCGCGGCGCTGGGCGGATTGATCTTCTGGGAGCTGCGCCACCGCAACCCCGTGGTCAATTTCCGGCCGTTGCAGGAACGCAATTTCGTCGTTTGCTGCATCGTCATTTTCTTCGCCTATGCGGTGCTTTATGGCGCCAGTACATCGTTGCCCGGCCTGCTCCAGTCGCTGTTTGGCTACAATGCGCTGGACGCCGGATTGGTGATGTCGCCGGCGGGTCTGTTTGCCGTGATGGCGATGCCTGTGGTGGCGATCCTGCTTCGCCGGCAGACCGATGCACGGTGGGTCATCATTGCCGGTCTTCTGGTCATGGCCGCTGGCAATTATTGGATGTCACTGATGAATCTCGACATCAGCCCGGGGCAGGTGGTGTGGCCTCGCGTGGTCACGGTTGCCGGATTGGCGATCTGCTTTGCTCCCGCGAACGTCGCGGCCTATCTCTACACTCCTAATGCGCTGCGTGGCGCTGCAGTCGGCTTGCTCAGTCTTTTGCGCAACGAGGGCGGCAGCGTCGGGACGTCGCTCAGCCAAGCCCTGCATGAACAGCGCGAGCAATTCCACAGTCTGCGGCTCGGCGAGTATCTCGATCCGTTTAATCCGGCCGTGCAATCGTTCACCGACCAGGCACGCGCGATGTTTCTTCAGCAGTCCGGCGACCCGGTCGCCGCTCAGCAACTCGCGCTGCAGGCGCTCGACAACGTGCGTGAGCAGCAGGCGTCGGCGCTGGCCTATTTCGACTGCTTCTGGGTGTTCGCCATGATCATGCTGGCGCTGGTGCCGCTCGTTCTGTTGATGAAACGCTCGGTTGCCGAAAGAGGCGCGCGGATCGGAGGGGAGTAAAGACGACGACAACCCAGAACCTCGGCGATCTCGATCTCGTCCCCATGGCCGCACAGCGTTACTGCACCTGACATTAGCTTGAATTTTGTATATTCCGGCTCACTGACTGGAGACGATGACGGCTGTCGGCCTGCGCTTCGCATATTGAAAACAATCGCGATCTGGGAGGATAAACTCGATGCCCGTTACGAATATTCGGGGGGTGAACATCAACTGGCAAGTGATTGGCGAGACCGGTCCATGGATCATGCTGACGACGGGGGGTCGGCGCGGCCATGATGAATTCATCCCACTGGCCAAAAAGCTCGCTGGTCTTGGTCACCGGGTCGCCTTGCATGACCGCCGAAATACAGGCGCTTCCGACGTTCTGATCGCAGGCGCGGAGAGCGAGGAGGTCATTTGGACCGAGGACATGTACGCGCTGATGCAGAAATTAGGGGCATTGCCCGCCTTCTTCGGCGGCAGCTCATCAGGGGCGCGCACCTCGATCCTGTTTGCCCTCCGGCACCCCGAGGCCGTGCGAGGTCTGCTCCTGATGCGCATCACTGGTGGTGCGTTCGCCGCCGGACGGTTGCCTGACAATTACTATGGTCAATTCATCAGAGCGGCGCAGGCGGGCGGAATGGATGCTGTTTGCGCGACCGAGCAATGGAGCGAACGCATCGCTGCAAACCCGCGCAATGGTGAATATTTGCGTAGCCTCGCGCCGGAGAAGTTCATCGCGGTCCTGACGCGGTGGAAGGAAGCGTTCGAAGCCGGGGTCCACCTCCCAGTGATGGGCGTGACCGACGAGGAGTTGGGATCCATCAGGGTGCCGACCCTTGTAATTCCCGGCAACGACAAGACCCATTCCAGCGCAAGCGGATTGGCCGCGCATCGGCTGATTCCAGGTTCTCAACTGCATCAGTTGCCGATTGAGGACCAGGACGTTCCGCTAATTCCATTCGGCGAGTGGTCGCCCTACGAGGACGAAATCGCGACCGTGGTCACCCGGTTCATCAAAGATGTAACAGCAGGCCGGTGAGCAATCCGGGGCGCGTGACCGCTTCCCGCGTGCGCGGCTTAGCTGATTTCTGGGCGAATGGCGGACCTGTTCTGCCGCTATTTTCTCGCGCGTTTCGGCCGGAGCTGCTTGGATTTTGTCACGGGTGGATGTTTGGTTAGTCCCTGCAAGCCGGCCGTCAGGAACGGAACCAGATAGCGCATTGCGGCCTCCGTGTCGGCGGCGTTGCATTTGTTGCGCGTCAGGTTGGCGAGCCAGCCACGGCTGGGATTGATGAAATAAAGCGCGCCAAGCGTGAAGAAGAGGCCCCAGCCGATCGCCTCGTCCGAGGCGTCAGGCAAAGCGCGGCGCACCGCTGCGGTCAATTCCACCCAGACCGGATCGAACTCCTTGCGTAGCACCGCCTGAATCGATTTATCGGGTTCGGCCGCCGCGCGCGTCATGAATTGCAGCAACACGATGCTGCCGGCGTCGAACCCCTTCGCAGCCTCGAGGTGCGGCGCGACAAAAGCCTGCAGGACGTTTGCCAGCTCGACGACTTGGTGGCCTCCGTCTTGTTGCGCCCCGCGCAGGCCGGCGAGCCGGGCCGCGTTGATCGGTTGCACCCGCCGATTGAAGATCGCCTCGAACAGCGCTTCCTTCGATGCGAAGTGAAAGTGGATCGCCGCGACATTGACCCCGGCCTCGGCCGTGATGCTGCGCATCGAGACAGCCGTGTAGCCGTGCTCGGCAAACAGCCGTTCGGCGGCATCGAGGATCTTGTTGCGGGTGGCGTCGCCGTTGGCGCGCGTCGGCCGCTTCTTGGGCCGCCGAATATCGGCCAGTCGGCGAGCAGCCGTGGGAGTCCTTGCGTCCATGCTGCGTCCTTGTTGCGCGGCGGCTGCACGCCGCCACGCCAAACATCTAGCCGCTAATTAAACGCATGTTTGGGTATTGCGCCAGCCTTCGCGCTTAGTGTAGCATTCGTTTTACTAAGGAGCCGCCGAGCTGGATTGCTTCGTCGCTTCGCTCCTCGCAATGACGGCCCCCAACCGTCATTGCGAGCGAAGCGAAGCAATCCAGAGAGAATCCCGGTGACGCAATCAAATTGGCGCTCGGCGCCGCCAGGGAGGAACAAGAGCGCAACCATGCGGCTCGTTACATTCAATCAGGTAGATCGCGGGGCTCGCGTCGGAGCGCTGGTCGATGGCGACCGGTCGATCGTTGATCTTCAGCTCGCCGCGGAGCGTAGCGAAAGGCCTGCACAGAATTTCCGAACCATGCTCACCCTCATCGACGGTGGCGAGCGTGCGCTCGATGACGCACGCGCACTGCTCGATCGGGTGACCCGCGATGGTATCGAAGATGCTGTCGTGCCGCGGGAGGAGGCTGCGCTGCTCGCGCCGGTGCCGGTGCCGCGGCAGATGCGCGACTTCCTGACTTTTGAGCAGCACCTACGCAATGCGCGCGCGATGCGGTTTCGCAAAATGGCCGCAAGGGAGTCCGATCCCGAAGCCGCCTTTGCAGACTACGTCCGAAGCGGCGTCGTGCTGCCGCCGGACGTGTGGTACGCGCAACCGATCTACTACAAATGCAACCGCTTCGGCGTCATCGGCACCGATACGGATATCCGTTGGCCGAGTTACGCCAACGTGCTCGACTACGAGCTGGAGTTTGGCGTTTTCCTAGGTAAGGGCGGCGTTAACATTCCGGCCGCCAAGGCCCGCGACTGCATCTTCGGTTATACGATTTTCAACGACGTCAGCGCGCGCGATGCGCAATCCCGCGAGATGGAAGGCCAGCTCGGGCCCGCCAAGGGCAAGGATTTTGACACCGGCAACGTCATGGGGCCTTGCCTGGTGACGGCTGACGAGGTTCCGGATGCCTACGCCCTCACCATGACGGCGCGCATCAACGGCGAGGAATGGACGCGCGGGAGTTCCGCGACCATGCACTGGACCTTCGAACAGATCATCGAGTTCGTGTCGCGTGACGAGACGCTTTACCCCGGCGAGTTTCTGGGATCGGGCACCGTCGGTGGCGGCTGCGGCCTCGAGCTCGACCGCTTTCTCGCACCCGGCGACCTGATCGAGCTCGAGGTCGAGCGCATCGGCACGCTGCGCAATCGCATCGTCAAGTCTCCTGCGCCGGCGCAGCCGAAGCTCGACGCACTGCTCGCGGACTCCGACTGATCAAACAAACAGGATCAAGCCGTCGCATGAGTTCTTTGGAAACCGCACGCAATGTTCACCTTGTCGGCACTGTGCCGATGGCGGACACCGGCGAAGTATTCGCCAAAGTTGCCGCGAAGCTCGCGCCGTTTCTCAAACGTGTGCCCGATGGCGAAACTGGCGTGCGGCATTATTGGATCACCAGCCAGGCCCGCGTCCTGCACTATCATCCGCAATTCGAACCCGCCGATCACAACTGGTCGCCGGAGAGCGGTGCACCCCCGCCGGCAGGTGCGCCGAAATACCGGCTCAAGCCGGGCGTCGATGCCGGAGCGGTCGAATTGCCCTCGTTCGGCTATGGGGCGTTTGCGCGCGCCTCCTATCAGGAATTCCGCAAGGCCAAGGCCGCAGGCATGATCGCTGCGGACACCCGCTTCCAGGTCTGCTTGCCGACGCCGCTCGCCTTCATGCTTGGCATCGTCGCGCCCGAATGCCGCACGGCGATCGGGCCGGCGATGGATCGGCGCGTCGCCGGCGAGCTCGCCGACGTCTGCGCTGCCGTTCCGGCCGAGGAGCTCGCGATTCAATGGGACGTGTGCCTTGAGATCTACGTGTGGGAGGGAATCCGCGATACGTATTTCGCCGATCCGAAGGCCGGGTGCATCGAGCG
>JAFAXD010000301.1 GCA_019241285.1 Xanthobacteraceae bacterium | reverse complement strand
GGGATCTGCGCGATCACCGATTTGAAGCGCGAGAAGAACAGCGTGCAGACATCGAACGCACCCTCCTCGTAGAGCGTAATGATGCGCTTGGCGATGTCTTCGGCGTTGGTGAAGCCGATCTGTCGGACCGATCGCAGCTCGACCGTCTCGATGATCTGTTTTTCGAAGTTACGCTTGAGCTGCTCGGCGCCTTTGCGCCCGACGCAGAAGATCTTCACCTGTTTGCCTTCGGCCGTCAGCGCGTTGGCGCGCTCGCGCGCGAGCCGCACGATCGCCGAATTGAATGGGCCGCACAGGCCGCGCTCGCCGGTGCACACCAGCAACAGATGCACACGATCACTGCCCGTGCCGGCCAACAGTTTCGGCGCGGCCGATACGTCGGACACTGAGCTCGCGATGCGGCCGAGCACGCGGTCCATGCGCTCGGCAAAGGGGCGCGCCGCCTCAGCGGCAGTTTGCGCGCGCCGCAGCTTGGACGCTGCGACCATCTGCATGGCCTTGGTAATCTTCTGCGTCGCCTTCGTCGCGGCGATGCGCACCCGCATGTCCTTGAGACTGGCCATGGGCGATCAGTCCTTCGTGCGGTTCGCGGTCACGCGAACGACTTCGCGTAAGCGTCGACGGCGTCCTTGAGCTTTGCCGCAACGGTGTCATCGAGGTCGCGGCTGTTGCGGATTGCGTCGAGGATGTCCGCATGCTTGGAATGGATCAGGTGCAGGAGCCCGGTTTCGAAAGCGCGCACGCGGTCGACCGGGAAGCGGTCGAGATAGCCATTCACGCCCGCGTAGATGACGACGACCTGCTCTTCCATCTTCAGCGGCGAGAACTGCGGCTGCTTGAGCAACTCGGTCAAGCGCGAGCCGCGATTGAGCAGGCGCTGCGTGGTCGCGTCGAGATCGGAGCCGAATTGCGCGAACGCGGCCATTTCGCGATACTGGGCGAGTTCGCCCTTGATGCGGCCGGCGACTTTCTTCATCGCCTTGGTCTGAGCTGAGGAGCCGACGCGCGACACGGACAGTCCGACGTTCACCGCGGGTCGGATGCCCTGGTAGAACAGGTCGGTCTCCAGGAAGATCTGGCCGTCGGTGATCGAGATGACGTTGGTCGGAATATAGGCCGACACGTCGTTGGCTTGAGTTTCGATCACCGGCAGCGCGGTCAGCGAGCCATTGCCGTGCGCGTCGTTCATCTTGGCGGCGCGCTCGAGCAGGCGCGAGTGCAGATAAAACACGTCGCCCGGATAGGCTTCGCGGCCGGGCGGCCAGCGGAGCAGCAGCGACATCTGCCGGTAGGCAACGGCCTGCTTGGAGAGATCGTCGTAGATGATGACCGCGTGCATGCCGTTGTCGCGGAAATATTCGCCCATGGTGCAGCCGGAGAACGGCGCTAGGAACTGCATGGGCGCCGGATCGGATGCGGTCGCGGCCACAACCACCGAATATTCGAGCGCGCCCTGCTCTTCGAGCACCTTCACGAACTGGGCGACGGTCGAGCGCTTCTGGCCGACGGCGACGTAGACGCAGTAGAGCTTGATCTTCTCGTCGCCGGTGGCGTTGAGCGGCTTTTGATTGAGCATCGTGTCGAGCGCGATCGCGGTCTTACCGGTCTGGCGGTCGCCGATGATCAATTCGCGCTGGCCGCGGCCGATCGGGATCAGCGCATCGATGGCCTTGAGGCCGGTCGCCATCGGCTCGTGCACGGATTTGCGCGGAATGATGCCGGGCGCTTTGACGTCGACGCGACGGCGTTCAGTCGCGACGATCGGGCCCTTGCCGTCGATTGGGTTGCCGAGCGCGTCGACCACGCGACCGAGCAGGCCTTTGCCGACCGGCGCGTCCACGATCGCGCGCGTGCGCTTGACGGTCTGGCCTTCCTTGATCTCGCGGTCATTGCCGAAAATCACGATACCGACGTTGTCGGTCTCGAGGTTGAGCGCCATGCCGCGGACGCCGTTCTCGAACTCGACCATTTCGCCGGCTTGGACATTATCCAGGCCGTACACGCGGGCGATGCCGTCACCGACCGACAGCACCTGGCCGACTTCCGAGACCTCTGCCTCCTGGCCGAAATTCTTGATCTGCTCTTTGAGAATTGCGGAGATTTCCGCGGCCCGGATATCCATCAGCCTGCCTCTTTCATCGCGTGCTTGATCGCATTCAGCTTGGTGCGCAGTGAGCTATCGACCATGCGGCTGCCCAACTTGACGATGAGACCGCCGATGATCGAGGGATCCACGCGCAAATCGACTTGAACGTGCTTGCCGGTCACCGCAGCGAGCGCGTCCTTGATTTCGGCGAGCCGGGCGTCGTTGAGCTGTTCGGCAACGGTGACCTGGGCCGTGACTTCGCCCTTGTGCCGCGCCACCAAAGCGCGAAATCCTTTGATAATCTCGCGAACAGCGAAGAGCCGCCGATTGGCCGTGACGACTTTGAGGAACTGTGCCGCCAAGCCGGAGATACCGGTGCGGTCGAGCACGGCGGCGAGCGCCTTTGACTGTTCCTCGGCGCCGAAAACCGGGCTGCGGATGAGCCGCATGAGGTCGGGATTGCTCGCCGCGAGTGCATCGAACGCATCGAGCTCACTGCGAATTTGGTCGAGAGTCCCCGCCTCGAGAGCAAGTTCAAAAATCGCGGTGGCGTAACGTCCCGCCATTCCGGATACAATCGGCTCTTCACCTGCCATCGCGCATTGTCTCTCAGGGCCCAGTCCAGGCGTGTGCCCGGGTGTGGCAACCAGCGTCAAACCCTTGAATAGCAAGGGAATTATGCGATCCCAAGGGTGTCGCTGTGGCCCCCGAGCCCGGTCGAAATCGCGCGGTTTGCTAACACACGATCAACCGCGGCGCAACAAAAGCGAACGCCCAAGAAGCATTGTCGCACCACCGCATCGCCTTCACCCGCAACGCATGCAAGTCGTGCATCTCGGCGGGCTCCTGACAGCGGGCCTGGTCTTTATGTTAGGCCACTGAGTCTGCGGAGCGCTTAATGAACACCATGACCCCAGCTTATACATTGGCCGACGGCCGCAACGGTTCCCACGGCGGCAACGATTGAACGATTCAGCCAATCAAGCCCGTGCTGTGGTGACGCACGGATCGCCCCATCTCAAGGCGCGTCTCATGCTCGTCATGCTGAGCCTCGCCTGGGGGCTCACCTGGCCGGCGATGAAAATTGCGCTGAGCGGAATTCCGCCCTTCACCATGCGGGTCGCCAGCATCGCGGTGGGGACCGTGGCACTTTACGTGCTGGCAAAACTGCACGGCACCAGTCTACGCGTGAAGGGCAGGTTCGCGTGGCTGCACATCTTCGTCATCAGCCTGCTCAACATCGTGTTGTTCAGCACCTGCACGGTTTTCGCACAATTGTCGGCGGCAACGGGCCGCGTAGCCATGCTCGTCTACACAATGCCGATCTGGGCGAGCCTGCTGGCATGGATCACGCTCGGTGAACGGTTCACCAGAGCGGGAGTCTTGGCCCTCGCACTCTGCAGCGCCGGCACCGCGATACTGGTCTATCCGTTGGCCCAAGCCGGCGTGCCGACAGGGATCCTACTTGCGCTCGGCGGATCCATCTGCTGGGCCGCCGGAACCGTCTACATGAAATGGGCCGACCTGCACGTCGATCCGATGACCATTGCGATTTGGCAGCTCGTCATTGGCTTCGTTATCCTGGGCGCGTGCATTCCGATCTTTCAAAGCTCGATTCACCTGCTCGATGCGCCTCCCAGGGCTTTGGTGGCGCTCGTGATCAGTGGCCTACTCGGATCCGGCATCGCTTATTTCCTCTGGTACAACGTCGTCAGCCTGGTGCCCGCGATGACGGCGTCGCTCGGCGTTCTGAGTTCGCCGGTCATTGGGGTGATATCGTCGGCGATCGTGCTGGGGGAACGCCCGACATTGCCGGACATCATCGGCTATGTCTTGATCTTTGCGGCGTCTGCGTCCGTGTTGCTGCAACGGCAAGCCCCGAGCGTCACGCCCGATCCGGCCTGATTTGAGTCAGAGGAAGCTCTGCGGGTCGACATCGACCTCAAGCTTGAGATTGCCCTTCGGCTTGGGCGCATGCGCGAGCCATTCCCGCAGATAGCCGGACAGATCGAACGTGCGCGACGACTTCGCCAGGATGCGGAAGCGGTAACGCCCACGGATGACCGCGAGCGGCGCTTCCGCGGGCCCGAGCAAACGTACTTGTTCAACATGCGGAGCGGCAGCGACCAGCTTGCGCGCGAAATTCTCAGCACTGTGCGGATCACCGCCTGAAACCAAGAGGCTCGCCAACCGGCCGAACGGCGGATAACCGGACTTCTCGCGCGCGGCGATTTCGGCCGCGTAAAAGGCCTCGCGATCCTGCGCGATCAGCGCTTTCATCACCGGGTGCTCCGGCTGGTGCGTTTGCAGAAAACCGCGGCCTTGGCCTTCGGCCCGGCCCGCTCGGCCGGCGACCTGATGCAGCAATTGAAACGATCGTTCCGCCGCGCGTGGGTCGCCGTTGGTGAGGCCAAGATCGGCGTCGATGATGCCGACCAGATTGAGCTTGGGAAAATGATGTCCCTTGGCGACCACCTGCGTGCCGATGATGATGTCGACGTGGCCGTCGGCCACCGATTTCAGCTCCTCGCGCATGCGCTCCAGGCTAGTGACGAGATCGCTCGAGAGCACCAGCACGCGCGCGCCTGGAAAGGTTGACGCAACCTCCTCCTCGAGCCGCTCGACACCGGGACCACAAGCCACGAAAGACTGCGCTGCGTGGCAGTGCGGGCAAGCATCGGGGGCCGGCATGGCAAAGCCGCAATGGTGGCACACGAGCCGGCGGCGAAAGCGATGGTCGACCAGCCAGGCATCGCAATTGGGACACGCGAACCGATAACCGCACGAGCGGCAAAGCGTCAGCGGCGCGTAGCCGCGGCGATTGAGAAACAGCAGCGCTTGCTCGCTGCGCTCGAGCGCGAGCTTGATCTCGGTTGCGAGCCGCGGCGCGATGTAGCGGCCGCGCGCAGGCCCTTCGCGCCGCAGATCGATGGCTTCAATATCCGGCAGGCTTTGCCCGCCGAAGCGCTCGGGTAGTTTGATGCGCTGATAGCGGCTGCGTCTCGCGTTCACTTCAGTTTCGATCGATGGCGTTGCCGACGCCAGTACGATCGGAATATCGGCAATGCGCGCGCGCACAACGGCCATGTCGCGGGCGTGATAGCGTGCGCCATCCTCTTGTTTGTAGGCGGGGTCGTGCTCCTCATCGACAACGATAAGGCCAAGATCGGCGTAGGGCAGGAACAGTGCGGAGCGGGCACCGGCGATCACGCTCACTTCGCCGGCCGCAACCGCGCTCCAGGTTCGGGCGCGTTTGCGCGGCGGAAGCTCCGAATGCCACTCGGCCGGGCGGGTGCCGAATCGCTGCGCGAAGCGATCCAGAAATTGTCCGGTTAGGGCGATCTCAGGCATGAGGATGAGACTTTGCCGCCCCTGCCGCACGTTCTCGGCAACGGCTTCGAAATAGACTTCGGTTTTGCCTGAGCCGGTGACGCCGTCGATCAGGGACACGGAGAACCCGCTCTTGCTGACGCTCGCACGCAAGGCTTCGGCACCCGCGCGTTGCGCCTCGCTGAAATCCGTTCCGCCATGCGCCGGATCAGGCGGCCGCGCCACGGGTGCGGGCGGCAGCGCCAGAGTTTCCAAGGTTCCTTCGTCGACCAGCGCGTCGATCACCCCGACGCTGACACCGGCCTCCTCGGCGGCATCGCCCTTCTGCCGCGCAAGTCCGTCGTGCAGCAGGGCGAAGACGCGTTGCCGTGCCGCGGTCATGCGGGCAGGCGGTGGTCCCGCGAGCCGGACCCCGACGCGCACCCGCTCAGGGCCGAGCTGCGTGCCCATGCGCAGGCACATGCGCAGGACGGTCCCGCGCGCTGTCAGCGTGTAGTCCGCGACCCAATCGATGAATTTGCGCAGTTCCGGCGTCAGCGGAGGGTAATCGAGCTTGCCCTCGACCTGCTTGAGCCGGTTGTCGAGCCGTGGATCGAACACGGGGTCTTTGGTCCACACGACGCCGAGCGTGTCGCTCGCGCCGAGCGGCACACCGACCAGGTCGCCGGGCTCGAGCTCGAGCCCATCCGGCACGCCGTACGAATAGGTGTGGTCGAGCGCGACCGGGACCAACACCTCGACGATGCGCTTACGCATGCGAACCTCATGGCGCATTTTAACAAAGGCGCAAGTGGCGCGTGCGATTCTCCCGATGAGGCCATATGTCGAAACGACTTGAACCTGAAACCGATGAGCTGACATTCGCCGGCACCGACGTGGCCGGCGAGTTTGCCCGTTGGCTCGAGCACCTTGGCGCCGAGCGGCGCATGTCGCCGAAGACATGCGAGGCCTACTACCGCGATATCTGCCAGTTCCTACGTTTCCTCTCTGAGCACTTTGGGGCTCGTGTCACGCTCAGCCGGTTGGCGCAGCTCGCGCCGCAGGACGTCCGCGCGTTCATGGCCGCGCGCCGGGCCGACGGCATCGCCAGCCGATCGCTGATGCGCTCGCTCGCTGGCGTGCGTTCGTTCGCCCGCTTTCTCGAGCGCAATCACAAGGGTAAGGTGGGTGCGCTCGCGGCGGTGCGCGCGCCCAAAGTGGCGCGCACGCTACCGAAGCCACTGGCGATCGGCGCGGCCAAGCGCGTCGGCGACGTCGATCTGCGTGCCGGTGAGGAACGCGAGCCCTGGGTTCTGGCGCGCGATGCGGCCGTGCTTGCACTGCTCTACGGGTCGGGCCTGCGCATCTCCGAAGCCCTGTCGCTGCGTCGCACCGACCTGTCGAGCGCAGGTGATGTTGCGGTGGTGACCGGCAAGGGCGGGAAAACCCGGATGGTCCCGCTGCTGCCGCAGGTGCTGGACCTGATCAACACGTACACTTCGCTCTGTCCCTACGATCTGCCCGCGGACCAGCCGCTGTTCGTCGGCGCCAAGGGCGGACCGCTGTCCCCGCGGATCGTGCAGCTGGTGATGGAACGGCTGCGTGGCGTGCTGGGACTGCCCGATAGCGCCACGCCACATGCATTGCGGCATTCCTTCGCGACGCATCTCCTCGCGCGTGGAGGAGACTTGCGCGCAATCCAGGAACTGCTTGGCCACGCCTCGCTCTCGACCACACAGATTTATACCGGAGTCGATACCGAGCGATTGCTTGACGCCTATCGCAGCGCGCATCCGCGGGCCTGACTAGAGAGGCGGATAGACCCTCTTGCGCGTGCAGCCGGGCTGGTCGATGGTCCCCCCACTCAATACGCGATCGCGAGGGGGATCATGAGTGCACACGAGCAGATGGAGCATGCCGAGCACGTCGAGCATGCGGCTGGCATCAACAAGAAAATCGCGCTGTTGATTGCTGTGCTGGCGCTGTTCCTGGCGTTTTCGGAGACGCTCGGCAAAAGCGCGCAGACGGAAGGCATCAGCGGCAACGTGGAGGCGTCCAACCTCTGGGCATTCTTTCAAGCCAAGACGATTCGCCGCACGGTCGTGCTCACGGCTGCCGAGTCGATGAAGCTGGTTGGCAACGTGGGTGACGACGCGACTAAAGCCGCGATCCAGAAGCAGGTCGATGAGTGGCAGAAAACGGCCGCGCGTTATCGATCTGAACCCGAAACGCACGAAGGCACAGCGGAGCTCGCCGAGCGCGCCAAGGAAGTCGAGCAGGCGCGGGACAAGGCGATCGCGCGCTATCACAGTTACGAGTTTGCGTCGGCTGCCTTTCAGATCGCGATCGTTTTGGCATCGGCGACCATCATTACCGGCATGATGGCGCTTGCCTGGATCTCCGGGCTGCTCGGTCTTGCGGGGCTTGGCTGCATGGCGCTCGGGTTGTTTGCGCCGGAGCTGCTACATCACCTGATATAGCCGAACCGTCATTGCGAGCGAAGCGAAGCAATCCAGAGCGACTCCGCTCGCGCAATCAACTTTGAGCCGCCGAGCTGCATTGCTTCGTCGCTTCGCTCCTCGCAATGACGATGACTGTTTGTTAGACGCCCTTCGCCGGCACTGGCGGAGGGACATGCATCCGGCGCCGGATGCGCTGCAACAAACGGAACGCCCGCGGCACGTGCCGTGGGCCGAGCAGGCGCAGGCGATACTTCAACCGATGCACGATCGGATCAACAAGTTCGTGCGCGGACTTGCGCAGCCAGATCACCCAATCGTGGAACTTGCGGAACCACGCGAGCTGCAACAGCTTCTCGCGGCCGGCATCAAACACAAATGCCGTCGTGCCGAGCGCGGCCGTTTTGGCGAACAGAAACACGCACAGGCCGCGCAACCAGGCGCCCTCTGACATCAGCCAGACGGCAAGGAATTTCAGAGGTAGGACGGCTGCGGCGGGGAGGGCCAGCAGGCCCACCATGCAGATCGGGGGTAGTTTTTCGATTCCGCGTGCCAATGTGGCCTTCAGGCGCTTGAGCGGAATCAACTCGACAATGGCGGAGACGACGGGCTCAAGTCGATCCCACAGCCACGCTTCGATCAGGAAGACGATGGCAATGAACACCAGCGCGGGGCGCAATACGCGACGCATGGAAGCGGCTCGCGAATCGATCAGGGCCTGCTCCTACATATGGATGGCGCGCTTGGCGACGGCAAGCGCGGCTTCTTTGATGGCTTCGCTGTAGGTCGGGTGCGGGTGACAGGTTCGCGCGATGTCCTCCGACGAGCCGCCAAACTCCATGGCAACCGAGGCTTCGGTAATCATGTTGCCAGCGTCGGGCCCGACGATATGCACGCCGAGGACCCGATCCGTCTTCGCATCTGCGAGAATTTTCACAAAGCCCTCAGTCTGCATGTTGGCTTTGGCGCGGCCATTGGCGGTAAACGGGAATTTACCGACATTGTAGGAAACACCCGCTTCGCGCAGTTCCTCTTCCGTTTTCCCAACCGACGCGACCTCCGGATAGGTATAGATCACGTTCGGAATCACGTCGTAGTTCACATGACCTGCTTGGCCAGCGAGGATTTCAGCAACAGCAATGCCTTCATCCTCGGCCTTGTGTGCCAGCATCGGCCCGGCGATCACATCACCGATCGCATAAATGCCGGGCACATTTGTGGCATAGTGCGGATCGACGACAACGCGTCCGCGGCTGTCGAGTGCGACCCCTGCCTCTTTCACGCCAAGCCCGTCCACATAGGGCACCCGCCCGACCGCGACGAGGACCACGTCTGCTTCAATAATTTGAGCGGCACCGCCTGCGGCGGGCTCGACCTTGGCTTTCAGCTTCGGCCCGGAGGTATCGATCGCTGTCACCTTGGACGACAGCTTGAAGCTCATGCCCTGCTTCTCGAGAAGCCGCTGAAATTGCCGCGCGACCTCACCGTCTATTCCAGGCACGATGCGGTCCAGAAACTCGATCACCTGTACTTGCGCGCCCAAGCGGCGCCAAACCGAACCAAGCTCAAGGCCGATGACTCCGGCTCCGACGATCAGCAATCGCTCGGGAACTTTGTCGAGACTGAGCGCGCCGGTGGATGATACGATCCGCTTCTCATCGAGCTCGATTCCGCGCAGACGCGCCACATCGGACCCACTCGCGATTACGATATTGCGCGTGTCCAATGTTTGGACACTGCCGTCGGCTGCCTTGACCTCGACTTTGCCCGGTGCGGTAATCCGTCCAACACCCTGGTAAGCATCGATCTTGTTCTTTTTGAACAGAAACGCGACGCCTTTGACATTGCCGTCGACGCCTTCGTCCTTGAACTTCATCATCGTGGGGAGATCGAGCTTCGGCGGACTGACGCCGATACCCAGCTTGCTGAACTTGTGTCCGGCTTCTTCAAACAGCTCCGATGCGTAAAGGAGGCCCTTCGAGGGAATGCAGCCGATATTGAGACACGTGCCGCCGAACGTTTTGCTTTTCTCGACGACGGCGACTTTCATCCCCAGCTGTGCAGCGCGGATCGCGCACACGTAGCCGCCGGGACCGGTGCCGATAACGATGAGATCGTAGCCGGCCATGTTACAAATCCAGCACCAGTCTGGCCGGATCCTCCAGAACGTCTTTCACCCGCACCAGGAAGGTCACCGCTTCGCGGCCATCAACCAGTCTGTGGTCGTAGGACAGGGCGAGATACATCATCGGACGCACCTCGACCTTTCCGGCGACGACCATCGGCCGTTCCTGAATCTTGTGCATGCCAAGAATGCCGGACTGCGGCGCGTTGAGGATCGGCGTCGACATCAGTGAGCCGTACACACCTCCGTTCGAAATCGTGAACGTGCCGCCCTGCATGTCTTCGAGCTTGAGCGTGCCGTCGCGCCCGCGCTTGCCGAACTCGGCAATCTCCTTCTCGATCTCGGACAGCGATTTGCGGTCGCAGTCACGCACGACTGGCACGACTAGACCGCGCTCGGTCCCGACGGCAACGCCGATGTGGTAGTAGTTCTTGTAGACGATGTCCGTGCCGTCGATCTCGGCGTTGACAGACGGAATCTCTTTGAGAGCCTGCACACAGGCGCGCACGAAGAAGCCCATGAACCCGAGCTTCACGGCGTGCTTCTTCTCGAACAGATCGCGGTACTGATTACGCAGGGCCATGACGTGCGTCATGTCGACCTCGTTGAAGGTCGTCAGCATGGCGGCTGTGTTCTGGGCATCCTTCAGACGCCGCGCGATCGTCTGCCGCAGCCGTGTCATGCGCACGCGCTCCTCGCGCGCCGCATCGTCGGGCGGCGAGGGTGCGCGCACCTGAACGGCGGCGGCTGGTTGCGTGACGGGCAGCGGCTGGGCGGCGGCGCGTTCGATCTCGGCCAGCATGTCGCCCTTCGTGACGCGGCCGTCCTTGCCGGTGCCGGCCACGGCGGCGGGATCGAGTCCGGTCTCGGCGGCAATCTTGCGCACCGACGGCGCGAGCGGGGCGTCAGCAGGCGGCGCTTTTGCAACGGCAGGGCGCGCCGGCGCAGGAGCCGCAGCGGCTGGTGCCGGTGCAGCCGCGGGCTGCGGCGCTGCCTTTGCTGGCGCAGCCGAGGCAGGAACTCCCGAACCCGGTTTGATCTCACCCAGCAGAGCGCCCACCGCGACGGTCTCGCCATCCTTGACGACAATATCGGACAGCACGCCGGCGGTCGGGGCCGGAACCTCGATCGTCACCTTGTCGGTTTCAAGCTCGACCAGCGGTTCATCAACTTTGACTTCGTCGCCGGCTTTCTTGAACCAGCGCCCGATCGTCGCCTCGGTGACAGACTCACCGAGCGTCGGAACGCGGATTTCAGTCATTGGTTCGCTCCCGTCGCTGCGGTGCAGTTTCTGAATTTATCCGAGCGCGTCCTCGAGCAGCGCCTTGAGCTGCGCGAGGTGCCTCGACATCAGGCCTGTAGCCGTCGCGGCCGAGGCCGGACGTCCCGCGTAGCGCGGCCGTCGAGTCTTGGCGTTGATCTGGTTGAGGACCCATTCGATGTAGTTCTCGGCAAAATTCCACGCACCCATGTTGCGCGGCTCTTCCTGGCACCACACCACCTCCGCGCCCTTGAAGCGCGAGAGCTCGAGCAGGAGCGCCTTCGTTGGGAACGGATAGAGCTGCTCCACACGCAACAGGTAGACATCGTTGATGCCGCGTTTCTCGCGCTCCTCGTAGAGATCGTAATAAACCTTGCCCGAGGACAGAACGACGCGGCGGATCTCGTTGTCGGGAACGAGCTTGATCTTCTCATTGGCGAGAAGCTGAGCGTCGTCCCACAACAGGCGATGGAAGCTGGTGTCCGGCCCCATTTCCTCGAGCCGGGAGACGGCGCGCTTGTGGCGCAGCAGGCTCTTCGGCGTCATCAGAATGAGCGGCTTGCGGAAATCGCGATGTAATTGGCGACGCAGGATATGGAAGTAGTTTGCCGGCGTCGTGCAGTTCGCGACTTGCATATTGTCCTCGGCGCAGAGCTGCAGATAGCGCTCGAGCCGTGCTGACGAATGTTCCGGGCCCTGGCCCTCATACCCATGCGGGAGCAGGCATACGAGCCCAGACATGCGCAACCACTTGCGCTCACCTGAGGAGATGAATTGGTCGAACAGAACCTGCGCTCCGTTGGCAAAATCGCCGAACTGCGCCTCCCACAGCGTCAACGCATCGGGCTCGGCCAGCGAGTAGCCGTACTC
>JAFAXD010000647.1 GCA_019241285.1 Xanthobacteraceae bacterium | reverse complement strand
GCGGCCGATCCTACATGAGCTCGCAGCACCCACCGAGATCTTCGAAATTGAAGGCGGCGACCATTCATTCAAGGTCACCAAGGCGTCACCGATTCCGCAGCAACATGTGTTTCCAATGATTCTTGATCACACCGCGCAATGGTTGCAACGGCTCGCCTGAAGACAAGCCGGTCGCACCTGCGCTATAAGTGCTCCTCATTGTTACGAGGCTTTGATGATTCACGTTTGCTCCTTGGCGCGCCTGCACAGTACGATTGTGGAGACGGGCGCGCGTCACGTCGTCACACTTCTTGGAGTTGAGGACGAGGTCGTCCTTCCGGCCGACGTCCCCGTCGGCAATCATCTGCGTCTGCAGGTGCACGACATCACCGACCCGATGGACGGCTACGTGATTCCGCAGATCGAGCATGTCGAGCGGCTGCTGCACTTCGTGCAGCGCTGGCGCCGCGATGCACCGATGGTCATTCATTGCTATGCCGGGATCAGCCGCTCCACCGCCGCGGCGTTCGCAACGGTGTGCGCGCTCAACCCCGATCGCGACGAGCAGTTGATCGCCCAAGCCCTGCGGCGGGCCTCGCAAACCGCCTACCCCAACCCGCGCATCATCAAGATCGCCGACCACCTGCTGGCGCGCGAGGGGCGCATGGTCGCGGCGGTGGCGGGGATCGGTCGCGGTACCATCGCGGCCGAGGGCGAGCCATTCCGGCTCGATCTCGAATAGGTCAAGCATGTCCCGGAAAAGTGGTCGCCGATCTTCCGACAAGGACATGCGCAAATAATGGGTCTGCGCACCGGGATCGAGATCGGACTTTCCGCCGCCATCGTGTCGGTCGATAAGGACGACCCGCAGATCCTGGTGGCCAGCGACAAGACCGACGGGCCGCGCGCCGGACTTCCATTCGGCCCGTTTGACCCCCTCACCCACCACACCTTTGAGATTGGACTGCGGGCCTGGGTAAAGGCACAGACCGGGCTCGCGGTTGGCTATGTCGAGCAGCTCTACACCTTCGGTGATCGTGGGCGGCACGCCCGCCCCGGCGATAGCGGGCCGCACGTCGTGTCGGTTGGATACTTGGCGCTCGTCCGCATGCCAGACCCGGATGGCGTGGCCGCTGTGGGAGGGGCCGGCTTCGAGCCCTGGTACCGGTTCTTCCCCTGGGAGGATTGGCGGGCCGGCCGGCCTGAGATACTCGACCTATCGATTCTGCCTCTGCTCGCCGAATGGGCGGCGCGGCCGGCGCACGATGAGCCGGTACGGCCGCTCGGCCGGCGCGAGCGGCTACGCCTGTGCTTTGGGGTCGACCGCAGTCCCTGGGACGAGGAGAAAGTGATCGACCGCTACGAGGTTCTCTATGAGGCCGGGCTGGTGGAGGAGGCGCGGCGCGATGGTCGCAAGGCCGCGCTCGAACGGGCGAAGCTGCCGGTGCTTGGCGAATCAATGCGCTTCGATCATCGCCGCATCCTCGCGACGGCGATTGCCCGACTGCGGGCGAAGCTGAAATACCGGCCTGTTATTTTCGAGCTTATGAGCTCCGAATTCACCCTGACGGAGCTGCAGCGGACGGTCGAGGCGATTTCGGGCCGGCATCTGCATAAGCAGAATTTCCGGCGTCTGGTCGAGAATACCGAGCTCGTCGAGCCGACCGGCGAGATTTCGACCGTCACAGGGGGCAGACCCGCGGCAATGTTTCGCTTTCGCCGCGAGGTCGTGCAGGAGCGCCCGGCCCCAGGGTTAAGGCTCGGAAGCCGGGGCTAAATGCCGATCAGTCCCGGGCGGCGGGGGCGCTCGTATGGTCGCCGCCGGATTGCGCCACGTGCTGCCGGCTATCCCGCTTCACGAAGTCACAATAGGCAAAGCCAAAGCCGCTCAGAGAGCCGCGGAATCGGTTGTTGTCGATTTTGACCACATCGAAGCAGGGCTGAAACGGCAAGCCCTGCACCGACGCGCAAACCCCGCTCGAAGCCACCCGGATGGTATTCGGCGGGAGGGTTACGTAGTGAGACGGACCGGTGCCACGCACCCGGATGTTGCCCATAACGGAGCCGTCAGCATTGATGCGGCCAACCCCCGTCGTGCCCTCGAAGCACGAATAGGCAAACACCTTGCCGGCCACGAACGCTTTTGCTTCCTCCGGCCGCATCTCCCCTGCCTCGGCCGGGAGCGCAAACGCCAGAGCCGCCAATACCAGGATCTGTCGCATCATGGTGAAACCCCACGTCGGTCATTTACGAAATCTTACCCTAGTTTCTTAATTGACTCCTTACGAAAAGGACACCTTCTCGCCACAGTTCTAACCGGTAATCTTAACGACAATACGGCCGCGAATGTTCCCTCCGAGAATTTGAGGGGCGATTTCTGGAATTTGTGCCAGATCGATTTCTTTCGTCATTTCAGATAGTTCGGCCCGACCAAGATCGCGGGCGAGACGCTGCCATGCCTCCCGCCGACGCGGTTGCGGGCACATGACGGAGTCGATGCCGAAAAGACACACTCCTCGCAAAATAAACGGCGCAACCGAGCCTGGTAAATCCATACCAGCCGCTAACCCACACGCTGATACCGCTCCACCGTACCGGGTCATGGCCAGAACGTTAGCGAGAGGCACCGATCCGGCCGTATCGATTCCCCCTGCCCAGCGCTCTTTACCGAGCGGTCGGACCGGACCCGTCAGCTCGTCGCGAGGAATAATTTCCGACGCACCAAGGCTTTTTAGATAGTCGGCCTCCTCCGGCCGCCCGGTCGCGGCGATGACAGTGAAGCCCAGCTTGGCCAGAAGCGCGATCGCGACCGAGCCGACCCCGCCCGCCGCCCCGGTCACCACGACGGGGCCGCTCGCCGGCGTCAGCCCATGGCGCTCCAATGCCAGGACGCACAGAATGGCGGTGTAGCCGGCGGTCCCAATCGCCATGGCGTCGCGGAGGCTCAGGCCATCGGGGAGCGGCACCAGCCAATCACCCTTCACCCGAGCCAGGGCGCCGTACATGCCAAGATGGGTCTCCCCACAGCCCCAGCCGTTAAGGATGACCTTGTCGCCCGGCTTCCAGTCCGGATGGGAGGACGCCGTGACAGTGCCAGCCCCATCAATGCCCGGTATCATGGGGAAGCGCCGCACCACCGGAGCTTTGCCGGTGACGGCGAGCCCGTCCTTGTAGTTGAGCGTCGACCATTCGACCCGGAACGTAACGTCGCCATCCATCAGGTCCTGTTCGGCGAAGTCGCTCAGCTCGACGCTCTGCCCGCTGTCATCCTTACGAATGACGATTGCCTTGAAGCTGCTCACTGTGATGTCCCCATTTCGTGAATTGCGGTTTCGATCATAGCCACTTTTCCGGTGCGCCCTGCAGCGCCGCGAGCGCGTCTGCCCGCGCATGCTCGCGCC
Source organism: Xanthobacteraceae bacterium (assembly GCA_019241285.1). Lineage (GTDB taxonomy): Bacteria > Pseudomonadota > Alphaproteobacteria > Rhizobiales > Xanthobacteraceae > JAFAXD01. The sequence goes on along the minus strand of JAFAXD010000647.1, from coordinate 30 downwards.
GATAACGACTGACCTCGCGATGGCGACGCA
>JAFAXD010000628.1 GCA_019241285.1 Xanthobacteraceae bacterium | reverse complement strand
GGATCGAGCGTGCGCGAATAGACGTAATCCGGAACTTCCTGTGCCGGGTCCTCCAACACTTTTCCTTCCGAAGACGTGTGCAGCAAGTTGGCATCGACCGAGAACGGCGCTTCGCCGCGTTTGTCCTTGGCGATTGGAATTTGATGTTGCTCAGCAAACTCGATCAACTTGGTGCGGGAGGTCAGGTCCCACTCGCGCCACGGCGCGATTACGGTGACGTCGGGCTTGAGCGCGTAGTAGGTGAGCTCGAAGCGCACTTGATCGTTGCCCTTTCCGGTCGCCCCATGGGCAACCGCATCGGCGCCGACCTTCTCGGCAATTTCGATTTGTTTCTTGGCAATGAGCGGGCGGGCAATCGATGTTCCGAGCAGATATTGGCCTTCGTAGACAGTGTTGGCGCGAAACATCGGGAACACGTAGTCGCGCACGAATTCTTCGCGCAAATCCTCGATGAAAATGTTCTCCGGCTTGATGCCTAGCAGCAGCGCTTTGGCGCGTGCCGGCTCAAGCTCCTCGCCCTGGCCGAGATCGGCTGTGAACGTGACCACTTCGCAGCGATAGGTGGTCTGCAGCCACTTCAGGATGATCGAGGTATCGAGCCCGCCCGAATACGCGAGAACAACTTTTTTCACATCGGTCCGAGGCATGAAATCGTGCTCTGGTTTGAGATTGGCACCCGCCGCGCCGGACTATAGGGAGAACAGTCGGGGTCGCAAGCGGCCCGGCCAGGAGCAAGGGGATATCCGGCGTGCTCGATTTCTTCTTCGAGTTTGCGTCCACCTATTCGTATCCGGCCGCGATGCGGATCGATGAAGTTGCCCGCCGCGCCGGCGTCGCGGTGCGCTGGCGCCCATTCTTGCTCGGCCCCATCTTCAAGGCGCAGGGACTTGAGACATCTCCCTTCAACATCTACACGACCAAGGGCCGCTACATGTGGCGCGACCTCGCGCGGACCTGTGAGGAGCTGGGGCTGCCGTTCCGACGGCCCGAGCCATTCCCCCAAAATGGCCTGCTGGCCGCGCGGGTCGCCCACGTGGGCTTCGAGCAGGATTGGGGTGAGGCATTCTGCCGCGCGGTCTACCAAGCCGAGTTCGGCCATGGGCAGCAGATCGGCGAGGAGAGCGTGATCCGCGAGCTATTGGTCGGATTGGGCTTCACACCCGATCCAATCCTCGCACGCGCCCACGCGCCGGAGATCAAGGATCGCCTCCGTGCCACGACCGAGGAAGCCGAACGGCTCGGCATCTTTGGAGCGCCCAGTTTCGTTGTGAACGGAGAGTTGTTCTGGGGCAACGATCGCCTCGAACAGGCTCTTCGCTACGCGCAACGCGTGCATTCATCGACTTGATGAAGATCACAGCGTGCCTGATCGAAGGGCGCTATTAACTGAAAACCAAAGCGCGTCCGTCGTTGGCACAGGAGGTCGTTATGAAAATTCTCGCCGCATTCGGTTGCGCCAGCTTGGTTGCGCTCAGTCTGTCGGCCACTGTCCGCCCCAGCGCTGCGGCGGTCATTTATCCATGGTGTGCCGATTACTCCGGCCGCATGGGCGGGCAGAATTGCGGGTTCACCAGCTTGCAGCAGTGCTTGGCCACTCAAAGAGGCAATGGCGGCTCGTGTAACCCGAACGCCTGGTACCAGCCCTATCCGCCGCCCGCGAGCTACGCGCCGCCGTTCCGCCGCTGACCTAGACCCGACCGATCACCAGATCGTCGCGATGGATCATCTCGGCACGTCCTTCCAGGCCGAGGATCAGCACGATATCGCTCGATGATCGGCCCTTGATGCGCTCGGCGTCCTCCGCATCGTAGGCTACGAGCCCGCGGCCGATCTCGCCGCCATCCGGCCCGCGCACCACGACTGCGTCGCCGCGGGCAAACCGGCCATCGACGCGGATCACGCCGGCGGGCAGCAGGCTGCGCCCGCTGCGTAGGGCCGTGACTGCCCCCGCGTCGACGGTGAGCGTACCCCGCGGTTCAAGCGAACCAGCGATCCAGCGCTTGCGCGCCGTCACTGGGTTGGCCGGCGTCAGGAACCAGGTGCACGGCGCGCCCTGCGCGATGGCGCGCAGTGGATGGTCCACGCGGCCCGAGGCGATCACCATGTGCGTGCCGCTGGTGGTCGCGATCTTGCCGGCCTCGATCTTGGTCTGCATACCACCGCGGGAGAGCTCCGATCCGGCGCTGCCTGCCATCTGCTCGATTTCCGGCGTGATGCGTTCCACGATCGGGATCAGCTTGGCGTCGGCGCGCAGATGCGGGGGCGCATCATAAAGCCCATCGATGTCCGACAGCAGCACCAGCAAATCGGTGCTCGTCATGGTCGCCACCCGCGCCGCGAGCCGATCGTTGTCTCCGTAGCGGATCTCGGTCGTTGCAACCGTGTCGTTCTCGTTGATCACCGGCACGGCGCGCCACTCCAGCAATATGCTGATCGTGGACCGGGCATTGAGATAGCGCCGACGTTCCTCGGTGTCTCCCAACGTGACCAGGATTTGTCCGGCGCCAATACCGTGGCGCCCGAGCGCTTCCGACCAGGTGCGGGCGAGCGCGATCTGGCCGACCGCGGCTGCGGCCTGACTCTCCTCGAGCTTGAGCGCGCCGCTCGGCAGTTTCAACACGGCGCGGCCAAGCGCGATTGAGCCGGAGGAGACGACCATCACATCGCGTCCCTCACCGTGCAATTGCGCCAGGTCAGCGACGAAGGAGCGCAGCCACTCTTCGTGAATCCGCCCGCCTTCGCTGTCGACCAGCAACGACGAGCCGACCTTCACCGCGATGCGGCGGAAATCGCTGATAACGGGCGTTTTGCGCGACATGAGGTATCCGGCTGAACCATTCCGGTTCGGGCCGGTTCCTAGCATGGAGGCTGCGACGCGTCATGGTCGGCCGTTTCCTGCCTCCAAGCTCGGAGCTGCCAGTGTCCAAGGTGCATATTGGAACCTCAGGCTGGACCTACGATGGTTGGCGCGGGCCGTTCTACCCGCCGGATATTCCCAAGCGCGAATGGCTCGCCTTCTATGCCAGGTCGTTCTCGACGACGGAGATCAATGGCTCGTTCTACCGCACGCCCTCGCTTGAGGCTGTTGCGGCGTGGCGCGACCAGACGCCGGACGACTTTTTATTTGCCTGGAAGGCGTCGAAATTCATCACTCATTGGAAGCGCCTGACCGAAAAATGCGAGAACAGCATTGAACTGATGGAGACGCGATTGCGCGTGCTGCGCGCGAAAGCCGGTCCGGTTTTGTTTCAGCTGCCGGCGCGGTTTACGGTAAATCGCGAGCGGCTCGCGTCATTCCTCCGCATGCTGCCAAACCGCTACACGTATGCCTTCGAATTCCGCCATCAGAGTTGGTACGACGATGCGATCTTCGATCTGTTGCGCGAGAATGACATTTCGCTCTGTCTCTCCGATCATCACGACGCGCCAGCCCCGTGGAAAATAACGGCGCGTCACGTCTATGTGCGCGGGCATGGACCCGACGGGCGCTACCGCGACAATTACCCCGACACAACGCTGCGGGCTTGGGCGCGCCACATCAAGACGTGGCGACGGCAACGCCGCGAGGTGTTCGTGTATTTCGATAACGATCAGAAAAGTGCCGCACCGGTCGACGCGCAACGTTTGCTTGATCTCGTGTCCAGCCACCGCGCTTCCGGCAACAAGCGCGCGGCTTGAGATCTAGGCCTCGATCTCCGCCTTCTCCCGATTGCGTTCGATGACATCGGCGATGGCCCGCAATGCCTCGGGCACTCCTAGACCGGTCGCGGCAGCGATCACCAGCGGCGTGCTTTTCGCCGCGCGCTTGAGCCGGCCGAGTTGTTGTTTGAGCTGCGCCGGTGTCAGCGCGTCGGCTTTATTCAACGCGACGATCTCAGGTTTTTCGGTGAGGCCGTGTCCGTAAGCCTCGAGCTCGGCGCGTACAGTCGTGTAGGCGTGCCCGGCATGTTCGCCGGTGCCGTCGATCAGATGCAGCAGCACGCGGCAGCGCTCGATGTGCCCGAGAAAGCGATCACCTAATCCAACACCTTCGTGCGCGCCCTCGATCAGGCCCGGAATGTCCGCCAGCACGAATTCGCGCCGGTCAATGCGCACCACACCGAGCTGGGGATGCAGCGTCGTGAACGGATAATCCGCAATCTTCGGTTTTGCGGCGCTCACAGCGGCCAAGAACGTTGATTTCCCGGCATTGGGCAAACCAACAAGACCGGCATCGGCGATCAGTTTGAGCCGCAGCCAGATCGTGCGTTCTTCGGCGGGCTGTCCCGGGTTGGCGTGGCGCG
>JAFAXD010000614.1 GCA_019241285.1 Xanthobacteraceae bacterium | reverse complement strand
TCCACGTCGTTCATCCGACGTTCATTCATCCAGCATTCATCAGCATTACAACGTTGTCAGGTTCTTCGATTTGTAGATGCGTGCAATGCGAAATTTTTGTTTCAAAACCTCTGGCGTCAACAAATTGCCATGTCTAATTTGTAGGCGTTAGAAACAGACGACATCGTCCTGCCGCGATGCTCGCCCGGGTCTAGGGGACAGGCCCGGACGAGTGCAATCTCGCCCCACGGTAACGAGTCAAATGCGCTCCGTCGCAATGGTAGTCGCGCTGGCCGCGTGTCTGCATGCCGGCGTGTGGGCTTTGTTGGAGACCCGGCAGGTCGCCCCCGACGTCAGCAAACCGCTCGCCAGCGTGTCATACGACTCGCGTCCAGGCGGCAAGGACACCCGGCCGACGATCGAGCAGATGCGCGCCGACTTCCGCGCGCTCGCACCCTATACCCGCACGATCCGCACCTACGCGTCGACTGACGGCAAGCTCCTCACGAGCCCGGACGAGCAGCCCGTGCATTCGGATTGGGAGTCGCTGCCGGCGGTTGCTGCCGAGTTCGGCCTCAAGCTTACGCTGGGCATCTGGCTTGAACCGACGCAGAACCCGGACGGAACACCGCTCCCCGAGAAACAGCGAAAGGACGCCGAGACCCTCAACGAGCGCGAGATCCGCACCGGCATCGAGCTTGCCCGCCGCCACAGCAACATCGTCGCGATCGTGGTCGGCAACGAAACGCTGTACCGCGGCGGCCTCACGGTGGACGAGCTGATCAAGGCCATCCAGCGCGTCAAGAAGGAAACGCAAGTCCCGGTCACGACCGGTGAAATTGTCAGCTCGTGGACGGAGCTCGGGCGCGACTCCATCCGGCTTGCCGCCGCCGTCGACTTCATAGCCGCCCACGCCCTGCCCTACTGGAACGATGTTCCCGCCAATCAGGCCGTCGACGCCGCGGTCAACTCCTACAACATGCTCCGCCGCGCCTATCCCGGCAAACGCGTGGTCATTGCCGAATTCGGCTGGCCGAGCGCCGGTTATAACCGCGGCGAAGCCATGCCGGGGCGCGCCGAACAGGCCAACATCATCCGCGATTTCGTGACCCGTGCCGATGCGCTGGGCATCGACTACAACATCATCGAGGCCTTCGATCAGCCCTGGAAGACATCGGAAGGCAGCGTCGGCCAGTACTGGGGCCTGTTCGGCGCCGACCACCAGCCGAAGTTCCAATGGTCCGGCCTGATCGCGGACCCCGATCATTGGAAACTGGGTGCGATTGCGGTGGCAGTCGGGTTCCTAGTCTCGCTGCCCATCCTGGCGATTGTCGGCGCCACCCTGGGCCAAGCGTTGCTGCTGGCCTTCGCGGCCCATGTGGTCGGCGCCTGGACCGCAACGGTATTCGCGTTCTGGAACGGCCATTACTTCGTGGCCGGCTCCGCCTTCGCGCTCGGGCTTGGCATCGTGCTGCTCGTACCGCTCGTTCTTATCGCGCTTGCCCGCGTGCAGGAGATCGCAACGGTCCTATTCGGCCCACCGCCGCGGCGGCTGTTGCCGGCACCGCTCCCCGTCCCGGCCGGCTATACGCCCAAAGTGTCGATCCATGTGCCCGCCCACATGGAACCGCCGGAGATGCTCAAGGCGACGCTCGATTCGATCGCTGCGCTCCAGTATCCAAACTTCGAGTGCGTGGTCGTCATCAACAACACGCCGGATCCCGCCTACTGGCGGCCGGTCGAAGAGCACTGCCGCACGCTCGGGGAACGCTTCAAGTTTCTCAATGTCGAGGGCCTCAGCGGCTTCAAGGCCGGCGCGCTGCGCCTCGCCTTGGAGCACAGCGACCCGGCGACCGAGATCATCGGCGTGGTCGATGCCGATTATGCGGTTACACCTAATTGGCTCAAGGATCTGGTGCCGGCCTTTGCCGACCCGAAGGTCGGGCTGATCCAGGCGCCGCAGGACCATCGCGACGGCGCGCGCACGCCGATGCACCGGGCCATGTGCGGCGAGTATTCGGGTTTCTTCGACATCGGGATGGTCCTGCGCAACGAGGCCAATGCCATCATCGTGCACGGCACCATGTGCCTTATCCGCAAGGCCGCACTCGAGAGCACCGGCGGCTGGTCGAGCGACACGATCTGCGAGGACACCGACCTTGGGCTCACCTTGCTCGAGCAGGGCTGGCTCGCACACTACACCGATCGGCGTTATGGCTATGGGCTCCTGCCCGATAGCTTCGAGGCGTTCAAGAAACAACGCCACCGCTGGGCGTTTGGCGGCTTGCAGATCGCCAAGAAGCATTGCCGGCGTCTGCTCTCCGGCACGACCCAGCTCACGCGCGACCAGCGGCGCGAGTTTGCCATGGGCTGGCTGAACTGGCTGGGTGCCGAGAGCGTGGGCGTCCTCGTCGCACTGCTCAATCTCGCCTGGGTGCCGGTGGTCGCATTCCTCGGCATCGCGATCCCGGACAAGATCCTCACCTTGCCGATCCTCGCCACGTTCGCGATCTCGCTCATTCACTTCGTTGCGCTCTACCGTGCCCGGGTCGACATTCCGGCCCGGCAGGCTGCTGCAGCCATGCTGGCCGCGATGGCGATGCAATGGACGGTGGCGCGCGCCGTGAGCTACGGGCTCATTCGCGAGCACCTGCCGTTCGTGCGCACCGCCAAGGGCGGCAACAGCCGGCGGCGGACCCAGTTCCCGGCGTTTTACGAGGGCATCCTCGGCAGTCTGCTGGTGCTCGGGGCGACGATCATCTTCGCCACCAACTATGAGCAGGTGCGCGAAATCAGTCTATTCGGCGATGTCCTCTTGATTCAGAGCCTGCCATTCCTCGCCGCGGCGGCGCTGGCCGGCCTCGAAGGCTCGCGCGCCAACGATTTTGCATTCTGGCACGGGCTCGCGCCGCGGCTCGCCGCGCGCTTGCGCCCGTCCCGCATCGCCGAGGTCGCGATCATCGCCGGACGGGAGACGGCTGTCAGCAGGCAGGCCGACGAAGGCGCCGCATAGATGACGTTTCCCTCATAGATGTCATCGCCCCGCATTCGTGTCGTTCCCGGTGGGATGACGTCTATCGCCATACATGACGTTGTGCGGCCATCCTTCGAGACGCCCGATCCCCGCGGGATCAGGCTCCTCAGGATGAGGGCTGCGGTTGGTTGCGGCGCGTCAACAATCTTTCAGCCCTCATTCTGAGGAGCTCACGCGCGACAGCGCGTGAGCGTCTCGAAGGATGGCCGCACGCATAGATGACGTTTTCTGCTTAGATGACGTTCCCTGCAGCGTCATAATCCTGATTAAGTTGTCAAACAGCCCGGCGCGCAGACAGGCGTCCTCGCCCGGCGCGACCGATTCATTTTGCTTTGGACCGGGTCAATAGGAGCAATGCCACGGCGCACTCCTCCGTTTCTGTGAAGGCAGCACGGTTGCAGAGCATGTCCGGCGGTTCCAATATGGTCCGCCAATAAAAAAGCGTACGCCCCACGGGCGAACATCAGGTTGAGGAACACTCCAAGCCGGGCGAACCAGCATGAAACGATTCCATGGCACGTCTCTCGCGCTCGTCGCGATGATCGGAATGCTCGCCACCGCCGCCGCGCAGCAGACTGCGGACCAGGCGAGTGACGAGGATCTGAAACAGAATTTCGCCGCCGAGCACGAGATCGGGCGCCGCTTTCAGGTCGATCCCAACAATCTGCCGCAGCCCAAGACAACTCCAATCGCGACCAACCGGTCGCTCATCGTCCCCTATTCCGGCCAGGCGCCGAGCGTGCCGGAGGGCTTCACGGCGACACCGTTTGCAACCGGACTCACGAATCCACGCCGCATGCTCGTCCTGCCCAACGGCGACGTCCTGGTCGTGGAGCAAGGTCCCGGATATCTGACCCTGCTGCGCGACGATGGGTCGGGGCACGCCAAGTGGATTGAGCGTCACGTGGAGGACCTCAACAAGCCGTATGGAATTGCCTGGCAGGACGATCATCTCCTGGTCGCCGATCAGGACGGCATCTGGCGCGTGCCTCACGTGCCAGGCGCGCTGCGGGCGGGTCGTCCTGAGCCGGTCCAACGCGCCGACCAGCTCGCGCCCGATCAGCGCCGTCCTGTGCCGGGCGCCTATGGGGCGCAGATGCTCACGCCCAAAGGCGTGTTTGGGATCGTGCAGGGACATCAGAACCGGCACTTGGCGATCGACCCGAAGACCGGCGCGCTGTTTGTTGGCGTAGGGTCGTCCGGCAATCTCGGAGTGGAGCCTGAGCCAAAGGCGACGATCCAGCGTTTCGATGCCGACGGCTCGCACCAAATGACCTACGCGTCCGGCACGCGAAACCCGACCGCCCTCGCCTTCAATCCGCAGACCGGCGATTTGTGGGCCGTGGTGCAGGAGCGCGACGGGCTCGGCGACCGGCTGCCTTCCGATTATCTGATCCGCGTCCAGGAAGGTGGGTTCTACGGTTGGCCGTATGCGTATGTCGGCAAGCACCCGCAGCCCGGATTTGCCGCACTCGCCCCGGACAAGGTCGAGGCGACGATCACGCCGGACCTGCTGTTCACGGCGCACTCCTCGGTGCTCGATCTCCTCTTCTACAACGGCGATCAGTTTCCGGCGCAATACCACGGCAGCGCCTTCGTGGCGCTGAAAGGCTCCTGGAACCGCTCGGTGCCCACAGGCTACAAGGTGGTGCGGGTGCCCTTCAAAGATGGCAAGCCCGAAGGTTACTACGAGAACTTTGCCACCGGGTTCTGGGCCTCAGGCGATCGCCGCGCCGAGGTCTGGGGACGCCCGGCCGCGCTTGCGGTCACGCCCGACGGCTCGCTCCTGATCGCGGATGACACCGGCGGTACGATCTGGCGCGTCACCTACACCGGCGATCGGCAGCGGGCCGAGAACCAGTGACTCTCCGTCGTCATCGCCGGGCTCGTCCCGACGATCTGTGTCATTGCGAGATGGCCGGCGCGAGGGCGTTCAGTTCCCAGGCAGGAACTGGCTTTCCTCGTGCACTTCCCAATCCTGCCTGAGGGCCTGCAGGACGGCTGCCCGCTGATCCGCCTTGATCTGATAGCAACGCGCACCTGATGCATCGCTCACTTGGCACTGCCGCTCGCAGAAGCGGTCGCGTTTGCCGACGTTCTGCGCATCATCGGCAGGCGGTGGGAGATCGCCTGCAGGGGTATGCGTGCAGAGGTCCTGACACACCCCTGACGCCGGCGATTTCTTGGTCCACGAGTCGATGAGGTATCCGCCGCTGTCGGCGATGCAAATACGACCGGCGGCTGCGCGGGTGTCCTGTTCTGCCTGTTGTTGTTCAATCGCGGCGGTTTCCGCCGGTTCGGCGGCTTGCCGACCCTTCCTTTGCCGCTCGGCCTGATCTTGCCGCGACTGCGGATCTGTCGCCGGTTTTACTGTGGCCTTGGCCGACTTTGGTTCTGAGCCCTTCGCTTCGCCAGTTTTGCTCCGGCACTCATCCACCAGCCGATTGTAGTCCTCGATAACCGTATTCTGCTGCGCGACGGCGCCGCGGCATTTGATGATCTCAAGATGGCATTGCTGCCATTCCGCGCCTGGTGCCTTGTTTTGTTGATCACAGGCAGCGCTCGCTTTTCCGCCGGGATCGCACTGCGCCATGGCATCAAGTCGGCGGAAGGACGCCGCATTGGCAGGACAGGCATGGTTCTTCACAGCGGCTTCAAGTGCGGACAGGTCCTGAGCCCGAAGAAGGCTCGGCGCCCAAATCACGGCAAAACAATATGTGGCAACGAGCAGTTTGGTGCGCACCCCAATCTCCCACACGAGCTGACGCCTTGCCGCATTGTCTATACCGGATGTCTGCAACGACTAACGGTATTTTCGCCCTGCAAGACAGTGCGAAATTTGCGGGCAAGGAACGGAGTGCCCTGGTTGCGCGCAGTGCCTAGGTCCGTGCGAACAAGGGATCGAGGTTCGCATGCCAAGCAATTCTCCAGTTCACATCCCGGCCGGCTTCAATCGCCTGGCTTGGTCCAACCTTGCGGCCCAGTCCGCCGAGCAGATTGCACTTGCAGCGGCACCCATCGTGGCCGTGCTTTCGCTCGGTGCCGGCGCCGGAGCAACGGGCGTCTTGCAAACTGCTCAGACGCTGCCGTTTCTTCTCTTCGCCATTCCGGCCGGTGTGGTCGCCGACCGCATGTCGCGACGCACCTTGATGGCCGCCGCCGAAGGCCTGCGGACCGCTTCGTTGCTCGCGATCCTGCTGCTCACAGCGACCCACGCCTTGAGCCTGCCACTGCTCGCGGGCCTCGGTCTGGTCGGGGCTTGCGGAACGGTGGTGTTCAGCGTGGCGGGCCCGGCCCTTGTGCCAGCGCTCGTGCCCCGCGAAGCGTTGATTGCTGCCAATGGACGCATCGAACTTGCCAGGACCGTTGCGTTCGCGGCCGGCCCAGCACTCGGCGGTGCTCTTGTTGGTGTGACGACCGGATCGGCGGCATTCGGCCTCGCCATGATGCTCTCAAGTCTGGCCGTCGTGCTTCTAATAGCCGTCCCTGAGCCGGATCGGGCGGCGCGTGCGCGCCGTCACCCCTTGCAGGAGCTGCGCGAAGGAGCAGCATTCGTCTTTTCGCACCCGTTGCTGCGGCCGATCTTCGTCACTCAGTTCGTGTTCAACGCGGCGTTCTTCATGCTGCAAGCTGTCTATGTCCCGTATGCGATCCACCGCCTGGGACTTGATGCAACCGGTGTTGGATTGACCCTCGCCTGTTTCGGCGTGGGCATGGTGCTCGGCGCGTTGATGGCGCGCCACGTTGCTCGTGTCCTCCGGTTTGGGGTGGTAATCGCCATCGGCCCCATTGCCGGGCTGCTCGCCGCAGTGCTGATGGTCACGACCATTCGGGTTCCCTCCGCCGTCATTGCCGGCGCGGCGTTCTTCCTGATCGGCGTCGGTCCGATTCTGTGGGTGATCTCCACCACCACGCTTCGGCAAGCGGTGACACCGCATGATCTGCTCGGCCGTGTCTCGGCGATCAACATCATGGCCACGGGAGCACGGCCGGTTGGCGCTGCTGCCGGCGCCCTGATCGGAGCGATATCGGGGGCCGAGGCGTGCCTTGTTGTGGCGGCGATCGGGTTCTTGATTCAAGCAATCGTGATTCTGATATCGCCCGCGACTCGGCTTGCGCAGCAGCCGGCGTAACAGCCGTCGGGGAACCAGGCCCGCGGTTCAATGCTGCAGTGTCCGAATCGTGTTGAGATAGTCCTCAAAGATGGCCAATGACCGGGTAAAGAGGGTGAGCGTTCGCTCAGCTTCGCGACTGTCGCGACCCCGCATCTTGAGAAACTCGACTCGATTTTTCTGCTCCACGACAATCCGGCGACCCTTGCGCACGCTCTTTGCGGCAAACTCGGCGGCCGCAGTGGTCGAGGGGGCCCTCCGTTTGGGCGCGACCGCAAGCGGCGGCCGCGGCTGCTCTCGAGTATCTCGGCGAAGGGCAGTTCCAACACCACGATGCCCGTTCCGTCCCGGATGCTGAAGGCGTCGGCATGCGGGTTGCGGCGGGCGCGAAGGGCCTCCCCCCAGATCTCGGTCGCAGCCTTGAAGGCTTCCAGGTAAGCCGCGTCCACATCACGAAGCTCAAGGCCGTCCTCGGATTCATGAAGCTGCTGGCCATCGAAGTAGTCGAAAAAAAATAGAGGAATGGTGACCCTCCCTCCATATCGATATCGCGATACAGCCGGCCCGGGGCGCGCGCCTCGACCGGGTTGGTCCAGCTGTAACGCCTGTTTGATCAGGATTCATTAGCCTGGATTAACGATACGGCAGTTTGATTGGTCCGAGTTGCTGGGCGAGCAATGACGCATAAAGAGAGGGCGCAGCTTGCACTGCGCCCTTACTTATCCGGCCAAGCACGGGGGCTTGGGGGGGATGGGAATGGCCGGACGTACAGCCAACGCCGTACCTCGTCTGCGGTTCCCTGCGGCTTCGGATTCATGCTGTACGTCATCGGCGGGAGTGGCCGATGTTCACCGCATATCGGGCGACCGTGCTTCCAGCCTCGTCAACAACTTCAACGAACATCTGGGACGCACGGTTGAGCAACGAAGCGACGGGCACGAACCCATGCGCCAGCCCTTCGGCGTAATGCCGGGCCGCGGCCTCGTCGGGAAGCTCGAGCCCACGAGGATCGTGCAGCTTTTGGCCGTCGGTGAGATGGAAGTGGTATATAGGCATTCCGGACATGAAACTAACATAAGTTAGTCAAGTTCCCCTCGGCTTCGCGATCGAGCAGGAATGGCAGATATGTTCACCGAAGTGGCGGCCGAGAACTGGCCGAGCAGGGGAATATGTCAGCCGCCGTATCCCGAGTTCAGGCGACGCTCGGCCCGCATTGCCAGCCGGTCATACTCCTCGGCCGTTCGCAACAGCGAGGCTTTGGCGCGCGCGAAGGCGGTGAGCTCGTCGGCAATTGAGCGCAATTCCTGGGCCCGTCGGCGCCAGTGTTCCGGATTTTGCAAATGCGGGGCGGCCACGCTTCCTCATCCTTGCTGATCCAATCAACAAGTTGGCCATGCAAGTTGGGCAAGTTGCATTAACATAGGATGGTTTCGCCAATTGTTCTTCGTCCAACAGATGTGGACCTGCAACGTTTTCCGTCATTTGCTGCACGATCCTACGAACTACACGAACCGGCCGCCGCCATCTATATGCAGCACCTCGCCATTGATGTAACGGTTGGTCATCAGCAAGATGACGGCCGAAGCGACCTCGTCGGTATGACCGATGCGCTTGCCTGGGAGCTCGCGCGCAATGGCATCCACCCGGCCTGCCTTGTCGGGACCGAAGCTCCGGTCGAGACGGGGCGTATCGATCCATCCCGGCGCCACCGCGTTGACGCGCACCGGAGCAAGATCGAGCGCAAGCGTGCGGGCCAGCGATTCCACCGCGCAAAGCGCGGCGGTCTGAGCCGACGCGTGCCGGCGGGTTCGCGAGGCGTACAGGCCCGACATCAAGGTGATCGAGCCTTCGCGCATTTTCGGCGCAACGCTGCGGACAACGTTGAAAGTACCGAACACCCGCTCTTCGAATGGACGCCGTAGATCCTCGGCGGCGCTCTTGAGGACGTCGGACGCGCCGCCCTGGCCAACAGATAGAAAAACGTGATCGATGGCGCCCAGATGCGCGACTGCTCGGGCCACCCCCGCGGCATCCGTCACATCAGTCGAACGCCAGTCCGATCCGGCAATCGTTGCAGACGCGGCCCGAAGCCTGTCCACGTCGCGGCCGATGATCGCCACCGATGCGCCTTCGGCCTCTGCGGCCTTGGCCGCAGCGAGTCCGATACCGGAGCTGCCGCCGAACACGACGACAACTTGGCCGGTCAACGCCCCTGCCATGCTAATGCCCGCCCAGATAGGTCGCGATCAGCTTCGGATCATGCATCAGTGTCGCCGCCGGGCCGGAGTGCACCATTTCCCCTGTCTCCAAGACGTAACCGAAGTCGGCGGTCTCGAGCGCGGCGCGCGCATTTTGCTCGACCAGCAGGATGGAGACACCGAGCTCACGCAGGGACGCAATGATGTGGAAGATCTCGCGCACGATCAGCGGCGCGAGCCCAAGGCTTGGTTCATCAAGCAGCAACAGCCGCGGCTTCGCCATGAGAGCGCGGCCGAGCGCCAGCATCTGCCGTTCGCCGCCGGAGAGTGTGTTTGCGGTCTGCCGGCGCCGTTCCTGCAGACGAGGAAACCGGGCATAGACTTGATTGAGGCTTTGGCGCACGGCGCTGCGGTCGCGGCGGCGCGCATAGGCGCCCAGCAACAGATTGTCTTCCACGCTGAGATCGGCAAACAACTCGCGGCGCTCGGGCACCAGACAGAAGCCATGCTCCACCCGTGCTTCGACATCGAGGTCGTGCAGGTCCTGGCCGTCGAAATGCATGTTCCCGCGCGATGGCAGTAGTCCCATGGCGGCCGCGAGCAGCGTGGTCTTTCCCGCGCCGTTCGGGCCAATGACGGTGACGATCTGCCCCTGCTCCAACGCGAGTGAAATCCCGCGCACCGCCTCGACCTTGCCATAGGCCACATGCAAGTCACTGATCGACAAAAGTGGCATCAGGCCGCGCTTCCCAGATAGGCATCCTGGACACGAACGTCTCCGCGCACTTGGCTCGGCGTCCCCTCGCAGAGTTTGGAACCGAAATTCATCACCACGATGCGGTCGACCAGGCCCATGACGAACTCCATGTCGTGCTCAACGAGGAGGATCGTCATGTGCTCGGTGCGCAATGTGCGCAACAACTCGGCCAGCGCTTGTTTCTCCTGTCGGCGCAGCCCGGCGGCGGGCTCGTCCAGCACCAGCAGCACCGGATCGGCCGCGAGCGCCCGTGCGATCTCCAGCAGCCGCTGATTGCCGAGCGGCAGGTTACCGGCAAGCTCGAACGGCCGGTCGCCCAAACCGACACGGGCGAGCTGCGTGAGGGCCTCCTGGCGCGCCCTCGCCTCTTCGCCGCGATCGAGCCGCAGCGCGCCGGCAATAAATCCGGCGCGGGTTCGCGGATATGTGCCGAGCAACACGTTGTCGAGCAGCGTCATGCGCGGCCGGATGCGAACGTGCTGGAAGGTGCGCGCGATGCCGGCGCGGGCGATGTGGCGCGGGGCCAGTCCGCTGATCTGGCGATCGAGGAAACGGATGCGGCCGGCGTCGAGGTGCAGCGCTCCGGTGAGCAGGTTGAACATGGTGCTCTTGCCGGCCCCGTTGGGTCCGATCAGCCCGAGAATTTCGCCCGCTGCAAGATCGAAGCTCACCTTGTCGACGGCGACGAGCCCGCCAAACCGGCGGACTGCGCCTTCGACTCGCAGGAGCGGCGTACTGGGGGCCGGTTTGGATCGGCGTTCAAGTGGACGCGCTTGCGCCGGCAGTTTTGGTTGCGGCCTGGGCAACCAGCGCTCCAGGAAGGGCACGATGCCGCTGCGGGCATATTGCAGGAAGATGATGAACAGGACCGAGAACGCAACAATCTCCAGCTGGCCGGCCGCGCCCTTGGCGATCAGCGGGAGAAAGTCCTGGATGCTGTTCTTGAGAAACGTCACCAAGCCTGAGCCGACGACAGCGCCCAGGAGCTCAGTGGCGCCGCCGACCATGGCCATCATCAGGTAATCGATGCCGACGTTCACATCAAACGGGCCGGGTGCGACGAAGCGGCCAAGATGAGCGTAAAGCCATCCGGACAATGCAGCCAGCAAGGCGGCGATGACAAAGGTGATGAGCTTCACGCGAAACGCGCCGATCCCCAGACTTTCGGTCAGCGTATTGCCGCCCCGCAGCACCCGCATCGCCCGGCCCTCGCGTGAGTCGAGCAGGTTGTGCGCCAGGAACAGCGCTGCAATCGCCACACCCCAGATCAGATAAAACATGCGGGTGCTGGACATCAGTGAGAATGCCCCGATCGAGACCGGCGGAATACCGGAAATGCCGGTGAAGCGGCCAAGCTCCGTCAGGTTGCCGAACAAATAGTAGATCGAGAGCCCCCAGGCGACCGTGCTCAAGGCCAGGAAATGTCCGCCCAGCCGCAACGTGGTGATGCCGATCGCTGCTGCCGCGAGAGCTGTAAGAACCAAGGCCAGGACAAGCCCGATCCATGGCGAATAACCGCCGACCGTCGTCGCCCACGCTGTCGCATAAGCCGCGATACCGACGAATGCGGCCTGCCCCATCGACACCATGCCGCCGATTCCCGTGAGCAACACGAGCCCAAGCGCAGCGAGGGCGTAGACGCCGACGTAGTTCAGGAGCGTGATGCGGAACGCGCCGACGTAAAGCGGCGCGGCGGCCAGTAGGACGATCACCGCAATCTCGAGCGCTCGGAGCTGGCGGACGCTCATTCCTCGGCCTCTTCCTCGGTCTCGCCGACCGCGTAGGAGCGCCACAGCAGGATGGGAATAAGGATCGAGAAAACGATGACCTCTTTGAAGGCGCTGCTCCAGAACGAGGCAAAGCTCTCCAGGAGACCAACCAGAACCGCGCCGAGCGCCGTCATCGGATAGCTTGCGAGCACACCGAAGATCGATCCGACAAACGCCTTCAGTCCAATCAGGAATCCGGAGTCGTAGAAGATCGTCGTGACAGGTCCAATCAGAACGCCCGACACGCCGGCCAGCACCGAAGCAAGCAAATAGGCAATGGTGCCGGCGCGTGCCGGCCTGATCCCGACCAGGCGCGCACCTGTGCGATTAACCGACGTCGCGCGCAGCGCTTTGCCGGTCATGGTGAACTCGAAGAACAGAAACAGCAATCCGCTGAATACGACCGCCGCGCCGACCACGAGTACGGTTTGTAGCGAGAGGACCACCCCGAAAAGCTCAAAACGCGCGTCGGCGAGCGGCTGCGTGCGCACTCCCTCCGGGCCGAAGAACAACAATCCAAAGCCCGCGAGGGCAAAGTGCAG
>JAFAXD010000611.1 GCA_019241285.1 Xanthobacteraceae bacterium | reverse complement strand
CATGCCTGGCTCGACGAGGCATACCGAGAGCGGCTATTGACTGACGCGACGGCGGCGATCGCCGAGCTGGGGTTCGGCGGTGCCGAAGGAGACAACATGGTCGTCCTTGCCAACGTGCCCACGGTCCACAACATGGTCGTCTGCACGCTCTGCTCCTGCTACCCGTGGGACATGCTTGGCCTGCCGCCGGTCTGGTACAAATACGCACCCTACCGCTCGCGCGCCGTGAGCGACCCGCGCGGCGTGCTGCGCGAGTTCGGGGTCGAACTACCCGCCGAAACGCAAATTCGCGTCTGGGATTCCACCGCCGAGACCCGCTTCATCGTGGTTCCGATGCGTCCGGCAGGCACCGAGGGCTGGAGCGAAGAGAAGCTTGCAACCTTGGTCACTCGCAACGCCATGATCGGTACGGGCCTTGCGCTGGCGCCGGGAGCATCAGCATGAATGGTGTCCATGACATGGGTGGGATGCACGGGTTTGGTCCCGTGCGCGAGGAGCTGAACGAGCCGGTGTTCCACGACAAATGGGAAGGGCGCGTCTACGCCATGAGTCGCGTGACGGGGCTCGCCGGGTTGTGGAATATCGACATGATGCGGGCCTCTCAGGAGATGCTGCCGCCCCAGGTCTATCTTGCGAGCTCTTATTATGAGCGCTGGGAGCGGGGGCTTGAGCAATTGCTGCTCAAACACGGGTTGGTGACGGCCGAGGAAATCGCGGCCGGCCACGCGCGCGCACCGGCAAAACCGGTCAACTCGAGCATCCCGCCATCGCAGGCGAACAAGCTTTTCACGCGGCCGTCCTATGCGCGGCCGGCGACTGCGCCGGCCCGCTTCAAGCCGGGCGACCGCGTGCGCGCGCGCAACATCAATCCGCCGACGCATACGCGGCTGCCCCGCTATGTGCGCGGACACGTCGGCACCGTCGAGGCGGTGCGCGGGTGTCATGTGTTTCCGGATGCGGTCGTCGCGGGTCAGGGCGAGGATCCGCATTGGCTCTACACCGTCGTGTTTGATGGCCGCGACCTGTGGGGCCCGGAGGGTGATCCCACGTCGAAGATTTCAGTCGAGGCCTGGGAGCCCTATCTGGAGCCTGCATGAGCGGGGTCGATCCGGCGGCCGCCCGCCTTGCCATGAACGCGGTGCGCGGAATTCCGCGCGACCGCGACGGACCGGTGTTTCGCGAGCCGTGGGAAGCGCAGGCATTTGCCATGGCGCTTGCCTTGCAGGCACGTGGCCTCTTCACTTGGGGCGAATGGGCATCGGCGCTCGGTGAGGAGATCAAGCGTGCTCAGGCCGCCGGTGACCCGGACACGGGCGAGACCTATTACCAACATTGGCTGGTGACGCTCGAGCGCATGGTTGCCGAGAAGGGCCTGAGCGATTTGGCGACGCTCACGCGCTATCATGATGCATGGGATCGTGCCGCGGCGCGGACGCCGCACGGCACGCCGATCGAATTGCGGGATGAGGATTTTGCTGGTCCGGTGGGTCGTTGAGCCGGACGCCTCGTGAAGGACTGATGCATCAATAGAGTTCGTCCGGTTGTTGCTGCGAGCTATCGTCCGTCTGCGCGTCAGGATGTTGCATAGGCCAGATCGCTCCTGCGGACGCAGCTGGGATCGCGTACTTATGGCCCCACCGGGCAAAACCTCCCGCGCGATACTTGAAAGGATGCAGCAGGGCTTGCAACTCACTGGCCTCGTGTTGCGATCGAGGCATAAGCTGCACAAGCCCTTCTTCGTGTGGATGGTGGTGCCACGTCCAACCTTTGGGAGGTCTGCGCGGCGCGCTGCCCCACCGGTTTCGCTCAAGATTGATACCCAACCTTTGCAACAGATCCGCATATTCGGGGTCGCTCTCCTTCCTACGTAAGACTTCCTCGTTGGCTTCGCGGATGTGCCCCCTGCGGCCCGTGCCGAAAGGCTTTTCTAAAAGCCGCACTTCAGCGGCGACGCTGTAGTTGCGTCGGTTGTGTCCAATTAACGGAGATCCGACTGCTTCGGGTGGAGGCTCGGTTTGCGCGGCAGCGGATGGGACGGCAGGCTCTTCCTTCCGTAAGATTGATGTTAGCGCAGGCTCTACTTTCGCCGCGGCAGATGCGGCTGCCGGCGCTCCCTCAGGGAGCTCTGGGCCGAGCCGACCTGCCAACGGTGCGACTGCTTGCGGCACGCTACGCGCTGCCGTCGCTCCGATCAGCCGCTCTCCGGACGCAAGTCGGGCCAAGAGCCCAGTTGCGCTAAGGCCGGCCAGGAAGGGCACCAACCGTGCCGCGGCTGCCTGCTCGGGATGCGTTTGGTCGAAGCGCTCCGACGCCGCGTGGATGTCCGCGAGGTGATCGTCGAAGGTTGCGCCTTCTTGGCCTTGAACTTTGCCTGGCTTCCCGTCGCGGAATGCCTCGTCGGCGGAATGTCGCGCTCGGGTGGACTGTGGTTCCCATCCGACCTTTGTCTTCGCCAGGGCTTCTCCATAGTCCCACCGGTCGCCAACTAGCTCATGACCAGCGGCGCGCAGAGCGCCGCCGAGACGTTCCCCCGGCGTGAGCGGCTCGGGTTGCAGCGGTGCGCCACTTTGATCCGCTAAGATTGGCAGCGATCCGTCCTGCGGCTCGGGTGATTGTAATTGCTGCGGCGAGCTGCTGTCGGGCGATGGGTCGAGATCGAGTGGTGCGCCGGTTTGCTCCAGCGCATAGAGCTCCGGAAGCGTGTAGGAGTTTGTCTGGAGGGGTTGGCCTAGCTGCTGCGCCGCATAGAGTTCGGCGAGCGAGAGCAAACGTGTTGATGGAATGCGCGATCGCAGCGGATCCGCTGCGGACGGAATCGCCTCTTCTGCCATGAATGTGGCCTTTGCGGCGCGCGGGCGCGCGCATTGTTTGATTGATGGAGGGAATTGCGCCGGGTGCGGCGACTTGCGTCAGCCGCGGGCGGGTCAATCAGCGTGTGAAATAGAAACGCCCCGGAACCGGTCGGGCCCCGAGGCGCAATTTGTCACAGTAAAAAAGCGACCTACGTTTTGCTTATTGTTTGTCAACCACGCGGGGCGCGCAACTACACGCCGTCAGCGCCCCCGTCGGCGCGCGGATCGTGCGCCGCTTCCACGCTGCCGTCGGCGTGCAGCACAACGGCACCGGCATGTCCCATGAGATCGGAATAAGCGTCATCCAATACTTCAACATCATGGCCGGCCGACATGAGCCGGTCGATCAGTTGCCCGGAAAGCCGTGGCTCAATGCGCAGGTTCGTATGCGGCGAGCCCCAGGTGCGGCCCAGCAGCCAACGTGGCGCATCAACGGCGCGGTCGAGGGGTGCCCCATAGATGACATGCCTGGTGAAGAGCGCGGCTTGCGTTTGCGGCTGACCGTCACCGCCCATGGTGCCGTAAGCCATGATGCGGCCGTCCGTGAGGACGGCGAGCGCTGGATTGAGCGTGTGAAATGGCAGCCGGCCCGGCGCGAGCGCGCGCGGTGAGCGTGGATCGAGCGAGAATGCCGCCCCACGGTTTTGCATCAGCACTCCGGTCGCGGGGAGCACGCAGCCGGAGCCGAATTCCCAATAAAGGGACTGAATATAGGAGACGACACAGCCATCCGCGTCGGCCGCTCCCATCCAGATCGTGTCGCCCGCGCTTGGCGCTGCCGGCCAGGGAGCCGCTTTTTTGCGGTCGATCTTGAGCGCCTCGACATCGAGAAACTTCGCATCGAGAAAGCGATCGAGGCCGATTTGTGCCGGATCCCCGATCACACGATCGCGCACCAGAAATGCGCGTTTAATTGCTTCAATCAAGCCGTGCACATGATCGAAGCCCTCCGGTTCGGTCACCCGTAGGCGCTCAAACACGGCAAGGATCAGCAGGGACGCGAGTCCCTGGGTTGGTGGCGGTGTGTTGAAGAGCGTGCCGGCCGCCACCTTAAGCGATAGTGGCTCCGCGACGCGCGCCTGATAGGTCTCAAGATCGCGGCGCGTCACCGGACTGCTGATGCGATCAAGATCAGCGGCGATTTCGCGCCCGACATCGCCGCGATAAAAATCATCGAGCCCTGCATGCGCGAGTTGCTCGAGCGTTGCGGCCAGCGCGCTCTGGCGCAAGATCGTGCCCGGCTCCGGCGCTTTGCCCTCGGGTAGGAAAGGCGCAGCGAACCCCGGGGCCTGCGCCAGTTCCTCTCGCTTTTCCGCCGACAGGCGCGCCTGGCTGCGGCTCACCAGGTAGCCCTCACGCGCGTGCCGGATCGCGTCGTCGAGCAGCAATGAAAGTGGAAGCTTGCCGCCGAGAGCGCGTGCGGCTTCCAATGCCAGCAACCAGCCAGCGATCGCGCCCGGAACGGTCAGCGCCGCAAGCGGCCCACGCGGTGGAATTTCGTCGTGGCCATGCTCGCGATAGAGCGCAATCGTTGCGTTCGCCCCGGCCGGACCCGGCGCCATCAAGGCGCGTACGCGGCCGGTTGGCTCGCGCACGAGCCAGAAGCCATCACCGCCGAGGTGGTTCATGTGCGGGTACACGGCTGCGATGGTTGCCGCCATGGCCAGCATCGCCTCAAGCGCGTTGCCACCCTCGGCCAGGATCGCGCGGCCGGCCGTAACCGCCGCGTGATGCGGCGCGCAGACCGCGCCACGGCGATGACCGGCGCTGTGCAGGTCCATCAGGCCCGCTGCTCCACGCCCGTATCCAATCCGCGCTTGCGTAGCAGCGCGTCGGGGGTCGGCAGTCGCCCGCGAAATGCCGTGTAGGCGTGAGCCGGATCGTGCGTGCCGCCGGCCGCATAGATGTGCGTGCGCAGCTTTTGCGCCGTCCCCTGGTCGAACACGTCGCCGGCCTCGCGGAACGCCTGGAAAGCGTCGGCGTCCAGCACTTCAGACCACATGTAGCTGTAGTAGGCCGAAGCATACCAACCGCCCGAAAAGATGTGGGCGAAGTGCGGCGGCCGGTGCCGCATGACGATCTCCTCTGGCATGCCAATGCGGGCAAGCGACTCGCGCTCGAAGCGGTTGACGTCGAGTTGGTCGGTCCGCTCCAGCAGGTGAAGATCGAGATCGACCAGTGCCGATGCGACGTATTCGACCGTCGCGAAGCTCTGGTTGAACGTCCGCGCGGCGGCGAGCTTGCCGATCATCGCGTCTGGCATCGGGGCGCCGGTCCGGTAATGGCGCGCGAACTCGCCCAGGATCTCCGGCTGCTCGAGCCAATGCTCGTAAAGCTGCGACGGCAGTTCGACAAAATCGGTAAGCACCGAGGTCCCCGAGATCATCGGATAGGTGACGTCCGAGAGAAGGGCGTGCAGCGCATGCCCGAACTCATGGAACAGGGTCCGGGCATCGTCGAGCGAGAGCAGCGTCGGTTCGCCCGGGCTCGCCTTGGCGAAGTTCATCACATTGATGACAAGCGGGCGCTGGTCGCCGTCGAGCTTCTGCTGCGGGCGCAAGGTCGTCATCCAGGCGCCGCTGCGCTTGGAGGACCGAGCAAAATAGTCGCCGAAGAATATTCCCATCTGCCGGCCGCCGGCGTCGGTCACTTCAAACGTACGTACGTCCGGGTGCCAAACTGGGACATCGTTGCGCTCTTGAAAGTTCAGTCCGAACAGACGGTGTGCCGTCGCGAACGCAGCCGCGATCATGTTGTCGAGCGCGAGATACGGCTTGAGCTCGGCGTCATCGAGGTCGCAACGCACTTTGCGCAGTTTCTCGGCGTAGTAGCGCCAGTCCCACGGCGCGAGCTTGAAGTTGCCGCCTTCGGCGCGGATCAGATCCTGCAAGGCGTCGCGATCCGCAAGCGCGCGCTCACGCGCGGGGCGCCAGACCTTGTCCAGAAGCTCCCGCACCGCGGACGGCGTCTTGGCCATCGCGTCATCGAGGCGGTAGTCGGCATAGGTCGGATAGCCAAGTCGGCGGGCACGTTCCGTGCGCAGCGCCATCATCTCGGCAATGAGCGCTTTGTTGTCGGTCTCGCCGCCGGTGTCGCCCCGGGCAACCCAGGCGCGGAACGCCTTCTCGCGCAGGTCACGCCGGCGTGAGGACTGCAGGAATGGCTCGACGCTGGAGCGCGAGAGCGTGATGGCGTGCTTGCCAGCGAGCCCCCGGGCTGCCGCTTCGGCTTGCGCGGCGTGCCTGAGGAACTCAGGCAATCCGGCGAGATCATCCTCGGTCTCAAGCTCGAGCACGTAGGATTGCTCATCCTTGAGCACATTCTGGGAGAAGCCGGTGCCAAGCGCCGCGAGCCGCTCGGCGATCTCTGCGAGACGCGCTTTGGCGGCCGCATCAAGGCCCGCGCCAGCGCGGCGAAAAGTCGTGTGATAGCGCGCGAGCACGCGCGCCTGCTCGGGGCTGAGCTTGAGTTGGTCACGCTGGCGCCAGAGTGCGTCGATGCGCGCGAACAGCGCGTCATTGAGGCGGATCTTGTTCCAGTGCGCGGCGAGTTTGGGGGAGATCTCGCGCTCGGTTGCCAGCAGGGCATCGTTGCTGTGCGCGCCTGTGAGTGCGTGAAACAGGGACGAGACGCGGGTGAGCGTCCGGCCGCTGCGCTCCAGCGCCGCGATTGTGTTGTCGAAGCTCGGCGGCTGGGGCTCGGCCGCGATAGCCTCGATCTCGGCCAGATGCGCGGCGAAAGCCTGTTTGAACGCGTCGCTGAACGCATCTGGCGTGATTTCAGCAAATGGCGGCACCTCGAACGGAGTGTTCCAGGTGGCGAGGATTGGGTTGGATGGTGGCTGCCTCATGTGGCTGATGTAGCCCTTCGGCGGGGCGATTGCACCGCCAATCTCCCCCTTGATTGCGTGCGCGATTTGGTGGAGGGTCCGGCGCAACTGAGGTCCGCAGCGATGAACGAAATGACAGCAACCCCCACAGGCCGCCGCATCAAATGGCAAAGTGTCTCGACGGTGCTCAGCGCCGCCATTCTGATCGGCGCTGAAGTGTTTGGTGCCGCCTTTGCCGGCGGCTGGGCGCTGGCGAACCTCTTCGGGCTGGGCAATTACGGCGAATATGTGTTGACTGCATTGTTCTTCCTGGCCGGCGTCGTGGTGATGGCGGCATTCATCCGCAATGGGATGCGGGTTGAACCGTTTGTAGCTGCCGATTAGTGCCGCCGCGCGCCGCCTCGGCGCCTTCATCAACAACTCGGCGACGGATTTCTGACACGATCGCGTCACGGCGATCAGGAAATTCGTGCTCGCCGCGAAGAATCTCTTGACACCCCGTCCAAATAACTTATTTGGGGATTTGCCCAATTTCGCACGTGCCTGTGGCCGTGTGTCGGTCGGTAGGTATCCGGACAAGAGGCCGGACAGCCGCCTGAGGAAGAAGCAGGTCTCCTTCCTTAGCATCGCGACCGGCAGCCGGAGGCGAAACCGGCGCACCCCGCGCTCA
>JAFAXD010000568.1 GCA_019241285.1 Xanthobacteraceae bacterium | reverse complement strand
CCGACCTGGGCCCAGGAGGCGCCACTGACGGCAACAAACGCAACAGCGACGACACTCGCTAACAACGTCTTCTTCATTCCACGTTCCTTCCCTGGGGTTGGCTGGCCCGCTTGGCGCGCCAGCGCTAGCTGTGAACGCTAGCTGCATGCCGGAAAGGTTACAAGGCTTTAATGTTCGCGGCAACAAACCGTCACACTATACGTTGGTATCGCGGAGCGCAGGGCGTCTGCAGTGCAGCAAGAGTGATCAGTTCCTGGTCGTGCACTGGCGCACGAACGAGCGCAGGCCGCCTTGCGCCAAGCCCTTGGCTTTGCCCTGTTTGCGGCACTCGTTGCGGCGCACGAACGCCGGCACCTTGGCGGCGAAGCAGGTGCGCAGCAGCTGGGCGCGCGCTCCCCCAATCAATCCCTTGGCATTCGCTTCCGCTCGGCACTCCGCACGCGCGGCGCGGACCTGGTCACCAGACGGCCGGGCGAGACGGGCCCGTGCGGTGGTGTGGGCGACGGGCGGTGCGGATTGTTGCTGCGCGGTCACGGGCGGGGATGGCGCCTGCGCTTGCGCCGTGGCGAGGCTGAAAATCGTCGCGCTCGCCGATGCCATCAGCGCAACCGTGCTTGCCAGAAGTATCTTGCGCCCCATGACCGAGCCTTTCCGAAGATGCCGCCCCACGGGTCTAATCTACTATATGCACTCGCTAAATGTTGCGTGAATATGAAAGTTCGTCTGACGCGCTCCTACGGCTGCTCGGCGAACCCCACCAGCAGGCGCGCGCTCAGCACATTGAACGCCGCGTTGAGAAGCAGGCCCAGCAGCGTGATGGTGATGATCGGCTCGAACATATCGACGGTCTGGAAGTTGCGCGCCGCACGCACCAGCATCTGCCCAAGCCCGTCGGTCGACGTGATCATCTCGGCCAGGAACACGACAATGCAGGCGATGATCAGACCGATTCGCGCGCCGGTGAGGATCGACGGCAACGCAGCCGTGAGCACGATGGTGAACAAGCATTTGGCCGGCGAAGCGCCCGCCGCGCGCGCCGACCACACGAGCTTTGGCTCGACAGCGGCTGCGCCCTGGTAGGTCGCAAGCAGAATGGGAAACAGCGCATCGGCGACAACGAGCGCAATCTTGGATGAATGGTCGAAGCCGAGCACCAGCACGAAGGCCGGATAGAGCGCGATCTTCGGCACCGGAGCGAGCACGCGCACCACCGGCTGCATCAGCGTCGCGACCGCGCGGCTCCCCGCCGCCAGGATGCCAATACTCACCCCAAGCACGACCGCGATGGCGAAGCCAACGAACAGGCGGAACAGCGTGATCCCGGCCTGGGTAAGGAAATTCGTGTCTCCCGCCAAGGCAATGAGCCGGGTGAATACCGTCACCGGCGACGGCAGCAGCGAGGCCGGCGCAAGCTTGAGGGCACAGACCGCGTACCACAAGAAGAGCGCCGCCATGATCGGCAGCGCTCCCGCGATCAGGCTCACGAGATTGCGGCGGATGCTCATGCCGACCCGACTGCGATCTGGTGTGACGGCTCGGCCCAGGCAACCAGGACGCGGCGGACGGCCTCAAAGCCGACGTCACAGAAGAAGCCGAGCGCGCCGATGATGATGATCATGGCGTAGACCGTGTCGTATTGTCCCATGTCGAGCGCGGTGAAGAAGATGTTTCCGACCCCGCTTTGGCGCGCGATCATTTCGCTCGTCACCATGGTGATGAGCGCCAGCACCACGCCGGTGCGGCAGCCGACCATGATCTCCGGCAACGCCGCCGGCAGCACGATGCGGCGCAGCCGTTGGGACGCGGAGAGCCCCATGGCGGCGGCCGACCAGAGCATCTTCTCCTCCACCGAACGCGCGCCCTGGAAGCTGTGATAGACCACGGGCAGTGACACGCCGAGAAAGATCACCAGCACCTTGGCCATGTCGCCAATGCCGATCCACAACATGATCAGCGGCATCAGCGCCGCCTTCGGCACCGGGTAGATCACCATGAACAGCGGATTGAAGAACGCCGCGACTGCCCGGCTCCGCCCCATCATCAAGCCGATCGGCACCGCGAAGGCAATTGCGACGACGAACCCGATCGCCATGCGCCTGAGTGACGCCAGGATGTTGACCAGCGTCTCCGGCTCGGTGAGCAGGTTCGGTAGCTCCCGCAGCGGCCCCCAGGGTGGCGGCAGTCCGCTCACCGCGAATGCGCGCGAGAGCCCATCCCAGATCAGCAACAACGCCACGCAGGCGATCAGCGCCGACAGCCCGGGAATTGCGTTGACCCGCGCCATCAGCTAAGCTCCGGCTCCTGCTCGTCCATCAGCTTTTCGATCGCCACCACCATTTCCTGGTAGCGGCGATCGACCAGCAATTCGGCGCGAACGCGCGGGCGCGGCAGCGCGACGTCGAACACCTTGCGGATACGGCCCGGCGAGTTGGTCATGACAAAGATGCGGTCGGACAGGAACACGGCCTCCTCGACGCTGTGGGTCACGAACATCACGGTCTTGCGATCGCGTTCCCAGATCTCCAGCAACTCGTTCTGCAGGTGTTTGCGGGTCAGCGCATCGAGTGCACCGAATGGCTCGTCCATCAACAAGATCTTCGGCTGATAGGCGAGCGTACGTGCGAGCGCGACACGCTGTTTCATGCCGCCGGAAAGCTCCTTCGGGTAGAACGATTCGTATTTGGTCAGGTGCACCAGGCCGAGCAACTCGCGTGCTCGCGTGGCCGCCTGCGTTCGCGACAAGCCTTGCTGCAACGGTCCGTACATCACGTTGCCCAACACGGTTTTCCACGGAAACAGTGCGAATTCCTGAAACACCGGCCCGCGATCGGGGCCGGGTCCCGTGACCGGCGCCCCGCTCACCCGCACGCTGCCGCTGGTCGCATCGACGAAACCGCCGACAATGTAAAGCAATGTCGATTTGCCGCAGCCCGATGGTCCAAGGATCGAGACGAACTGCCCCTCGGCTACATCGAACGAGATCTCACTCAATGCGACGTGGCGGCCGCGCTGCGACGTGTCATAGACCTTCGACACTGCCGCGATCTCGATGAGGTTCGTCGCCACGCGCTGGATCCGATCAGGCCTTCCAACCAAGGGTAACACTGTTCCGCCATTCATCACACGCCGCCCAATCGTTGAGCAAGAGTGCCCAAGTTTGTTTCCGTTATCTGAGGCCGAACCTCTCAGCTCGTCATGGCCGGAGAGTCACTCGGACAAAATCGCCCTTGCGATTTCCATGCCGGGGGCGTTCCATGCCGGGAACAATGATGGTTGAAGCACAAGGGCATCGAATGAAACGAATGATTGCGGCGCTCGGCCTTGCGGCCGGTTTTATCACCTCCGCGGCCCAGGCACAGGACATTCCGACCATCCGGGTCGGATGGACCATCCCGGCCGAAGAGGCCAAGTACTGGATGATGCGCCGGCCGCAGGAATTCCCCGACCTCGGCAAGACCTACAAGATCGAATGGTCGCAGTTCCAGGGCACTTCGGTGATGTCGCAGGCGCTAATCGCAGGCGCGCTCGATTGCGCGACGCAGGGCGTGCTGCCGATCGCACAGGGGGCCGCCGCCGGCACGCTCAATGTCTACATTGTCGCCGAGCATGTCGGCGAGAAGCCGGGCAGCTTTTCGGTGTACTGGGCCGTCAAGGAGGACAGCCCGATCAAGACTGTCGCCGACCTCAAGGGCAAGACGGTCGGCATCAGCATTATCGGTGGCGGCACGCAGGGCCCGTTCAATCTGATGTTGAAGAAGAACGGCCTTGATCCCGAAAAAGACATCAAACTGGTCGAGGTGAGCTTTCCCCTCTCCGAAGAAGCGATCCGCTCTGGCCGCGTCGATTCCTCCAACATGAACCAGCCGTTTGCGGCGCGGGCCGAGGCCAAGGGCGGCATCCGTAAGCTGTTCTCACTCGACCAGGTGCTGCCCAACATCGTCCACATCGTGGAGGCGTGCCGCAAGGATTTCGTCGACAAAAGTCCAGAGCTCGCCAAGGCCTATGTGCGCGACATCACCAAGGCGCTGAAGATGGCGCTCGCCAACCGGCCCGAGACCATGAAGGTCGTGTCCGAGATCACCAAGGTGCCTGTTGAGGTGCTCGATACCTATCTGCTCAAGGGGAACGACTTCGCCCGCGAGCCGGGCGCCGCGCCGAACTTCGCCGGCATCCAGGCCATGCTCGACGTCTATACCGACACCGGCATGATCAACCAGAAACTCGACGCCAACCAGTTCAAGCACCCGACTATCGTGGCGCCGATCGAGTAGCATTGTGCTTGTTGCCATCCTTCGAGACGCCTTGGCCCATAGGGCCAAGGCTCCTCTGGATGAGGTCTTCCTTGGTGGAATTCAGCAATCTCAGACCTCATCCTGAGGAGCTCGCGCGCAAGAGCGCGCGAGCGTCTCGAAGGATGGCCGCACACTCCGCTAAACCTCTGCATCCGTGCGCTGCCAGAACACGATGCGATCGCGCGCAAACAGCAGCGCGCGGTCGAGCACGAAGCCGAGCAGCGCGATGACGAAGAACGCCGCCAGCGCCCGCCCGTACTGAAACGAGGACGTGGCAAAAGTCACGAAGAAGCCGAGCCCCCGGCTCTCGCCGATGATCTCGGTGACCAGCGTGATGATGAGCGAGACCGGTAGCGCGATGCGCAGGCCAGTGAAGACGATCGGCAGCGAGGCCGGCACGAGCACGCGCGTGAACACCTGTGCACGGCTCGCGCCCATGTTGCGGGCAGCCCAAATCAGCACGCGATCGGCTGAGCGCATGCCGGCGTGGACGTGGATCACGATCGGATAGAGGCATTCCAGGAACACGAGCGCGATCTTGGATGCATCGCCCAGTCCGAACACGAAGATGAACACCGGATAGAGGGCGATCTTGGGGATCGGATAGCTGAACACGAACAGCGGTTCGACCAAGGCTTCGATCAGGCGCGAGCGCGCCATGGCGGTGCCGAGGCTCACGCCGACGACGAGCGCCAGCGCAAAACCGAACAACGCGCGCTCGAGCGAGATCGATGCCTGATAGATCAGCTGGCCGTTGGCTGTGTAGATCCACAGCTGCTGCGCGATCACCCCGAGGCTCGGAAACAGACGCTGCGACACGAGGCCGAGCCGGCTTATGGCTTCATAGGCGGCGAACAGCAGAAACACCGAGTAGTAGCGGCCGAAGAACCGCAACACGGGCTTGAGCACGCTCATCGCCCGAACTCCGTCGCCATCAACTGGCCGACCAGCAGCCGGTTGCGGATGAGCAATAACAGGCGATCGGCCGCAAACCCGATCACGCCGATGCTGACGATGGCGACGTAGACGAGTTCGAAGCGCTCGTTCTGGTCGGCGAACACGATCAGGTAGCCGAGCCCTTCCGAAGACGACACCATCTCGGCAACGAACATGACCACGAACGACAGCGCGAGCCCGATGCGCAGGCCGTTGAAGACCTGCGGCAGCGCCGC
>JAFAXD010000537.1 GCA_019241285.1 Xanthobacteraceae bacterium | reverse complement strand
CGTGCGCGGGCGCACTCATGCCAGCGCTTCGACAAACAGTTTGGAATCGGCGACTGCTCCGAACACACCGCCCTGCATCTTGATCATCTTGACGGCGTGCTCGTGATTGTCCTTGTCGGTCGCACCGCAGCAGTCCTCGAGCAGCAGGCACTCGAAGCCGCGATCATTCGCCTCGCGCATGGTGGTGTGAACGCAGACATCGGTGGTGATGCCGGTCAGCACGATGTTCTCGATCCCGCGCACGCGCAGAATCAACTCGAGATCGGTCGCGCAGAATGAGCCCTTGCCGGGCTTGTCGATGATCGGCTCGCCGTCCTTGGGCGCAAGATCGGGAATGATCTCCCAGCCCTTCTCGCCGCGCACGAGGATGCGGCCGCAGGGCCCCGGATCGCCGATGCCGGCGCCGATCTTGCGCGAACGCCAGCGCTTGTTGGCGGGCAGATCGGAGAGGTCGGGGCGGTGGCCTTCGCGCGTGTGCAAGATGTGAAACCCGCGCTCGCGCATCGCAGCGAGCGTACGCTGGATCGGCTCGATCGGCGCACGCGTGAGCGAGAGATCGTACCCCATCCGGTCGACGTAGCCGCCGATGCCGCAAAAGTCGGTCTGCATGTCGATGATGATGAGCGCGGTGTTCTGCGGACGTAGGTCGCCGTTGTAGGGCCAGGGATAAGGATCGGCAGCGACATAGCGTTGGGTCATGGTCGACCTCTTGGTCCTCTACTTCGTGATCGACAGTTCCGCCGGCGCGCCAACGAGGGTGCGCTTGGGCGAGCAGGTAATGATCATGATCAGGAGCGTCAGCACATACGGCGCAGCATTGAAGAGATGATAGCCCTGGCTGACGCCGACCGACTGCAGCGCCGGCCCAAGCGCGGCGGCGCCGCCGAACAGCAGCGACGCCCAGAAGCACAGCATCGGATCCCAACGCGCAAAAATCACCAACGCCACCGCGGTGATCCCCTGCCCGCTGGACAAGCCCTCGTTCCAGCTGCCCGGGTAGAAGAGTGAGAGGAAGGAACCACCGATGCCGGCCAGAAAGCCGCCGAACATGGTGGCGCGCATGCGGATGGCGTTCACCGAGTAGCCCATGGCGCGCGCCGCATCGGCGCTTTCGCCAGCCGTGCGCACGATCAAGCCGGCGCGCGTCGTGCGCAGGGCCCAAACG
The DNA here is from genome assembly GCA_019241285.1 of Xanthobacteraceae bacterium. GTDB lineage: Bacteria > Pseudomonadota > Alphaproteobacteria > Rhizobiales > Xanthobacteraceae > JAFAXD01. The sequence goes on along the minus strand of JAFAXD010000537.1, from coordinate 1,450 downwards.
AGCGCCGGCGCGAGCGCGACGCCGATCAGGAACAGAACGTTGATGCGCAGGGCGGCGCGGACTTGCGGAATGTCGCTCCACCAGCCGAAGTCGATCGACGGCAACCGCGGCGCGGTCGGCTCGATCAGCGGCTTGCCGAGATAGAACGCAAGCCCTGTCCCAAGCAACATGAGCGCGATGCCAACCGCAATATCGTTGACGCGCGGCAGCCCGCAGATCGCGGCATGCAGCCCGCCGAGTGCCGCTCCGCAGAGCCCGGCGGCAACCACGCCGAGCCACGGCGACCCTGTCAGGTAGGAAACCCCGTAGCCGCCCATGGCGCCCATGATCAGGGTCCCCTCGAGGCCAAGATTGATGCGTCCGCTTCGCTCGGTGATGCACTCCCCGAGGCTGACGAACAGAAACGGCGTGCTGACACGGATCGCGCCGCCGAGGACGGCGAGCGGCACGGTCCACAATCCGATCGAGCCGTCTGCCATCTCACACCGCCTTCCTGTTCAGGAAAGGCAGTCGCCCGTAGAGCGCATCGCTCGCGAGCACGGTGACGAAGATCATGCCCTGCAGCACGAGCACGGACGCATCCGGCAATCCGAGCCGGCGCTGCAGCAGCCCGCCGCTCGCGCCGATGCCGCCAAGCAGGATCGCGACTGGGATCACGGCCAGCGGATTGTGCCTAGCCAGGAACGCCACCAGGATTCCCGTGAAGCCATAACCTGCGGCGAGATTGGCGTTGGTGCGGCCTTGGACGGCGGCCACCTCAACCATACCGGCGAGGCCCGCCGCGGCCCCGGCGAGGAAACACACAATCAGCACGAGCTTGCCGACGCTCAGTCCCACGACTTTTGCGGCGCGGATATTGCCGCCCGCGACGCGCGCCGCGAAACCGAACACCGTGTGATAGATCAGGACATAGCTCAACACGGCGGCGATGATGCCGAACGCGAACCCCCAGTGCACGTCCGTGCCGGGGATGGTGCCGATCATGTTGGCAGCACCGATCTCGCGCGTCGACGGTTTATTGAGACTGGTCGGATCGCGCATCGGTCCTTCGACCAGATGATTGAGAATTGCGAGCGCGATGTAGACAAGCAGCAGGCTCGAGATCGTCTCGTTCACGCCCCGATATTGCCGCAGCACGCCGGAGAGCGCGATCCACAAGCCGCCCGCAATCATGCCCGCCGTCGCCATGGCAATGCCAACCGCCACCGGCGGCGCATCCGGCAGCGCTAGCGCGGCGCTCGTTGCAGCGAGCGCGCCCATGAGCAACGCGCCCTCCCCGCCGATGATCACCATGCCGAGCTGCGCCGGCAGCGCCGTGCACAGCGCGGTGAGAATGAGCGGCGCCGCACGGGTGAGCGTGTTCTGCCAGGAGAACCAGGTGCCGAACGCCCCCTGATACATGTAGAAATAAAGGTCGAGCGGGTTCTTGCCGAACAGCGCGACGAAAATT
>JAFAXD010000337.1 GCA_019241285.1 Xanthobacteraceae bacterium | reverse complement strand
CAGGCCTGGGCCGGTGCTGATCGCCGCGCCCGCGTGGTCGCCGCGGTCAACGTGCTCAATGCCGCATTCATGACGCTGGGCGGTGTCGGCGTTGCGCTTGTACAGACCGCCGGCGTGACGCCACCCGTGCTGTTCCTGGCGATCGGGGTTGCCAACATTGCGGTCGCTGTTGTGATCGCGCGCACCATGCCGACGAGCCCGTTGCGCGATTTCCTGATGGTGACACTCCGCGCGCTGTATCGCCTCGAGGTGCACGGACTTGAGAACGTCGCCAAGGCCGGGCCTCACCCGATCATCGCGCTTAATCACGTGAGTTTCCTCGACGCGGCGATCGCACTGTCATTTCTCGAACAGGAACCCGTGTTCGCGATCGATCACGGCATCGCCCAACGCTGGTGGGTGAAGCCGTTCCTCAAACTGACGCGGGCGATGCCGCTCGATCCGACCAAGCCCATGGCGACGCGCTCGCTGATCAACGCCGTCCGCAGCGGCGACACGCTGATCATCTTCCCGGAAGGGCGCATCACGGTAACCGGCAGCCTGATGAAGGTTTACGACGGCGCCGGTCTCATCGCCGACAAGTCAGGCGCGATGGTGGTGCCGGTTCGACTCAAGGGCCCGGAAGCAACCCCGTTCTCGCGGCTCGATCGCACGCAGGTGCGGCGGCGCTGGTTTCCAAAGATTACGGTCACCGTGCTGGAGCCGGTCGCGCTCACGGTCGATCCGGAGATCAAGGGCAAACGCCGTCGCATGGCAGCCGGCGCCGCGCTCTATCAGATCATGTCGGATCTCGTGTTCCGCACCACGTCGACGGACCGAACCGTCATGGACGCGCTCATTGCGTCGGCCAAACAGTATGGCGCCGGGCGCACGGCCGTCGAAGATCCGCTCGCAGGCGCGCTCTCCTACCGAAAGCTCTTGCTCGGCGTCGCCGTCCTTGGACGCAAGCTCATGCCGGTGGGAGACGTCGGCGAGGCCGTCGGGGTGCTGCTGCCGAACGCCAATGGCGCCGCGGTCGCCACGTTGGCACTGATGTCTGCCGGCCGCGTTCCCGCCATGATCAATTTCAGCGCCGGCCTGGCGAACGTGCGGGCCGCATGCCGGGCTGCAAACATCAAGACCATTGTGACCTCACGCACCTTCATCGAGAAGGCGCGCCTCGGCGCGTTGATTGAAGGCTTGAGGCATGACGTCAACCTTCTGTTCCTGGAGGACGTCCGTGCCAGCGTCTCGCTCACGGACAAACTGCGTGGACTGCGCGAGGCCAAGCGTCCCCTGGTCAAGCGCCAACCCGATGATCCCGCCGCAATCCTGTTCACCTCGGGTTCGGAGGGCACCCCCAAGGGGGTTGTCCTGTCCCATCGCAACATGCTGGCCAATGCCGCCCAGGCAGAAGCGCGCATCGACTTCGGCCGACGCGACAAAGTCTTCAACGTGCTGCCGCTATTCCATTCCTTCGGCCTGACCATCGGATTGATCCTCCCGCTGGTCTCCGGCGTTCCGGTCTATCTCTATCCGTCGCCGCTACACTACCGCGTCGTGCCGGAGATGATCTACGGCACCAACGCGACCATCCTGTTCGGGACCGACACGTTCCTCGCCGGCTATGCGCGCTCCGCGCACCCGTACGATTTCCGCTCCTTGCGCTACGTGCTGGCCGGCGCAGAACCGGTCAAGGAAACAACCCGGCGCACCTACATGGAGAAGTTCGGCCTGCGCATCCTTGAAGGCTATGGGGTGACCGAGACGGCGCCCGCGCTCGCACTCAACACGCCGATGTTCAACAAATTCGGAACCGTGGGCCGACTCTTGCCAGGAATGGAAGCACGGCTGGAAGCCATCCCCGGCATCGACGTCGGCGGGCGACTGCATGTGCGCGGGCCAAACGTGATGCTCGGTTATTTCCGTACCGAGAACCCGGGCGTGCTGGAACGTCCGCCCGAGGGTTGGCATGATACCGGTGACATCGTCACCATCGACGGCGAAGGTTTCATCGCCATCAAGGGCCGCGTCAAGCGCTTCGCAAAGATCGGCGGCGAAATGATTTCGCTCGCCGCGATCGAGGCATTGGCGAGCGACCTTTGGCCCGACGCCCTTTCGGGATGCGCCAGCGTTCCGGACGCGCGCAAGGGCGAGCGTATTGTCCTGGTGACGACCCGGCGCGATGCAACCCGCACGGAGTTTCTGATCTTCGCCAAGTCGCGCGGTGCGCCCGAGCTCATGACGCCCGCTGACGTGCTCGTGGTCGAGAAAATGCCGCTGCTCGGCTCGGGCAAGATCGACAACGTCGAGCTCGCGCGCCTGGTCCGGGAACACGCTAAGGCAGATACAAACGCCTAAACGGGCCTTCCCATCAGCCATACGCGACGTGGAATTCCGGTCCAGGCGCCGGGGTTGAAAAGTATGACCCAAATGCAGGGAGGGTCAGAATGTTTGGCCTCAACCGTCGAGAAGTTCTCGTCAGCGCGACGCTCGCGGGAGCCGGATCGGCGTTCCCGACATCATTGGTGCAAGCCGCGGCGCCGGCCACAGGCAAGCAAGTCGCGAGCTTCTATCGCTACCGCATCGGCGACTACGAAGTGACGGCCATCAACGACGGCATCTGGCTGCCCCCGATCGACGAGAAGTTCGTGCGCAATGCTGCGTTTGCGGATGTGCAGAACGCGCTCGCCGCGGCGTTTCAGCCTACTGACAAACTGCCGATTCCGTTCACCAGCCTGGTCGTCAACACGGGCACGAAACTTGTGATGATCGATACCGGCACCGGCGGACAGTACGCACCGATTGCGCCTCAGTCCGGTACCTGGGACGCCAACTTCGCGGCAGCAGGATTTGATCCGCGAGCGGTCGATACGATTCTGATCTCGCATTTCCATCCCGACCACATCAACGGGCTGAAGACCAAGGACGGCGCGCTACGATTTCCGAATGCCGAAATCCTGGTGCCGGGTCCGGAATGGGACTACTGGATGAATGATGCGCATTTGAGCGCAGCGGCCGACAGTTTGCGGCCTGCGTTTCTCAATGCGCGCCGGATTTTTTCCGACATAGCGAAGGACGTGAAGCGCTTTGCGCCCGGAGCGGAAGTCGCACCCGGCATCGTTGCTATCGAAGCATTCGGCCATACCCCCGGTCACGTCGTGTTCGCGATTACGTCCGCTGGCCAATCGATGCTTGCGCTCAGCGACACGACCAACAATCCGTGGCTGTTCGTGCGCCATCCCGACTGGCAGGCAAACTTCGATATTGACGGTCCTGCAGCGGCGCAAACACGCCGGCGGGTGCTCGACCGTGCATCGGCAGATCGGATGCTCGTGCAGGGCTATCACTTCCCCTTCCCGGCCTCCGGCTACATCACGCGGACGGCGACTGGGTATGACCTGATGCCGGTGATGTGGCAGGCGGTTATCGAATAGAAACGGGCGTCAAAACGACGGGAGGCCGGCCCTGCCGCCGGCCTCCCGCACGATCCGGTCAAAGGGGGAGGACCTGACCGGACCAACTTGTCAGCGGACCGCGCTGGTGTTGCTCCCCTTGTGGTTGGCGGCGAGCCGCGGCCCCTTCGCGACATGGCCGGTCGACTTGATCGCGGTCCGACCCTTACCGTGGACATGCGCAACCTTGCCATGGCGGAAGTTGCGGACCTGCTTGCCGGTGTGGCGGCTCTTCTTGACGTGCTTCACCGACTTGACGGGCGCTGCGATCTTTGTGGTCGCGGTCACGCCGGGTTTGGCGACGGGGGTCTGCGAGACGGTCTTGGCCAGCACTGGCGCGGCGAACACCGAGGCAGCGACCAGCGCGATGGCGAGTTTCTTCAGCATTGGGTATCCTTCCTGATTCTGCTCCGGTTCTGTCCGAGCCGGGTTTTGCCACTTCTCGATCGGGTCTGTCCGATCTTGAGGTGCATCTTGAAGGACGCGCACTGAACTACGTCTGAAACGAATTGATAGCGACCGTTCAGGTACGTGAACCGGGATTCAGAGATCAGGGGTGCGGCATCGGGACAACGAAGCGGCGCGCTCATCCTGACGCCTGACTCCTCAGGCCTGCTTCCTGCTATGCTCACGCGGGTTTGAAATGCCGGGAAGGAATGGAAGGGCGGCCGCGCTGTTGGTCATGACGTAACCCCGGGAGGCGATCATGAAGCATCTGCCCGTGCGACCAATCGATGCAACGGTGTTGGCGCTGCTGTTTGGCCTCACCGCTGGTGCCCCTGTGCCGGCCTTTGCGATGGAGTCGGTGCCCAACACGGTGGCGGCCCCGCCGAGCAATCCGCCCCAGGGCCAAGGCTCGGCGAAGCGCAAGAGGACCAAATCGTCCAGCGGGCAGAAGCAGCAACGGTCCGACCGCGAGTTCAGCCACGGCTTCTGGGTGGCCTACAACCTCATCTACAAGGATCACGATTACGCCGGCGGGGTCGCCAAGCTGCACAGTCTCGGGCATGACGACGATGCCGCTATTGCCAATCTGATCGGCTATTCGAGCCGCAAGCTCGGCCGCTACGACGAAGCCAAGTACTGGTACGAAAAGTCGCTCGCCGCCGACCCGAACTTCGCCCGCACATGGTCGTACTACGGGATGTGGTATGCCGAGCAAGGCAACCTGCTCAAGGCGCAGGACATCCTCGAGAAGGTGCGCTCAATCTGCGGCACCGAGTGCAAGGAATACACGGAGCTCAAAGGCGTGCTCGACGGCAACAACGTCTATTGACCAGACTGGCTGGCCGACGCGGCTTTCTCCGTTCCTGCCAGCAGCCAGTCCAGATAGCTCTGATCAACGCTCTCGATCGGCAGCACCAGAATGGCTGGCGTTGAATAGGAGTGCATCTCCTTCACCGCGAAACTCACCTGCTGGGCGAGCGACGCCCGCGTCTTGATGAGCATTACCACCTCTTCGCTGCGCTCGATCACGCCCTGCCACCGATAGAGCGAAACCATGCCGGGCAGGATGTTCACGCACGCGGCCAGCTCGCGCTCGACCAAGGCTCGACCGGCCTGTTCCGCCTCGACAGCGGAAGGGTAGGTCGTATAGACGAAGACGATGCGCTCCATGCTCCTCCCACCTTATCGATGCCAGCACATGCAGCCCTGCACCTCGGACCACGGCCGATGACTCGCTACGAGCGGATCGCGTTCGTGGCGAGCCCGACGCCCGAGGCCGAAACTGCTCGCGACGAACTCACGCGGCGCTACGGGGCGGTAGCGCCCGAAGCTGCCGACGTCATCGTTGCGCTCGGCGGCGACGGCCTCATGCTGCAGACCCTGCACAAGTTCATGGGAAGCGGCAAGCCGATCTATGGCATGCACCGCGGCACCATCGGTTTTCTCATGAACGAGTTTCATGCCGACCACCTGCGCGAACGGCTGCAGGCGGCCGACACCACCGTGATCCATCCCCTGATCATGGAAGCCATCGATGCCGATTCGCGGCGGCATGAGTATCGTGCGATCAACGAAGTGTCGCTGTTTCGCGAGAGCTACCAGGCCGCGCGGTTGCGCATTCTCGTCGATGGACGCGAGCGGCTCCCGGAATTGACCGCAGACGGCGTGCTGGTCGCGACGCCAGCCGGCTCAACCGCCTACAATCTCTCGGTCCAGGGCCCGATCATTCCCGTTGGCTCACCGCTGTTGGCATTGACACCCATCAGTCCGTTCCGTCCGCGGCGTTGGCGCGGGGCCCTGCTGCCGGACAGAGCCAGGGTCACGGTCGAGGTGCTCGAGCCCAGGAAACGTCCGGTCGCCGCCGTGGCCGATCATGATGAAGTCCGCCATGTGCTCAAGGTCGATATCCGGCTCGATCACGAGCTCGCCATGCACATGCTGTTCGATCCGGGACATAATTTGGATGAACGCATTCTGCGGGAGCAATTCGGATATTAATGCACGCCGGTTCTACTGGCCGAGCCCCGCCGTGAGTTCTGACTCCTTTATTGTGGTGCCGTTCCCGCGCGCGATCGTGGCGTTGCTGATTCCGAAGCGCTGCAAGGCAAGCGCCAAGGCACGGGCGCCCCCACTCTTGGTGGGATCGGCCGAACCGGACAACAAGTCCGTCGCCCACACGACATTCGGTTTCACCACATACCCGATCAACAGTGCCTCGACGTGCGGGTTGAGAATCCGATAAAGCCGGATCTCTTCGCCGTCATCCTTAAGCGTCATCTGCTCCGGCACTTCAACAATCTGTGCAGAAACCGGCTTGTTCTCCAACTCGTCCGGCACCAGCTTGTGCGGGCGCAACGCAAGGTCGACCAGATATTTCTTATCGGGCTTGGGAACGACGAGCGTCGCGCCTTCCGCCATATAGGTGCGCACGCCCGCGGCCTGTTCCATGTGGTGATGGGTCAAGATCAGGTATTTGAGCGGTTTGCCGGGGTATTTGGCCTTCGCCGCATTGATGGTCCATTTTGACTGCGCCTCTCCGCCCGGCGCGTCAAAGACCGCAATGCCGTCCTTCATTGCCACGATCAAACTGTTCTGTGCTCCCCCCACCACCTGTTGGAC
>JAFAXD010000005.1 GCA_019241285.1 Xanthobacteraceae bacterium | reverse complement strand
GATCAGCACGTCCCTATGATCATCCTCGCCGACGTCGGCAACATGGCGGCGGACACCCGCGACAAGTTAAGCAAGTGGGTCGAAGATGGCAGCGTCCTGGTCCGCTTCGCCGGGCCGCGGTTGGCGGCCGCCGGCGACGATGACTTGGTGCCCGTCCGCTTGCGCCGCGGCGGCCGCATCCTGGGAGGCAGCCTGAGCTGGGACCAGCCGCAACAACTCGCGTCGTTCTCGCACGAGGGACCATTCGCCGGCATGGATGTGCCGAACGATGTCACCATAAACCGGCAAGTACTGGCCGAGCCCGATTCCGGACTTGCCGATCATACATGGGCTGCCCTCGGCGACGGCACGCCGCTGGTCACCGCCGTCCGCCGCGGCAAGGGCGTCCTGATCCTGTTCCACGTGACTGCCGACACGCGCTGGTCCAATCTGCCGCTATCTGGAGCTTTTGTCGAAATGCTCAAACGCATCGTTGGGCTGGCCGGAACAATCGCTGGCGAGACCGAGCATACAAATCAGGCAAGCACGGGCGACGCGCTGCCCCCGACCCGATTGCTCGACGGATTTGGCGTGTTTGGTCCGCCCCCGATTACGGCTCGTCCTGTTCCGGCCAACTACACGGGGCGCGCCAAAGCCGACAATCCGCCTGGTTTTTACGGGCCGCCCGAGGGCTTGCTGGCCGTCAACACGCTGCTGCCGAACGACCGGATCAAGCTGATTGATTTTGCTGGCCTGAGCGCCCGTGTTGAACCCTATCAGCAAACGGAGCCAGCGGATTTGCGCGGCCCGCTGTTCCTGACGGCGTTCGTGTTGGCGCTGATCGATGCACTGGTGGTATTCTGGCTCGCGGGCGGACTGCAGCGGCTGCTTCCGCGCCGCCAAGTTGCGGCGACCTTGCTGATCGCCGGTTTGGCGACAGCGCTCGCCCTCTCACCTGCCCTCGCGCAGAGTTCGACGGCCGAACAGTTCGCCAAGCGCGCGACCGAAGAAACCCACCTCGCCTATGTGGTTACCGGCGATCCCGAAGTAGACAACATCAGTCGGGCCGGTCTGGCGGGGCTCACGTTGTTTCTCGCGCAACACACGGCGCTCGAGGCAGGCGACCCGATCGGCCTCGACATCGCGCATGACGAGCTCGCGTTTTTTCCGCTGATCTACTGGCCGATCTCACCCAACGCCCCCAAGCCCTCAGAGCAGGCGCTTGCCCGCATCGATGCCTACATGAAACAGGGCGGCACGGTCCTGTTCGACACACGTGATGCGGTCACGGCGCCGCCCGGTCCGGGTGGCGAGACGCGCAGTGCCGGCATGCAGGCGCTACGCACCATTCTGGCATCGCTCGACATCCCCGAGCTCGAACCAATCTCGCGCGATCACGTGCTCACGAAGACGTTCTATCTGCTGCGCGATTTTCCCGGACGTTTCAATTCCGGGCAGTTATGGGTCGAGGCGATGCCGGCCGATGCCGACGCCGAGGAGGACAAGCGCCCGGCGCGCGGCGGTGACGGCGTGTCCTCAATCATCATCACGTCGAATGACCTCGCCGGCGCCTGGGCCATGCGGTCGGACGGACAACCGATGCTGCCGATGGCACCGGGCGAGCCGCGCCAACGCGAGTTTGCGTTTCGCGCCGGGGTGAACATCGTCATGTACACGCTGACCGGCAATTACAAAGCCGACCAGGTGCACGTCCCGGCGCTGTTGGAACGGCTGGGACAATAAGGCCGGACAGGTTGCATGGATTACGGAATCGCATTCGCACCGATCGTGCCCATTGAGGTGCTGTGGGCTGCCATCGCGGCAGCCCTGTTGATCGCCGCGTTGTTGGTGATCGGACGCAGCCGCGGCGCGCTGGTGCGCATTGCCGCGCTTGCCTGCCTGGTGCTTGCGCTCGCCAATCCGTCCTTTACGCGGGAGGATCGCGAACCCTTATCATCGGTCGCCGTCGCCGTGGTTGACAAGAGCCCGAGCCAAAGTTTCGGTGATCGCACCGCGCAAACGCAGGCCGCCCGAGCGGCACTCACCCAGCGACTTGGGCGCATTCCCGGATTGGAGGTGCGCACGGTGGAGGCCGGTGAGGCGAACGGCGAGACGGATGGGACCCGCTTGTTCTCCGCACTCGGCGCAGCCCTCTCAGACGT
>JAFAXD010000670.1 GCA_019241285.1 Xanthobacteraceae bacterium | reverse complement strand
TGTCGGGATAAATGAACAGCCATTTCCAATCGAGCGCCACGACGTCGACGCGGATCGGATCGGATTTTCCCGGTATTGGCGCGTGCGGATCGAGTTGATGGGAACCGATCCAGATGACGCCGCCGAGCAGGATCACGATCAGGGCCGGGATCGACCAGACGACGAATTCCATGCGCCCTTCAAATGACTCGTCGGTGCCGCGGCCGGCGCGCGGGTTGGATGATCGATACCACCAGGCAAACGCCAAGGTCGCCAGGATCACCGGAACCACGACGACGAGCATGATCGCCGTCGAATTGATCAGGAGGAGTAATTCCTGCGCCGCGATTGGCCCCTGCGGATCCAAAATGCCGCCGCCGCAGCCGCCAAGCGGTAGTAGGATGAGGAACAGCGGCGCGAGGCGCGCAATCCCGCGGCGGCGCGCGTGTCTGCAGGACAAGCCATCATGCGCGACACGCAGCGGTCCTGACCGCTGCTTTGCTTCGCGCGGGGAATACCAAGACGCGGAAATCATCCAGCCCCCATTCGGCGAGGCGAAACGTCAAGCTAACTCCCGAGTAGCTCGAACCGTTGCACGTTCCTCGTCTTCGGGTCAACAGTGCCGGCAGTTTCGCACTCCGAACAAGCGCGATCAGAGAGGTCCATTGTGATCCGTGGATATAGCGACCATGCCGCAAACGAACGCACTTTTCTCGCCTGGCTGCGCACCGGCATTGCGGTGATCGCGTTCGGGTTCGTGGTCGAGAAATTCAATCTGTTTGTATTGACGATCGCCAGCACGGCGGCAATCGACGCTGCGCGGCGATCCCAACTCGAACGGCTGTCAGGGCCGTTCGGCGATTACGAAGGGCTCGCGCTCATCTTGATCGGTGTCATCGTCGTGATCATCGCCGCTGTGCGCTTCGCGCGGACACGACGGTTGCTCGATGATGAGGAGGTGCACCCGGCCAGCGGTTCGCGCATTGAACTCGTACTGACTGCGGTTTTGGCGTTGGTCGTCGCTGGGTTCAGTGTCTATCTGGTCCTGTATCACGCCATCAGCTGACCACGCCGACGGGCATCCTGCGATTATTGCGGAGTGTTTGACATTGCCTCAGCCAGGCTGAAGCTCTCGAGCAATTGATCGACCAGGCGCGTGGCATCCTTCCACGCGTAGGTGCGGAAGCTGTGGCCGGTGGTGACGAACTGGGCGCCGGCGTAGAACATCTCGTATTGAACGTGGCGCGACCCGAACTCCGAGCCGAGCGCATCCCAGGCCGCCTTGAGGAACTTCACCTTTGCGTCCGGGTCGAGCGCGGGGGAGCGCTGCGTCTTGCGAATGATCGGGGCGAGGGTCGGGTTGGCGAAATCACGGAACGAGGACGGGAGCATGATGAGCGAGCCGCCGGCGAGCTTTCGGATATCGTTGATCATGCGCGGATAGAGGTCCTGGGTGACGACCTGGGCGGAATAGAGCTGATGCCGGTTGGGAATCCACCATTGGCCATAGAGCTCTCCCGCCGCTTCCATCCCATGCAGCATCGCCTCGACCATGCCGGCCTGGGCCGCGAGCAAACCGAGCTGCTCGCGCACCGGCGGCAGGTTGATGGTGCCGATCGTCTCTGCCAGTCGGCGTGCCAGCGCGACCAGGAACTTCAGCTTGACCACCAGCCGAATCTGCGACTGGTAGTTCTGATAAATGTGCCCCGGTGTGTCGTGGAATTGGGCGCGGCACATATCGACGTCGCGATGCACGAAGATGCGCTCCCACGGCACCTTGACGCTGTCGAAATAGATCACGGCGTCGTTCTCGTCGAAGCGCGACGACAGCGGGTTGTCGAACACCGAAACCGCGCTCTGCTCGTAGGACCGCCGCGACAGGATCCGCAGGCCCTTGCTGGCGAGCGGTAGCGCGCAACAAAACGCAAGGTCCTCCTCGCCCGGCTTCAGCGGCTGCAGGTTTGCGACGAACACCTCGTTGGCCATGATCGAGCTCGTGCCGAGCATCTTGGCGCCGCGGATCGTGATCCCGGAGGTATCCTCATCGACGATGCGTGCGATCAGATCCTGATCCTGGTCCGCGGCATCCTTCGAGCGGTCGGCCTGCGGGTTGATGATGACGTAGGTCAGGAACAAATCATTGCGGCTGGCGTAATCGAAGTAGTCGCGAAACGCATTGGCGCGCGCAGCGCCGTGACGGGCGAAGACATCGAGCCCCATGCGTTGCCCGACCAGGGCAGATGCGAGGTGATCCGGGGAGCGCCCCATGAAGCCGAAGCTCAACTCGGCCCACGCGGTCAGCGCCCGCCGCCGCTCCACCATTTCCGCATACGAGCGGGGCATCTGCCAGGCCCGGCTGACCCGGCGATTGCCGCCCTCCGGCGCGAAGGTCATCCGCTCGATCTGCTCGGGAGCAGCCTGGAAGTCATAGAGGCTTGCGGCCGAGCTGATCGCGTTGCGGAAAGCCGGATGGCAGGTGACATCGCCGACTGCCTCGCCGTCGATATAGACGGCGCGGCCATCGCGTAGCGATTTGATGTGCTCACTGCCGGTCTTGCAAGCGTCCATCACGGCCCCTTTGGTTGCGTCGCGTCGAGTTGTTCCGCGCTGGGCCCTCACATCCTGAGGAGCTCGCGCGCTATGCGCGCGAGCGTCTCGAAGGATGGCCAAGTTCAAACACTCTCGTTGTGGCCGTCCTTCGAGACGCCTAGCCCTTAGCAGGGCCAGGCTGCTCAGGACGAGGGTTGTAAAGATCAAGACCCGCTCAGCACGTCGCCGAACCGGACCCAGCTTTTGCCGTCGAAGCGGATGAGTTGCTGCTGCGTGATCGGGTAATACTGATCGGGCGCGGTGTTGAGCGCAATTCCTGGAAGCAGAAGCGGAAGCTCCAGATTGTGCAGATTGGCGGCTTGCTTGACGATGTTGTCGCGCGTCAGCTGGTCGCCGCACTGTTTAAGAATCTGGATCGCGGTCTGGGCGATGGAAATGCCGATCTCGTTCTGCGGATCGTTGATGTCGCCTTCAGGATAGTATTTCTGCATGAAGCCGCGATACCATTTGATACCAGCATCATCCGCAAACTGCGGATCGGCTGGATCTTTCATGTAGGCCGTCGAGATGATGCCGATGGACTTGTCCAACCCCGCTGGGGTCAGGACCGTTGCGATCGAGGCGGCGTTGTTGACCAGAAACTGGGTCGGATGCCAACCGATGTCATAGGTCTTGCGGATCGCCTGCGCCGCGGCCTTGTTGGTCGTAGCACTGAAGAACACGTTCGCGCCGGCTCCCATCAGGGTCACGACCTGGGAATCGACGGTCGGGTCGGACACTTCGTACGTGACTTCCTTGACGATCAGCTTGTCGGCCTGATCCCCCAGGCCTTGCTTCAGTCCGTTGAGAAAATCCTTGCCGTAGTCGTCATTCTGATAGAGCACGCCGATCTTGGCGTCCTTGATGTTCTTGAGGATGTACTTCCCGTAAATCACGCCTTCCGTCTTGTAGGTCGGATACCATCCCATCGTCCACGGATTGTCCTTTGGATTGCCCCACTTGGACGCGCCGGTGGCAAGCAGAATGTGCGGCACCTTCTTGGCGTTCATGTAGCGCACGATCGCCGTGTTGGTCGGGGTGCCCATGGAGCCGACGATGGCGACCACCTGATCTTCCTCGACCAGGCGCCTTGTCTGCTCGACGGTCTTGGGCGGACTGTAGCCGTCGTCGAGCGAGATGAACTTGATCTTGCGGCCATTCACCCCGCCCTGCTCGTTGATCATCGTGTAGAAGGCGGCCTGAACCCGGCCCTGCGTGCTGTATGACGACAGCGGACCCGTATAGGGGTTGGTCTGCCCGATGGTAATTTCGTTATCGGTGACGCCGGGATCGTGTTGCGCTTGGGCCAGGCTCATCGACACGCCCGCCACAACAAGTCCAGCCACTCCGATTGCATGCCACGCGGCTCGTTTCACGCCCATTTTGCAGCCTCCATGATTGACGTTCTGGCGCCCGGCATGACGGCAGTTACGGAAGGGTCACGACGCTCTCGCGCGCAATCCCGCGTTCAGCGGCGATCTTGCGCTCAAGGGCGCGGCGGGCATGGATGCGCGCCACGTCTGAATTGATGTTGACGAGCGGACGGTCGCCGAGGCGGCGCATGGTTGCGTACTGCGCCTCCAGCACGAGGTCGTCTTCCTTGAAAGCGTCGTCGATCGACTGGAACAGCTCGTCCGTCGCTGCCGGATCGTTCTGCCGATAGCCGTTGGCGGTCGACCAGAAGAACCAGCACGTATGCTCGGTTTCAGGCGTGATGCCGTAGAAGATGCGCAGCCCGAAGCCGCCGTCGCGCTTGCCCTGCTCGTAGGCGCCGAGCCCCACATCCAGCGCACCGGTGAACTGCAGGATGCAGGACGGCGCGACGTACTCGAATTCTTGCCAGCGATCGACGCGTCCCTTGAACCGAACCGCGTTGGCATAGAGCGCGGGCGGGATGCAATTGAGCATCCAGCGCGTGAACCGCACGCCGTCCGGTGTGGGCTTCACCTCGATCTCGGTGCGCGCTTCCTTGTCGATGCCGCTCGCCAGCGTCGATTTGTGGACGTAGGCGGCGTGGGTTTGATCAAGCAGATTGTCGGAGACCAGGAGATAGTTGCAGGGCAACCGCTCGGATTTGCACTTGTACGGCCAGGTGCCGTGATAGGGATAGCGCACGATCTCATCGCGCGCGGCGCGCTGCGGATCGCCCATCCAGATCCACACCAGATCATCGCGCTCTTCGACCGGATAAGCGCGGATGCACGTCTCGGCGGGAATGGCCGTCTGGTTCGGGATATCGATGCAGCGCCCGCCGGCATCAAACACCAGGCCGTGATACTCGCAGCGCAGCCCATCGCCGATAACCTGGCCGTGCGAAAGCGGCATGGCGCGGTGGCAACAGCGATCCTCGAGGGCGGCGAGGACGCCATTCTGTCCGCGATAAAACACGATCGGCTCGTCGAGCAGCACGCGGCCGACCGGGCCCGCGGCGAATTCGCTCGACCAACCCGCAACATACCAAGCGTTCTGCAAATACATCGCCAGCGCCTCCCTGCCGACGAAACACCATCAGGATACATGCATCCGACCAATATGCAATAATAAATGCTTTTAAAAATGGCTTTGTAACAAAGCTAATTTTTGGGCAGCAAGCCGCACTTGCCGATTGCGTTCCGGGGCCACGGCGTGGTCAAACAAGGGCGGACGCCGATTCGCGGGCGTCCCGCGGGCATCCGAGATCAACCATCGTCATGGCGGAAAGCACAAGGAAAGCAACCGCGAAGGCCCGACCTTCGGTGCGTGCCGTCGTGCCGGCGCCGAGCCGGCCGGCGCCGCTGACGGTCTCGCGGCCGGAGCTCTTGATCAACGGATCGGATCGCCATTTCCGGCGCCTGGTGCACGGATTGTTCGGGTTCCTGGCGCGCCATGAGGCGGTTCGCTCCGGCCATGGGGCGCGCATCGGCCTGGTCGGTATCGAATACACGGTCCTGATTTCAATCCGGCACCTGGCCGTGGAAAATCCCGATGTGAGCGTCAGTCGGGTCGCCGAGCACCTTTATCTGAGCGGCGCGTTCGTCACGAGCGTGACCAACAAGCTGTTGAAGCGCGGCTTGATTCATAAGCGCCCCGATCCGAACGACCGCCGGCGCGTGCGGCTTGAAGTCTCCGAGCAAGGCAATGCGCTGTTGGCGGAGCTCGCGCCGGTCCAGCGCCAGGTCAATGACGTCCAGTTCGGCTGCCTGAGCACCGCGGAGTTTCTGCACCTGCTCGATATGATCGAGCGGTTGATCGACTGCGGCGACAATGCCATCCGGCTGCAGGACTATTTCGGCCAGCGGCCCGCCGCCGAGATCACGCCGCCCGTCGAGCTTGATGCTGCGCCTGACCGCAAGCGCGGCAGATCGCGGCCGGCCAAGCTCGGACGCGGTCGCTAGAGCGGGATTAGGTTCGAACCGGACTCCCGACCTCGTCATTGCGAGGAGCGAAGCGACCAAGCAATCCAGGGCGGTGTTTCAGCGCTGGATTGCTTCGCTTCGCTCGCAATGACGATCGATTTGGGCGGGCGCTCAATTCAACCTAAACGCACGCCGCTCTACAGCATCCGCGCAAACAATAGCTACCGGCGTTCCTCGGCAACCTCATCCTTGCGCGGCCGTATCAATTCGCCGGCGAGGTCATTGAGGGCGGGCGGGGGCAGGGCCGCGAACGGCAGCGGCCGGGTCACCTCGATGGCGGCGAGGCCCAGCCTTGCGGTGAGCAAACCGTTGAGCACGCCTTCGCCGAGGCGCGCCGAGACCCGCGCCGCAACGCCGTGTCCCAGCACTTGCGAGATCAGACTGTCACTGGCGGCCAAGCCGCCGGTGAGCGCCAGGTGTGACAGCACCAGGCGGAACACACGGATCATACCGAGCGTGCCGGGTCGGCTGCCATAGAGCCGCGCCAGCCGGCGCATCAGCGACAGCGCGGTGTAGAGCACGAACAACAAATCGACCGCGGCGCGCGGGCTCACGGCGGTGACCAGCGAGACGCGCTTGGCGGCGGCGGAGACCATGCGGCGCGCCTGCACGTCGAGCGGCGCCATCAGCTCGCGCTCGGCGAGGCGGATCAGGTCGGCGCCGTCGATGATCTCGGTGAGGTGCGTCTCGAGATCGGCGCGGGCGCGGGCGAGATGCGGGGTTGAGCGCTCGAAGCTCAGGAGTTCGCGCACCACGGCGCGTCCGGCGTTGCGGTCATCGTTGATGAGGATTTCCGCGGCGCGCGCGTGCAGCCGCTCCACGGTGGCGAGGCGCAGCAAGCCGAGCGTCTCACGCGTGATGACGACACCGAGCGCCACCACCGCCACCGCCGAGAGCACGGCGCCCAAATATCCGAGGCCGTCCGAATAGGAGAACAAATCCTGGATCAGATGCGCCACGCTGAGCCCAAGGCCGAGCAACACCAGGCCGCCGCACGCGGACCAGAACAGCGTTCCCCAGCGCCAGCGTCGCCGGGGCGGCAGCGGTATTGCCTCGACCGGCACCGGCAGCGCCGGTTCCGGATCGGGTGTTACCACCACGCCGCGCCCGCGCATCGGCGGCTGCTCGGGCGTGGTGACAATGACGTCCGGATCGTCGAGCCGGAAGGCGGCCGGCTTGCGGGGACGTTCGTTCATCCGAGCCGATCTCCAATCAGGAACTGCAGCGCGCGATCAAGCCGAATATGGGGTAGCGCTGGCGCGCCGTCATCACCGACCTCGAGGCTGGGCGGACGCAGGCGCAGGAAGCGGAAATC
>JAFAXD010000642.1 GCA_019241285.1 Xanthobacteraceae bacterium | reverse complement strand
CGCTGAGGAGAGATAGACGACACGCCCGGCGTCGGACTTCTTCAACAAATCCGCAAAGGCGCGCGTCAGCCGATAATTGGCAGTCAGGTTGACGGCCAACACATTGTCCCAGTCTTCGGGCGGCACGTGGTCGAGCGGCGAGAGCGGCCCCAGGATCCCCGCATTGGCGACGAGCACGTCGAGCCGCCCGTAGCGCTGCGCCACCGCGCCGGCGAGCCGATCGATCCCGGCGTAGTCCTTCAGATCGAGCGGCACCAGCGTCGCGGTGCTGCCGGCGGCGCGGATCGCATCATCCAGTTCCTCGAGCCCGCCGACCGTGCGCGCCACTGCAATCACATGCGCGCCGGCCTGGCCAAGTGCGAGCGCGGTGGCATAGCCGATCCCGCGTGAGGCTCCGGTGACGAGTGCGATGCGGTCGGCGAGGGGCTTTTGGTCTGCGGTCATCGTGGGATCCGGATGGAGTAGCGCCTGGAAAACAAATAGCGCGTGCCTTTAGCATATCCATCGCGTAGGCACCCGATGTGTCGGAATTAGCTCGGCGCGACACGGGCCTCGAGCTTGGCGCGAACCGCCGCCATGTTGACAGGGGCATAAGCAAAAGACCTAACCGGACTCGTTTTGGACGCGCGCGGTGTCGGGCTATTTGATATTTGAAGCAGAATTCGCGGCCATGCTTCGAGACGCTCACGCGCTGTCGCGCGTGAGCTCCTCAGCATGAGGGCTGAATTTGTTGAAGCGCCGCTGCCAACTGCCGAGCGTGCCCCGCACTCGATCCGGTGAGCACGGATCCGTCCCTTCGACATCCGCCCTCATGGCGAGGAGCGCCAGCAGGGCGCGTCGCAAGACAGGAGGCGGATGCTCAAGCGGGCCGGGCGGCTCAAGCCATGGCGGCAAACGTCATGTATGCCGCGACCCGTCATCTATGCAGCCCTGTCATCTATGCGAAGGTGAATTGCGTGCTTCCCGCCTTCGGCCGTCCCCCGAACGACGGCTGTGGATTACTGGCACGGCTGCTACCTGTGCGCGGAAACGTCATGCATGGGGAAAAGGTCATCTAAGCGCACGGCCATATTTGGTGAGCGACGGTGAGTTCGCGACGCGAGCGCCTTGCAGTCCGCCATGTCATCTATGGAATCTATGCGCGCGCGAACCAAAAAAGGGTGTCTGTTCTCAATGGTTTGGCCATATATGACGGACGCGGAACCTGACGCAACCTTAGTCAACTCGGGCGACACGCGACCGTATCGGCCGGATCAAGCAGCGCTCAGTTTTCCAACACCAATCCGGGGATGTCGGAGAAATCCGCCGTGTTGTTGGTGAGCGAGCTTCCCAAGCACGGCATCAATGCCGTGACGCGCGTAAATGGCGATATTGGTGTCGATCAGGTAGGCCACGATATCATCAGCGTGCTATTCGCGGCGTTCTGGGACTTCGATTGGCTCCTTTTTTTCAACATGCGGAGGTTTCGGCATGCTCCGCAACGTGGCAACGGGATGCTTGAGACTGTTTCGCGCCGGGAAAGTCGCCTGGATGTTTTGGCCGTTTCCCGACTGGGAAACGCGGGTTCGTGGCATTGGAATTCCGGCCTCTCGCTTCTCGCTGGAGCGTCGTCCTGTATGGCGCGCGCCGTCATCTATGTCACCTGCGTTGGAAGTGACATCTATGACATCTATGCGCGCACGCGCAAAATTAATCGCGTCACTTCAATCACTTACCCATAGATGACAGGAACTGGAAGCTTTGCCGCTCAGCTCGCCTCGGCGAGCAGCGAGAGTTGGCGCGGGGAGGGCTCCTGGCCGGTGTGGTCGGTCAGCGCCGTCGGATAATCACCCGTGAAGCAGTGGTCGGTGAACTGCGGCCGGACGGGATCGCGGCGCTCCTCGCCCATGGCGCGGTAGAGGCCGTCGACCGAGAGGAAGGCGAGCGAATCGGCGTTGATCTGCTGGCGCATGCCCTCGAGGTCGTAGATGGCGGCGAGCAGCTTGTCGCGCTCCGGCGTGTCGATGCCGTAGTAGTCCGGGTGCGTGATCGGCGGCGAGGCGATGCGGAAGTGCACCTCGCGGGCGCCGGCCTCGCGCATCATGCGCACGATCTTCACCGAGGTGGTGCCGCGCACCAGCGAGTCATCGATCAGCACGATGCGCTTGCCCGCGATCACCGCGCGGTTGGCATTGTGCTTCATGCGCACGCCAAGCTCGCGGATCGACTGCGTCGGCTGAATGAAGGTGCGCCCGACATAGTGATTGCGGATGATCCCCATCTCGTAGGGGATGTTGGCGGCTTGCGCATAGCCGAGCGCGGCGGGCACGCCGGAGTCCGGCACCGGCACCACCACCTCGGCGTCGGCCGGCGCTTCGAGGGCGAGCTCGCGGCCGACATTCTTGCGGATCTCGTAGACGCTGCGCCCGCCGACGACGGAATCCGGTCGGGCAAAGTAGATGTATTCGAAGATGCAGGGGCGCGGCGGCAGCGGCGGGAACGGCTTGTGGGTCTGCCAGCCTTCTTCCTCCGAGTAGACCACGATCTCGCCGTTCTCGACGTCGCGCACATAGCGCGCGCCAATGATGTCGAGGGCGCAGGTTTCCGACGTGAAGATGGGACAGCCATCGAGCTCGCCGATCACCAGCGGCCGGATGCCGAGCGGATCTCGTGCGCCGATCAGCTTCTTGTTGGTGAGCGAGACGAGCGAGTAGGAGCCCTCGAGCTGGCGCAGGCCCTCGATGAACTTGTCGATGAAGCGGGCACGGCGCGAGCGAGCCACGAGATGCAGGATCACCTCGGTGTCGGTGGTCGACTGCATGATCGCGCCTTCGCCGACCAGCTGGCGGCGCAGGGTGAGGCCGTTGGTGAGGTTGCCGTTGTGGCCGACCGCAAAGCCGCCGCCGTTCAATTCGGCAAACAGCGGCTGCACGTTGCGCAGGATGGTGGCGCCCGTGGTGGAATAGCGCACGTGCCCGACCGCGATGGTGCCGGGCAGGCGCTCGATCACGTCGCGGCGGGAGAAGGTGTCGCCGACGAGTCCCAGCCGGCGCTCGGAATGGAAGCGGCTGCCGTCATAAGTGACGATGCCGGCGGCTTCCTGGCCGCGGTGCTGGAGCGCGTGCAGGCCGAGCGCGGTGATGGCGGCGGCTTCGGGGTGGCCATAGATGCCGAACACGCCGCACTCTTCGCGCAGCCGGTCGGCATTCAGGTCGGTCAGCAGGTCCTCATCGGCATCAGCCATCGATTACCTTTTGGTGTCGATTAGTTGGCGCATGTTCGCGCGATCACTGCGGTCATAGCCCGTGACCTCGGAACGCGAAGCGCCGCCCGGCCGGTCGGCATCCGTACGTTGGTCTGGCGGAGCGTCCGGGGGCGAATCCTCATCGCCGCCCTTGGGCCCTTTCTTGAGCGCCTTCGAGATATATTTATCGACGTCCTCCGGCAAAAGGGAGATCAGCCAGGAACCCGTTGCTTGCAGCACAACCCTGGACTTCGCATTCGCAACCCATCCCGGTTGCTGCTTCCCCGGTACCAGCCAGTCGAAGAAGATGAAGGCCACCACCACGATCACCAAACCGCGCGCGAGCCCGAACAGGAACCCGAGCGTACGGTCGAGCGCCCCGATTCGGCTATCGAGAATCCGGTCCGAGAGCCGCACTGTGAATATCGAGACGATCAGCAGCGTGAGCAGGAAAATGCCGGCCGCAGTAACCGCTGTCGCAACGGTGTCGTTTGCGAAATATTGCTGCGCGATGGGCTTGAGTTTGGGAAGGCCGTAAAAGGTCGCGCCCGCTGCGGCGAGCCAGCCGACGATCGACAGGATCTCGCGGACGCCCCCGCGGATCATGGCGAGCAAGCCCGAGATGAGCATCACGCCGAGCAGAATGAGATCGAGCAGCGTGATCGGCATCGGCACCGCGCCTAGTTTCTGAAACTCAAGTTTGCGTTCGAGCGTTAGGCCGAATTCCGATTCGATGGAACCGGAATCGGGACGCGACCCCAGGGGTGAGGCAACCTATGGTAATGGGCTGCGGCCCCCGCGCGGCCCGTGTATAGCGACGCGGATCGGCCGCGTCACCCGTCTTGTTGGCGCAATTTCGCAACCCTGCGATCACCACGATCCACGCTCTGCGCCGAGATGTCCGCCACCAGGGTCGTGAGTGAGCTTACCGCTGTCACGGCAAGCTCGGTGTCGCCGATGTCGGCCCGTGCCGTGTCGGGCACGACGGCGCGCTTGAAGCCGAGCTTCTGGGCCTCCTTGAGGCGCGCGGCGCTCTGCGCCACCGGGCGTACGACACCGGATAGGGAGACTTCGCCGAAATAGACCGCGTCGGCAGGCAGGGCGACGTGGACGAGCGAAGACACCAATGCGGCCGCGACCGCGAGATCGGCGGCCGGCTCCGCGATGCGCAGCCCGCCGGCGACGTTGAGGTAGACGTCGTGGGTCGAGAGCCGCACACCACAATGCGCCTCCAGCACGGCGATCACCATGGAGAGGCGGTTTTGATCCCAGCCGACCACGGCGCGGCGCGGCGTGCCGAGCGAGGTCGGCGCAACCAGGGCCTGGATCTCGACCAGTAGCGGGCGCGTGCCCTCGACTCCGGCAAAGACGGCCGTGCCCGGCGTGCCGCGGTCGCGCTCGGAGAGGAAAAGCTGCGAGGGGTTGCTGACTTCCGCCAGCCCCGCGCCAGTCATCTCGAATACGCCAATCTCGTCGGTCGGGCCGAACCGGTTCTTGACCGCGCGCAGGATCCGGAACTGGTGGGCGCCGTCGCCCTCGAACGAGAGCACCGCATCGACCATGTGCTCGACCACGCGCGGGCCAGCGATCTGCCCGTCCTTGGTGACGTGACCGACCAGGATGACGGCCGCCCCGGAGCGCTTGGCATAGCGGATCTGGATCTGGGCGCTGCTGCGCACCTGGGTCACGGTCCCGGGGGCGGAGTCCACCGTGTCGGTCCACATGGTCTGGATCGAGTCGATGATAACGAGGCGGGGAGTCTTTCCCTGTCCGAGGGTTGCGACGATATCCTCGACCGAAGTCTCAGCCGCGAGCTCGACCGGTGCCGTGGTCAGCCCGAGCCGCTCGGCGCGCAGCCGCACCTGGGCGACCGCTTCCTCGCCTGAGATGTAGACCGCCCGGTGACCGGCCCGGGCAACCGCGGCTGCGGCCTGTATAAGGAGTGTCGATTTGCCGATGCCGGGGTCGCCGCCGACCAGCAGCGCCGAGCCGCGCACAAAACCGCCGCCGGTGACCCGGTCGAGCTCGGCAATCCCGCAGGGCAGGCGCGGGGCCTCGCGCGTCTCCCCGGCGAGCGGCTCGAGCGCGAACGGCCGCCCCTTGCGGCCAGGCCTGCCGGGGCCGATGGCCGGTGATTGTGCCGAGGCATTTTCCTCGACGATCGTGTTCCACTCGCCGCACGCTTCGCACTTGCCCTGCCAGCGGCCATAGGCCGCCCCGCAGTTCTGGCACACGAAGGTCGGCGCGTTACGGGCCATTGCTG
>JAFAXD010000622.1 GCA_019241285.1 Xanthobacteraceae bacterium | reverse complement strand
GAAGCGAAGCAATCCAGGGGCCCCAACACTCGACTCTGGATTGCTTCGCTTCGCTCGCAATGACGAGATTTCTTATTGGACTCTAAAACGTGGATCGGCGGCCGCGATTTCGCTTTCCCGCAAGCCCAGCTCGCGCCGCACCATGTTGGCGCCGCGGACGATTGCGATCATCTTGTAGAGCGCATGCGTGCGGCTCATGCCCTGCCGGCCGAAGCCGCAATCCGAGCTCAGGAGCAGGCGCTCCGGCGGTACTGAGTGCAGCGCTTTGCGAATCAGCGCCGCGATGTTCTCTGCCAGTTCAACCTGCAGCGAACGATGGCTCACAACCCCGATGCATAGCTTCTTGTCCGCACTGAGCGCCGCCGCGACCTCGGCAATCTCCGCACCATCGTTCTCGGCAGCCTCGATGGTGACGACGTCCACGTCGAGCTGATCAAGATAGGGCAGCGCTGGTTTGTAGGATGGTGCCTGCGCCAGACGCTGAGCAAACGGATTGCCCCAGCACGTATGGCACCAGACCTCGGTTTTCTGGCGCAGGCCGGCGACCTCGACGTTGAACGCCGCCACATAATCCTTGAATGATATCTCGCCCTCGATGCCACCACTCCCGTGCAGGCAAGGCTCCTCGACCTGAATGACGGCACATCCCGCGTCGGCCAATCGTTGATATTCCTCATTGAGGGCGCGCGAGAATGCAAAGAGCTGATCGCGTCGCTCTTTGTAGAACCCGGCGGAAACCTGACGGTCGAGCATCTGGCCGCAACAGCTTCCCATTTTCACGGGACGGGCGGTCAGACGCTGCGCCACCTTCCAGATCGCATCGTATTGCAGGCTCCCCGGCCCGACGGCGCTGACCACCCGCGGCGGGCGGAGCGTGTCGATGAACTCGCTCATGATATCGCCCGCCGTGCCGGCGCGCTGGGCAAAACCGCGGCGAAGCGAGCCTACCGGGCGTGTCGTGCCGGGGTTTCCTGGGGCGAGCCCGTCCATTCGGTCGAACGCGTAGCCGAACCAGGACCGCCCGCCAACGTCGAGGTCAAAACGCATCTCCCCGTCGGTGACGATGTCGAGTCCCGCGCGGGTCTGGTCCGAGATCAGCGCCGCGACCGCATCACCGTATTGCTCGCGGTAGACCGCATCCCCGTTGAACGCCGTCAGGAATGGCCGCCCCTCCAGGTTCTGCGTGAACCATTGCGGTCGCGGCAGTGAGCCGGTGATGGTGGTGGCAAGCGCGATGGATTTCGTGGCAACGAACATTTCCGGGGTACACCATTATTGGTCAGGATTGCTGTCATGTTGCGCTGAAATTGTATCTTCTCCATCCTGTTGCAGTCGCACAAGCCAAGCGCGCCGCCATCGCGGCGACAATCAGCAAAAAGTATCGCTGGCTTCTATGGGGAGAGAGCAACATGCCCGCCGCGCGCATCGATACCAAGCAACTGATTGATGAGCATCCGTTTAGTCCCTACCAGGTCTGCATTTTCCTGATGTGCTTTGCCATTGCGACGCTGGATGGGTTCGACTCGATCATGATCGGGGCGGCTGTGCCCGGGATGCTCGCCACCTTGAAGCTGCAGCCGGTCGCGATCGGCTGGATATTCACGCTGCAGGCGCTGGGTGTCATCGCCGGCGCGATCGTACTTGGACCATTGGCGGATCGCATCGGCCGCAAACACATGCTGATCGCGGCAACGCTGATCTTCGGATTTTTCTCTCTGCTGATCGCCTACTCGACGACGTTCACCGAAATTGCGATCTATCGCGCCCTGTCGGGTGTCGGGTTGGGGGGCGCGGTGCCCAGCGCCCTCGCGTTTGGCTGCGAGTACGCGCCGCAGCGCATGCGGGCAACGGTCACGACCGGTATCTGGCTCGCTCTGCCGCTTGGCGGCATGTTGAGTGGCTTCACCGGCATCTGGCTGATCCCGCACTATGGCTGGACCATCCTGTTCATGGTCGGTGGGATCGTGCCGCTCATCGTCGCCGCGCTCGCCTACATGCTGCTGCCGGAGTCGCTGTCCTACTTGAGCGAACGGGGTACCGATCAGGCGCAGATGCGGCGCATCGCCGTTCGAATCGCCCCCGAGCTCGGCAATCAGCCGGACGCCCAATTCTACTCCAGTGAGGAAAAAGCTCCCGGCGTGCCCGTCGCGCGTCTCTTCACCGACGGACGTGCCGTATCCACGCTTCTGTTATGGGCGGTGTTCTTCCTGAGCTTCTTCATCATGATCTTCTTTGTATCCTGGGCGCCGACGTTGCTCACCAAGCTTGGTGCTACGCCGCAACAGGCGAGCGGAACGTTGGTCGCCTGGAACATCGGCAGCATGCTGGCGACGCTGATCATCGGGCGGCTGATCGACAAAACCGGCTACTTTCGAGTCTTGCCGTGGGCGTTCATCGTTATCGCGCTGGCGGTCTGGGTGCTCGGCGCGCTGGTCACGCAGTCGTACCTGATCGTCGCGTTCTTGATCGCCGTCGTCGGCTTCTTCGTCGGCGGCAGCAATTCCGGCCTGATGGCGTTGGCGGCGACATCCTATCCGGTGTCGCTGCGTTCAACGGGTGTCGGCTGGGCCTACGGGGTCGGCGGGCGCGTCGGCGCGATGGTCGGCCCGATGCTTGGCGGCGTCCTGCTGCAAAGCGGCTGGAGCGCAGGCGAGATTTGCTACGTGATGGGCCTGCCTGTGCTGCTCGGTTCAGGCGTGCTGTGGCTGCTCAAGCGCGAAACCGAACGGCGCAATCAGGGCGGCACGGCGTCGGTCGCGCCGAGCGTGGTGCCGGCGGAGTAATTGCGCGAGCCTTACGCGGTCGCGACCTGCAGATTGCGGAAGTGGCCGCCCTTGGAGATCGGGGTCAGTCCGCCGGCAATGTGCGTCCAGCTGTCGCCGCCGTTCTCGCTGCAGAACACCTCGCCGTCGGTGTTGCCGGCGAACAGCGAATAATCCCCGGGATAAACCACCGCGTTGAGCGCTTCGATGTTGGCGCGCGCGTCCTTGGGCAAGCCGCGATTGGCCGGCTCCCAGGTGCGCCCGCCGTCGCGGGTGCGCAGCACCGTCCCCTGCGCCTGGTGCGACTGGCGCCATGTGCTCGGATCATGCCGCGCGCCGGACATCAGCATGACCCGATCGTCGTGGGGATCGAGGATCAGCTGGTCGGGATAGCCAATGTCAAAATCGAGGCCGGTGCGCTGCTCCCAGGTCTCGCCCGCATCGCGACTGTGGTAGAGCCCCATGCCCGTCGCCATGAACAGCTCGTCCGGGTTGGATGGGCGGAACACCAGGCGATGAATGTCTTTGTACCAGCGGTCGTCGGACCGGTAGAAACTGCCCAACTCGCGCCAGCTCACTCCGCCATCGCTGGTCTTCAGCAGCGCACCCTGTTCGATCGTCGCGTAGAACACGTCGGGATCGCGCGGATCGAAGGTGAAGCTCTTGGTGTGCGCGATGTGCGGCGGCGGTGGAAACGTCCATTTGTCATGGCCGGGCACTTTGCCGATCGCCGGCAGCTCCGTCCAGGTCTTGCCGTAGTTCTGGCTGCGAAACAGCGATACCGGCTCAGTGCCGGCGTAAATGGTGACACCCGCGTGCCCGGGCACGCTGCCGAGCGAGTAGACGTGCTCGATTGTGAGACCGTCGCTCCGCCGCTCCCATGATCCACCTTGGTCCGGGCTGTAGAACACGCCGCCATGGTGCACGCCGGCAAAGTAGCCGCCGTTGACGGGTTCGATCAGCAGAGCACTGATGTGTTTGCCGGGAAGCCATAAATCGGACACCTGCCAATCGCCGCTGGCCGTCGTGCGTTCGAGTACACTGATGCCGTTGGTGGTCGCGACCAGCAATCGGGTCGGCTTGCCCGCGCACTGACACACGTTGGGACCGTTGGTCGAAAGACAGGCTGTCTGCGCTGCGGGCATGGCGACCTCTCCCTTTCTGGGCGGCACGAGGCAGGCCGCCTTGCTGGCCGCATGCTACGATAAGCTTCTAAACTCGCAAGACGCTAAAATGGGGAGGATGACACAATGCTGCGCAGCGCGGAGAGGATTCTCACGACCCATTCGGGAAGCCTGCCGCGGCCGCGCGATTTGTTGGCCCCGTTGCACGCCAAGGACGCCGGCGATCCCTATGACCGGACAGCGCTTGCGGATCGCGTGCGCGCATCGGTGCACGACGTGGTGCGGCGGCAAATCGATCTCGGCCTCGACATTGTCGATGATGGGGAGCACAGCAAGTCGAGCTTCGCCATGTATGCGCGCGCCCGCTTCGGCGGCCTCGAGCGGACCACCAAGCCGCAAGCGCATGCTGTCGGCGCGACCCGCGATTCGCTGGCATTCCCCGACGTCTACGAAGATATGCGCGTCATGTTCGCCGCCCGCACGGCAGCGAGTGGTCGGCCACGTGGCATGACAGCGCTGCTGTGCACCGGGCCAATCAAATATACGGGGCAGGACGAAGTGCGGGCAGACATTGAGAATCTGAAGGCCGCGCTGGCGGGTACCGCGGTTAAAGAAGCGTTTATCACCGCGATCTCTCCGACCAATCTCGAAATGTACTTTCAGAATGAATACTACAAATCCGAGGAAGAATATCTGCTCGCCCTCGCCGACGCCATGAACCAGGAATATCGTGCCATCGTCGATGCCGGTTTTCTGCTGCAGATCGACGACCCACGCCTCATCACCCACTACAATCGGGATCCTGCCCTCAGCATCGCCGAATGCCGAAAGTTCATCGCGCTGCGGGTCGAAATCCTGAACCACGCTTTGCGCGGTATTCCCGAGGATCGGGTGCGGTTTCACACATGCTACAGCGTCAATGTCGGGCCGCGGGTGCACGATCTCGAGCTGAAGCATTACGTCGATCTCATGCTCAAGATCCACGCTCAGGCCTATTCGATCGAAGCCTCGAACCCGCGCCATGAGCACGAATGGCAGGTGTGGGAGAATGTGAAGCTGCCCCCTGGCAAGATCCTGATCCCGGGCGTGGTGTCACATTGTGTATATCAGGTCGAACATCCCGAGCTGGTGGCGCAGCGCATCGAACGGTTCGCGCGCGTAGTCGGTAAGCACAACGTGATCGCTGGGAATGATTGCGGGTTCGCAACGTCTGCGGCGGGAGACGAAGTCCACCCCGATACGGCCTGGGCCAAGCTCGCCTCATTGGTTGAGGGCGCACGCTTGGCGAGCGCGCGATTATGAGCACGACAATCATCATGAATCCTATCAATCGCCCGATGCTGTTCGCGTGTGCTCTGGTAGCGGGCCTCATTGCAGCGACATCACCGTCGCGCGCGCAGGCCCCGGCGCAGCCCTGGCCGCAGCGCACCGTCAAATTCATCGTGCCGTTTGGAGCCGGGAGTGCGACCGACATCGACGCGCGGCTGTTTGCTGATCGGCTCGCGGCCCGCTGGGGCAAGTCGGTCGTGGTCGACAACCGTCCCGGTGGCGACGGGCTCGTCGCCATCGGCGCATTCGTCAGTGCCAATGACGATCATACGCTGCTGTTCGCGTCCGCCGGGACGTTCACCGTGCATCCCTATGAGCACGAGAAGCTTCCCTACGATGCGCGGCTTGACCTGTTGCCGATCGCGAGTGTTGCCGCGGTGGTGCTGGCGATCTCGGTGACGGATAGCCTTGAAGCACGCTCGCTGAGCGAGCTCGCCGCTCTGGCGCGGGCGCGCCCCGGCAAGCTCAACGTCGCCGCGGCGCAGGGGCTGAGCGATTTCCTGTTGTCTGGTTTTCTTGTGAGTTCAGGCGCTGAGATGGCGCGGATTCCCTATCGCGACATCCTGCAGGCGCCGAATGATCTCGCCGAAGGGCGGATCCAAGTGCTGATGACGTCGCTCGCCGTGGTGCTGCCGTTCACGCAGACCGGGCGGGTTCGCGTCCTGGCCGTCAACAGCCGCACGCGCGCCCCCGCGATGCCGCAGGTGCCGACTGCGATCGAGTCCGGCTATCCGGCCCTTACGTTGGAGGGCATGAATGGGTTGTTCGGTCCGCGCGGCATGCCGGACGAATTGCGCCGGCGCATTGCTGGCGACGTGCTCGCCGCCGCCGCGGATCCGGTGATTCCTGAGCGGATCGCCTCCATAGGCCAGATCATGCAACTCGCCGGGCCGGCGGAGTTCGCGGCCGCCATCGA
>JAFAXD010000582.1 GCA_019241285.1 Xanthobacteraceae bacterium | reverse complement strand
GGAAGAAGGATTCGACACCGTTGCCAACAAACAAGTTCAGAAACGGGTAACCGGCCGCAAAACATCCGACCGCCAGCACGCCGAGCGGGATCAGCATGGTGAGCGGGCTCTCGTGCGCGGCCTCGTAATGGGCCACGTCATGCGGTCGGCCATGAAAGGTCTTGTAGAGGAGCCGCCAGGAATAAAACGCGGTCAGCAACGCCGCGGCGGTGGTGCAGAGATAGCCGTAGAACGCCATCGGGTTGGTGCCGACGAACGCCGCCTCGATAATGGCGTCCTTGGAATAGAAGCCCGAGGTCAACGGAAACCCGGTCAGCGCCAGCGATCCGATCACCATCGTCCAGTAGGTGAACGGGATCCTGTCCTTCAGGCCGCCCATATTGCGGATGTCTTGCTCGTGGTGCATGGCCACGATCACCGATCCGCACCCGAGGAACAGCAGCGCCTTGAAGAACGCGTGGGTGAACAGGTGGAACATACCGATGGAGTATGCGCCGACGCCCATCGCGGTGAACATGTAGCCGAGCTGGGAGCAGGTGGAATAGGCAACGATACGCTTGATGTCGTTTTGCACCAGTCCGATCGTGGCGGCGAAGAAACACGTCGTCGCGCCGATGAAGGTGACGAAGGCCTGTGCTGTCGGGGCGAGGTCGAACAGCGGCGAGAGCCGCGCCACCATGAACACGCCCGCCGTCACCATGGTGGCGGCGTGGATGAGCGCGGACACTGGTGTCGGCCCTTCCATGGCGTCCGGCAACCAAGTGTGCAGCCCGATCTGGGCCGACTTGCCCATGGCGCCCATGAATAACAACAGGCAAATCAACGTCAGGGCGTCGACATCCCAGGCCAGGAAATGGATCGTCTTGCCGGTCAGGTTCGGGGCCTGAGCAAAGATCGTTTCGAAGTCGATCGCGCCCGTCATCAGGAAGACGGCGAAAATGCCAAGCGCAAAGCCGAAATCGCCTACACGGTTGACGACGAACGCCTTGATGGCGGCGGCATTCGCCTCCGGCTTGTAATACCAGAAACCGATCAGCAGGTAGCTCGCAAGCCCGACCCCTTCCCAGCCGAAGAACATCTGGACGAGGTTGTCGGCCGTCACCAGCATCAGCATGGCGAAGGTGAAGAGCGACAGGTAGGAGAAGAAGCGCGGCGGGTACGGATCGTCGCTCATGTACCCGATCGAATAGAGGTGCACCAACGCGGACACGGTCGTCACCACGACCAGCATCACGGCGGTGAGCGTATCGACGTGCAGCGCCCATTCGACTTTGAGGTCGCCGGACGTGATGAAGCTCGTGATCGGTACGTGCGCATCCTGGTGGCCGAAGCCCACCTGGACGAACGCGATCCACGAAAACACCATCGAGATGAAGAGCAATGCGGTGGTTATGACTTCGGCCGAGCGCGACCCTGCAGCGGCGGGTTCCTGCGGATGCTCTTCATGCGTCGGATGATGAATTACCCCCATGTCGCCAGTTGGCAACGGCTCGGGTGCGTGCGGCCCGAGGTCGTGCGCATGGTCCTCGGCGCCGTGCGGGGTCTCACCACCCGGGAAGCGCGCGCGGGCCCCGGCGATGGCGATGGCACCTGCCAGGATGCAGCCCAGCAAGGGCAGGAACACGATGGCGAGGTACATCGTCAGCCTTTCATAAGGTTGATGTCTTCGACCGCGATGGAGCCGCGGTTGCGGAAGAACACCACCAGGATGGCGAGACCAATGGCGGCTTCGGCCGCCGCCACCGTCAGCACGACCAGCGCAAACACCTGGCCGACGAGATCGCCGAGGAATGCCGAGAACGCGACAAAGTTGATGTTGACGGCGAGCAGGATCAGCTCGATCGACATCAGGATGATGATCACGTTCTTGCGGTTGATGAAGATGCCGACGATCCCGAGCGTGAACAGGATCGCGGCGACGGTGAGATAGTGCCCAAGCCCGATGGTCACGTCAGATCCCCTGCCCCGGCCGTACCTGCCTGATCTCGATTGCGGCCGCCTTGGTGCGCGCGTTCTGCGCCGCGATGCTCTGGCGTTTGACGTTCACCTTATGGCGCAGCGTGAGCACGATCGCCCCGATCATCGCCACCAGCAGCACCAGTCCGGCGACCTCGAAGTAGTAGACGTAACGGGTGTAGAGCACGAGGCCGAGCGCCTGCGTATTGGTGATGTTGGCCGCAATCGGGCTTGAC
Organism: Xanthobacteraceae bacterium; assembly: GCA_019241285.1. Classification (GTDB taxonomy): domain Bacteria; phylum Pseudomonadota; class Alphaproteobacteria; order Rhizobiales; family Xanthobacteraceae; genus JAFAXD01. The sequence continues at coordinate 1,942 of JAFAXD010000582.1, read as the reverse complement.
AGGGCCTTGGGGCCCGTCGGGCTGACAATCCACACCACCCCGACCGAGATCAGCTCGACCAGGAACACAAATCCGAGAACCGCAGCGAACGGCAGATAGGTGAGAAAGCCCTGGCGCAGCTCGACGAAGTCGACGTCGAGCATCATCACCACGAACAGGAACAGCACGGCGACGGCGCCGACATAGACCACGATCAGGATCATGGCCAGGAACTCGGCCCCCGCGATCACGAACAACGCCGCCGCATTGACGAAGGCGAGGATCAGGAACAGCACCGAATGCACCGGGTTCCTCGACGCAATCACCATGAACGCCGAGGCGACGCAGACGGCTGCAAAGAGATAGAAGAACAGCGCCGGGAAGATCATCGCTGGCTCACCGGTAGGGCGCGTCGAGAGCGATGTTGCGCGCGATCGCGCGCTCCCAACGATCGCCGTTAGCCAGCAGCCGCTCCTTGTCGTAGTAGAGCTCCTCGCGCGTTTCGGTCGCAAACTCGAAGTTCGGTCCTTCGACGATGGCATCGACCGGGCAGGCTTCCTGACACATGCCGCAGTAGATGCACTTCACCATATCGATGTCGTAGCGGGTCGTGCGGCGAGTGCCGTCATTGCGGCGCGGACCGGCCTCGATGGTGATCGCCTGCGCCGGGCAGATCGCCTCGCACAGCTTGCAGGCGATACAGCGCTCTTCCCCGTTGGGATAGCGGCGCAACGCGTGCTCGCCCCGAAAGCGCGGCGAGATGGGGTTCTTCTCAAACGGATAGTTGATAGTCGCCTTCGGCTTGAAGAAATAGCGCATCGACAGGATCACCGCCGACACGAATTCCTGCAGCAGCAGCGCGCGCGCGGCGCGATCGATCCTCATGACGTCCTCGTTTCCGGGCTCATTTCGGGGCGAGCCCGCCAAATTGCAGCACCGCTGCCACGATCACGATCATCGCCAGGGACAGCGGCAGGAACACTTTCCAGCCAAGCCGCATCAGCTGGTCGTAGCGGTAGCGCGGAACAAAGGCCTTCACCAGCGCGAACATGAAGAACACGAAGCCGGCCTTGAGCACGAACCAGATGATGCCGGGCACCCAGGTGAACGGCGGGACTGCCAGCGGCGGCAGCCAGCCGCCCAGGAACAGGATCGTGGTCATGGCGCACATGGTGGCGATCGCCACATACTCGCCCAGCATGAACATCATGTAAGGCGTCGAGCCGTATTCGACCATGAAGCCGGCCACGAGTTCAGACTCCGCCTCGACCAGATCGAAGGGCGGCCGGTTCGTCTCAGCCAGTGCCGAGATGAAGAACACGATGAACATCGGAAACAGCGGCAGCCAATACCAATTGAGTAGCGAGAACCAGGGAATGCCGAGCGCGGTCGCCAGCCCCCGGTCCGCCTGAGCGGTGACGATGTCCGACAGATTGAGTGAGCCGACGCACAGCAGCACGGTCACGAACACAAAGCCGATGGAGACCTCGTAGGACACCATCTGGGCGGCCGAGCGCAGCGCCGACAGGAACGGATATTTCGAGTTCGAGGCCCAACCCGCCATGATCACGCCGTAGACCATGAGCGACGAGATGGCGAAGATGTAGAGGATGCCGACGTTGATGTCGGCGATCATCCAATCGGCGTTGACTGGAATGACGGCCCAGGCGGCAAGTGCGAGTACGCAGGTCACCAGCGGCGCGAGCAGAAACACGCCCTTATTGGCGCCGGCCGGGATCGTCGGTTCCTTGAACACGAACTTGAGCAGGTCGGCGAACGATTGCAGCAGCCCCCACGGGCCGACCACGTTGGGCCCGCGCCGAATCTGTACGGCGGCCCAGATCTTGCGGTCAGCGAGCAGCACATAGGCGATCGCAACCAGCAGCACGACGAGCATGAGCACGCTCTGCGCCACGATGATGACGACCGGCCAAACGTAGCTCCAGAAGAAATCGTACATCGT
>JAFAXD010000520.1 GCA_019241285.1 Xanthobacteraceae bacterium | reverse complement strand
CTGTGATTGATGTAGATGCCGATCGTACCAAGCGCGACGCCGGCGCAATGAGCCCGCAAGCAGAAGTCCACGTCATAAAAATCGAAGGCGAATTGCTCATCGAAGCGCAGGGCGCCGATCTGCTTGATATCCACGGCCAGAAACAATCCATCGAGGACGACACAACGGCGGGGTGTCGGCCCGTAACTGGTCATGTACTTCAGCCCCCCGGGGAGATCGTGCTCCACCGCGCCCGACCACGTGCTGTCAGGCGGCTGGCACCATTTGGTGAGGGGATCATCCGGACTGGTGTTGAACTGCGAACTGCCGGCGACACCGGCGATGCCATAGCCCTGCGTGTCGAAGGCGTGGGCCAGCTTTTCGCGCAGGAACGCGTCACCGATCGTCACGTCATCGTGGGCGAACACAACAATCACGTCGGTGCCGGCACACTCATCGAGCACGGTGTTGTAGCAACCGGGCAGGCCATTCGCATTGCCTTCGAAAAACCAAGCATCCTCGATGCCGAGCTTCTGCAGCGACGCAAACAGGTCCGTCTCCTCCGCGCGGCGCCGGGTACATGATACGAACAGCAAGTCTCGTCCGGCGCGTTCAATCACGCCAGACCTCACAGTACGCGCCGGCGGCATGCAACTGAGCGCATACTTTGTCGGCCTCACCACGGGTGTCCGTGCCGACGCGAACGTGAACGGCGCCCATTTGACCAACAACGCCGACGATCACCAGCTTCGGTTCACGATGACCGATGATGCTCGCATACTTCGGCAGCCATTCGCGGTAACGATCAAGCGCCTTGGCACTCGTGGGTCCGCCGACGACTTCGACACCCCAAGGCTTGCGGATTGCCGGTTGCTCAGCCGGATTGGGACCCTCCAGGCCTAGCTCGCAAGGGAGGTCCTTGGCGGCGGGAGGGTTCAAAGAGACGCTTTGCCCGCTTGTCCATTCTTCAATCGTGCGACCTGTCACCAGACGGACGTAAGCGATCGTTTCAGCAGGAAGCACCCGGTGCGCCGCGAGCCAGTCGCGAACGCGCCCCGGGCCGGCGTTGTAGGCAGCTGCGGCAAGGCCGAGGTTGCCGAACTGCCGGTTCAGTTCGCGCAGCAGCTGGGCAGATTTGACAATCGCCTGGTGCGGGTTGAAAGGATCTTCGAGGCGATTCAGGCGTGCGGTTCCCGGCATGAATTGCGCAATCCCTTGCGCCCCGGCGCGGCTCACCGAATTGGGATTGAACCGGCTCTCCTGCCAGATCAGCCGCGTAAAAAAATGAACCGGCAGCTCGTTTGCTGCAGCCGCCGATGCCAAGGCCTGGCAGAAGTTTGCCGGTGGCAGGGGCGAAGCCTCAGGTTCAGGTTGATGAATGCCCGCGTTCTGTGCCGGCGGCGCAGTTTCTTCGTCGGCGGCAAGGGACCCTGCCGGGTGCGCGAGGATGATGGCGCAGGCCAGACCGAGCAGCAGATTGATATTGATCCTTCGGTGCATCTTAAGGCTGCGATCGCGATATCGGCCGCTGAATGACGTGGGAATGATCCAGGGCATCCGCGAGGTCAGTTTGGCGACCCACGTAGACTTTGCAATATGATAATGACCGGCGCTGACAGCCGCAGTGAGGGGACGCATGGATACACTGCTACCGATTGCCAGACGGATCGCCGAACGCCTGATCGCGCGGCGTGAGACAATTGCAGTCGCGGAAGGTTCGAGCGGCGGCTTGATTGCGGCGGCACTTCTCGCGATCCCCGGGGCGTCCGCTTACTTCCTGGGAGGCGCGGTTGTCTATACGGCGGCGGCGCGCGCCGCGCTGCTCGGCATCAGTTCCGCGGAAATGGCTGGAATGCGTGCCGCGACCGAGCCCTATGCGGCCCTGCTCGCGAACCGCATGCGCGAGCGGCTCGGGGCGACGTGGGGGCTAGCCGAAGCCGGCGCAGCCGGGCCAGCCGGCAACCGCTATGGCGATCCTGCCGGACATTCCTGCTTCGCCGTGGCGGGCCCCGCGAACCGAACACACACGCTGCGGACCGGCAGCGCTGATCGCGACTCCAACATGCGCGCGTTCTCGGCTCACGCGCTTGCGCTGCTGGGCGAGGTGATCGAGGCCTGAGATCTAAAACGACCGCATTCGGCTATCGGGTGTTACCAGGCAACGCCCTTCATGCTGCGCTTATGCTGCGCCGGCACCCGGTACTGGGGGTAGCCGTACCCGTAAAATGTCGGTGCAAGATAAAAGCTGATGCCTCCGCAATCCGGAGGGTAACCATAATAATAGGCCGCGTAGGCGTACGGTCCCGTGTACCCAGGATAGCGTCCGCCGGTCGGGTTGCACTTATGTTGTTCGGCCTGCGACGCTGCCGCACTTCCAGATACCGCCAGCGCTCCAGTGATCGCCAACACAACCGCTATTGCTCTCACGACAGGGTCCTCCTCTAGGGCACGATGCGGCGCATTAAACTAGCAGCGACTTTGCGGATCCGACAGGAAAGCCGTTCGTCCACATAGATGACGTTTCCGCCATAGATGACACATTTTTCGATGCACGTTTGCATCGACGTCCACCCGCAGAGGCATAGATGTCAGCCTGTCGCCAGATGCAGGGGCGCCCCGCGCTGGCGCGGGGCCCCGAAATCCGGGGCGACCTCACGACCTTATTGAGCCTCGCGCGGTTTCACCCCGAATTTGGCTTCGAGACTGGGCGTTGCCCAGTCTCGGCGCTGCATCCGAGCGCCGGCTAGGCCATACATGACGTCCGTGCCATAGATGACCC
>JAFAXD010000459.1 GCA_019241285.1 Xanthobacteraceae bacterium | reverse complement strand
GGACGGCAAGGGCATCCACGTCCAGTACGTGCCGGGCACGTTCCGCCCGACCGCCAACAAGGACAACGATTACCTGATCGATCGCGCCGCCCAGAAGGCCGGCAAGACCTTCAGCGGGGTCGAAGGCATCGCCATGCAGGATGCCTCCCTGCAGGAGAGCATGGGGCCAATCGTCGATCGCGCCAAGGAGAACCTGGTCTCGACTGACAACGGCATCATCATGGCGCGGCATCGGTTGCTGCGCGCCGCCAAGGCGCTGGTCGACAAAGGAACCACCCCGCCCGGGGTCGATCCCGCGCATCAGCGCGTGCGCTCGGCCGCGATGGTGCTGCCGCCCGATCAGCCGTTCAAGGATGCGGCCAAGCAGGCCCTCATGGTGCAGCCCGACGTGGCGCACGTCTCGGTCTGACCGCATGCAGAGCGAAAGCGCCCGCATGACGACGCGCGCCGAGGCGCGCTACCGCGTCGAGGCGCCGAACTCACAGCCGCGCACCGTCAAGGTGATCGCGCTCGATGCTCTAAGCGAGCCCGTGGTCAAACGACTCGCCAAGCTGCCGTGGAGCCGTGCGAGCTTTCTCACCGCATCAGCCTTTGCGGCTGCGCCGGCGCGGAGCGAGAATTTCTCGATGGCCGGTTGGCTGAGCGATCTCGCTGGCCGCACCAAGAATTTGCTCGATGAGATCGCGGGTGCGGACCTGATCGTCATGATCGCGACCGCGGGCCAGGATGCCAAGGTGGGGTCGCTGATCGGCGAAGCGTGCAACGCACACCGCGTGATGACGACGGGGCTCGTGTTAGGAACGGCGGCAGCCACGGATGAAGAGTTGTCGAAGACTCTCGGACAGCTGCGGCCGCATTCCATCATGCTGGTCGCCGGCGGCGACGAGGACTACATCGAAGACATGCTGATTGCTCTGCGAGCATAGGTTCGGCCATGCACGACATTCCGGGTCAAACTCACTGGCACGAGCCGACGGCCGGCCGCCGTGCGGGCTTCGGCAAATTCGGCCGCCCGAAGACCCCGTACGATTTGTTCATGGAATCCGAAGGCATCCCGGTCTTCCGCGATATCGGCGTGCGCCGGGTACAGGACCTGCCGCTCGCGCCGTGGCGGCGGCTCGGCGGGCGCGGCACCTACATCCAGCTTTACGGCACCGAAGGCAAATGGGGCTGCTACGTGGTGGAGGTGCCGGGGGCGGGCGCGCTGAACGCCGAGAAGCATCTCTATGAGGAGATCATCTACGTGGTCGAGGGCCGCGGCTCGACCGAGGTTTGGCTTGACGGCGACTCCAAGCGGCATCAGTTCGAGTGGCAGCGCGGCTCGCTGTTCTCGATTCCGGTCAATGCGCATCACCGCATCGTCAATGCGAGCTCCGCGCCGGCGCTACTCCTCTGCGGTACAACAGCGCCGAACTTGATGAACCTGATCAACAATATCGGCGCGATCTTCGACTGCCCTTACCAGTTCCGCGACCGCTTCTCCGGCGCCGACGACTTCTACAAATACAAGGACAATATCGAGCCCGACCCGGTGCGCGGGCTTGCCATGCGTCGCACCAACTTCATTCCCGACATCGCCAATTGCGATCTGCCGCTCGATAACCGCCGCTCGCCGGGCTATCGCCGGGTCGAGCCGTTCATGACCGGCAATACGTTCTATCTTTGGATCGCCCAACACGAGAACGGCCGTTATTCCAAGGCGCACGCGCACACGTCGGCGGCGGTGCTCATTTGCCTGAAGGGCAAGGGTTACACCTACACCTGGCCGGAACAGGCCGGGACGACGCCCTGGCAGGACGGCAAGGAGCACCTGATCAAGCGCGTCGATTACGAGCCGGTCGGCATGGTGTCGGCGGCGCCGGGTGGCGCGCGTTGGTTCCACCAGCACTTTGGCGTCTCGCAGGATCCGCTGCGCCTGACCGCGTGGTTCGGGCCGAACTCGCCCGGCCGCGAGCCCGGCCCTCCCGGCGAGCAGCACACCGACTACACCGCGATGGACATCACCGAAGGCGGCACCGCCATCCCATACTGGATGGAGGACCGGTACGTCGCCAAAGAATACGTGCGCATGCTGAAAACAAACGGCGCCGAAAACCGCATGCGCCCGCAGTTCTACGAGAAGGACTATACCGGCGAGCTGCCGAAGGAATGAGCGCTGCCTTCGACGATTCCGGCGGCCGCATTTTCTTCTCCAACGCGGGGCGCTCGCTGGAAGGCGAGGATGAGATTCGCCTGATCAGCGTCGGCGTCGACATCGGCTCCTCGACCTCGCACTTGGTATTCTCCCGCATTGTGATGGAACGGCTGGACGCCCGCTATGTCGTGAGCGAGCGCGAGGTCTTCTACAACTCGGATATCCTGCTCACGCCCTATACGGATACGAACACGATCGACGCCGAGGCGCTCGGCGCCTTCATCGCACATGCCTACAAGGACGCGATGATCACGCCGGAGGAGATCGATACCGGCGCGCTGATCCTCACCGGCGTTGCGGTCGCGCGCAGCAATGCGCGCCGGATCGGCGATGTGTTTGCACGCGAGGCCGGCAAGCTCGTTGCAGTGAGCGCCGGCGACAGTCTTGAGACGGTGCTGGCGGCGCATGGCTCGGGCGCGGTCGCGCGCTCGATCCGCGATGGCAACGCGGTGATGAATGTCGACGTCGGCGGCGGCACGTCCAAGATTGCGGTGTGCGTCGACGGCCGGGTTGCGGCCGCCACAGCAATCGACGTCGGTGCCCGGCTGATTTGTTTTGCCGAGGACGGGACGGTCACGCGTGCCGAGCCGGCCGGGCAGCGATTCGCGGCTGCGCTCGGATTGAAAATCGAACTTGGGACTAAACTGGATCAGCCCGCGGCGGAACAGTTGACCAAATACATGGCGGATTGCCTGTTCGATACCATGCGCGGGGGTTCACCTGTTGTGGACGGCCATTCGCTCCTGCGCACCAAACCGCTTGGATGGCAGGGCGAGATCGGAACGATCATGTTTTCCGGCGGTGTCTCGGAATACATCTATAACCGCGAAGCGACGCGTTTTGGTGATCTTGGCGTCGCATTGGCGCGCGAGATCCGCGCCCGCGTCGGCCAATTTGGCGCGCCCCTCGAGGCACCGGTTGAGCATATCCGGGCGACCGTCATCGGCGCTGCCCAGTACGCGACCCAGGTTTCAGGCAATACGATTTTTGTCTCACCGCCCAGCACGCTGCCGCTGCGCAACATTCCGGTCGTGACTCCGGCTTTCAGTTTCGGCGACGAGATCGATACGGCCAACATTGCGTCAGCAATTGCTGATGAGCTTGCCCGCCTCGAGCTCACCGATACCGTCGCGTTGTTCGTGTCCTGGTCCGGCTCGGCCAGCTTCGCGCGCCTCGACGCGTTCTGTCGCGGCGTTGCTGATGGACTTGGCCCGACACTGGGACAGGACAAGCCGATCATCCTCGCGGGCGACGGCGATGTGGGTGGACTACTCGGGATTCACCTGCGCGAGGAGACCATGGTCACGAACCCGGTCGTCTCGATCGACGGACTTGAGCTCAAGGAGTTCGACTACATCGATATCGGCGCCATGCTGGAGGGCTCTGGTGCGGTGCCGGTGGTGATCAAATCGCTGGTCTTTCCGCAAGTCGCGTAGCGCGATCGATGCCGGACCGAGCCGCCACGCAACAAACAAATAAAGCGCCTGTGCGGCGCAAGGGCGCCGGCAGGCACCGGCGGTCCGGCGAAATCCTCGATGCCGCCGCGCGCGTGTTCGCGCAGCACGGCTACCACGGCGCCACCACCCAACAGATCGCCGACTTGTTGGGGATCCGTCAGGCGAGCCTCTACTATTATTTCCCATCCAAGGAGGTCGCGCTCGAGCTCGTCTGCATGCAGGGGGTCGAGGATTTTCACGAGCGCGCCCGGGCGATTGCATCAGGCACCGGCAGCGCAGCCGAGAAGATCGCTGCCCTGGTGCGGGCGCACCTGATGCCGCTGCTCGACACCGCCGACTATGTCCGCGTCTTTCTCAACGAGCGCCAATATCTGCCCCACGCAAGCCGGCGACGCATCGCCAAATGGTCGCGCGGCATCGAGCGCGTGATTGCTGCCGTGATCAAAGACGGGGTCCGGCGCGGCGAATTTCGTCCTGACGTCGACCCGCGGCTCGCCACCTTGGCGCTCCTGGGCATGCTCAACGCAGTCTCCGCCTGGTACGGCAAGGAGAGCACCTCGCTGGAGCGCATCTCTGCCGAATATGTCGGGCTTGCGATCAGCGCTCTGGCAGGCCCAAAGGCGCGCGGGCGCTGACGCGAGCCGGCGCTTTGCCGGCCGGCTCCATGACCAGCGGCTCGGCTTCGACCAGGTTGGCATAGATCCGGCGCAGAAGGCCCCGAAGCGTTGCGACTTCCTGCTCGCTCAGGCCCGAGCTCGCGATCGTCTCGTACTGCAAGCCGAATGGGATCAACCGGTTGACCAAGTCGCGGCCACGGGCGCTGAGCGCAACCACGACTTCGCGGCCGCTCGTTTTGGACGGCGCTCGCGCCACCAAGCCCATGCGGACCAGGCGGGTCACGATGCGCGAGAGGGTCGACACCTCGATGCTGGTCAGGTCGGCGAGGTCGGTGTGCCGCTGCTCGCCGGTGCTCGAAAGCGCGACCAGCACGCGCCACATCGCAATGCTCAAGCCGACCGGCGCGAGCACATCCTCGCCGAAACGCAGCGCCATGACCGAGCCGACCCGGTTGATCAGATACGGGAGGTACTGGTCGAGATCGAGGCGCTGGGGATGGTCGGACATGGGCATGGCAATATCGCAAAAAAATTGCATTTACAACAGTTGCTTTTGCAATTAAGCTGACCGGCAGCAGAGTACGCAAGGCTCGCTTCCAGGGAGGACACGATGGACTTTGGTTATTTCACGCTCAGCGATAATCGCTACGAGAACAACACGCGTTCGGCCAACACCTTCGTTTCAAACATCACTGACGAGGCGCTCTACGCGGAACACCTCGGCATGCATTCCGCCTGGATCGGCGAGCATCACTTCAACTCGCTCGGCGTCCTCTCCTGCCCCGACCTGGTGCTCTCCTATATCGCGGCGCGCACGAGCCGCATCCGTCTCGCACCGGCCGTAACCGTGACGCCCCTGCATCATCCGATCCGCGTGGCCGAACAATGGGCGACGCTCGATCTGCTCAGCAACGGCCGCGTCGATTTTGCCGCCGGGCGTGGTTATGACCGCCGCGAGTATGAGCCGTTCCACGTCGACTTCGACGACAACCAGGGCATCTTCGAAGAAGGGATGGAAGTCATCCGGAGGCTGTGGTTGGCCGAAGGCGATGAGCGCATCTCGCATGAAGGTAAGCACTACCAGTTCAAGGACGTCCGCATCACACCGAAGCCGGTACAAAAGCCGCTGCCGACCTATGTGGGCTCGTTCTCCAAGCCCTCGATCGAGCTTGCGGCGCGGCTTGGCTGCGGCCTGATCGTTGCCCCATTCGCAGCGTCGATGAGCTTCGGCGGGCTCAAGCAGGTGGCTGACCTCTACAACGAGACGTGCGCCAAGCATGGCAAAAAGCCCGGCCGCTTGATGTGCAGCTACTTCACGCACTTCGCCGACACGCCCGAGCAGGAAGCCGCGCAGCGCGCGCGCCAGATCCGCTACTACAAAGAGTGCGTGATCCCCGCCCTGCCCGGCGACCCCAAAACGGCACCGCCGAGCTACCGCTATTTCGTCGACATGGTCGAGAAGCTGAGCAAGGTGAAGCCGCAGGACCTCACCGAAAACTCGGTGCTGATCGGCACGACGGCTGGCATCACCGACACGCTGAAGAAAGTCGAGGCGGCCGGCTTCTCCGAGGTGATCCTTTATTTCAACGTCGGCCTCAAGCCGCACGCGCAGGTCAAGGAAGAAATGGATCGCTTCATGCGCGAAGTCGCCCCTGCGTTCGACGGCCAACACAAGCGGCGCGCTGCCTAGGCTTCGTCGCAAGCCCTCCGTTGTCATAGCCGGGATGTCCCGGTGATCCTCCCTCGCGTCAGTCAGGCTGTGCCATAAGGCGCGGGGGCTTGCCGGATATGACTGCGAGGACGATGCGAATACTCACGAGTGTGGTGGGTCTGGCCGTTATGGCTGCGCTTGCCACTGCAGCCAAAGCGCAAGACGCCTACGTCATCGGCCTCACCGGAGCGCTGACCGGGCCCTCGGCCTCGACCACCGCCCCCCCGGTCGAAGGGCTGCGGATCTACATCGACCGCGTCAATGCGGCCGGCGGCGTCAACGGCAAGCCGGTCAAGCTCCGCATCCTTGACGACCAGGCCGATCCGCAGAAGGCTGCTGCGAATGCCCGCCAGTTGGTCGAGGAGAATGCGATTCTCCTGATCGACTCGAGTTTGTCCTCGACCTACCCGCCGGTGATCGCCGAGGCGAAGCGCGCTGACGTGCCACTCATGTTCGTCGGCGCGGTCTGTCCCAAGGAAGTCTATCCGCCGGCCGAGTTGGGACAATTCTGCACCAGCGCGTTTGCCTCCAACCTCGACAGCAGCGCCGCGCTCTCGTTCATCAAGGACACCGCGAAGGATCGGGTGCGCCTCGGCCTTGCCGGCATGACCATCCCGATTTCGCGCGCGGAAGTCGATTTCGCCGAGGGCCAAGCGAGCACGCTCGGCATGACCGTCGTGGACAAGGAGATCATCCCGCCGGCAACGACAGACTACGCGCCGTTCGCCAGCAAACTGAAAGCCGCAAAACCGAACTGGGTCTACGCCTGGGCGCCGTGGGTGACGCAATTACGTACCTATGAAGCATTGCGTGGTCTGGGGTGGCAGGGAAGCTTTCTCACCTGGGCGCACCAGGAAGCCGAAGACGAGCTCAAGCGACGCAAGGATCCGGAGCTCTACGTGATTGGTGCCAATGCGTTGTTCCAGGACGGCCTGCCGATTCAGAAGGAGATTGCGGCCGCGGTCGCGCAGGCAAAGAGCGAATACCCGGCGAGTCAGATGACCGAAGGCTGGATTGGTGGCCTCGTGATCGAAGCGGCGTTGAAGCAAACCAGTCCGCCAGCGACGGCCGCGGCCGTTACGACGGCGTTGGAAAACCTCAAGATCGACGTTAAAGGCCTGCGTGGCGGTCCGATCGAGTGGACCAAAGACAATCACTATCGCTTGCGCCAGTCCTACCGCATCTACAAATGGGACGCGGCCAAGGGCCAGGTCGTGCTGGCGAAGGATTGGTTCGGGTACGCCGTGAATTGAACACGCACAACGCTGGCGGAGGTTCGAGAAGCCAAGTAGGATGACGTCATGGTCACCGACCGCCGCAGTGTTCTTGGTCTCCTCGCCGGGCTAACCGCAAGACCCGCACTCGCCCAGGCTCCCGCGATGAGCAAACTCACGGCTTTTGCGTTCAGCTTCCCGGCCCTCGACGGTGGCAGCATCCGGCTCGCCGATTACGCCGGCAAGCCGATCCTGGTGGTGAACACCGCTTCGCTGTGCGGATACACGCCACAATATGCCGGGCTGCAGGACGTCTGGACACGCTTCAAGGATCGCGGGTTGTTGCTGGTCGGCGTGCCGTCGAATGATTTCGGCGGCCAGGAACCGGGCGGTGCTGCCGAGATCGACGAGACCGCACACCATCAATACGGCGTGACGTTCCCGATCACCGCCAAAGCCGATGTGAAGGGCGCGAACGCACACCCATTCTACAAATGGGCCGCCGGTGAGTTGCCCAATGCGACGCCGCAATGGAACTTCCACAAATATCTGGTCGGCCGCGACGGCCACATCGCGGCGGCGTTTCCGAGCGCGGTTGAGCCGACCGATACGCGCGTGATCACCGCGATCGCCAAGGAACTCGGCAGCGAGTAAACTCGAGCTATCGCCCCAAGATGGCGCGCCGCTTGGCGCGGATGCGCTGCTCGATCGCGCGCGCACTGCCGCCTTGGCCGCCCAGATAGGCATCCTGCACCGCCGGATTGCCGAGCAGTTCCGCGGCCGCGCCGGCGAGCGTGACCCGGCCGTTCTCCAGCACATAGCCACGGTCAGCAACATCAAGCGCGGCGCGCGCGTTCTGCTCGACCACCAGCACAGTGCCGCCCGCTTCACGCAGCGCCACGATCTGCGTCATGATGCGCTCGACCATGAGCGGCGCGAGCCCGAGCGAGGGCTCATCGAGCAGCAACAAGCGCGGGCTCGACATCATAGCCCGTGCGATCGCCAGCATTTGCTGCTCGCCGCCGCTCAGCGTCTGCGCCAATTGCCGCCGTCGCTCCTGCAGGATTGCGAATTGTTGGAACTGCTGCGCCATGGTCTCGGCCACGGCGGCGCGATCGGCAGACACGTAGCCGCCAAGCCGCAGGTTCTCTTCAACGGTCATGGCGCCGAACAGTTGGCGCCGCTCGGGCACCTGCGCAATCCCAGCGCGCACGACGGCAGCGGTCGGCAGTCGCGCGACCGAGCGGCCATCAAAGCGAACGTCCCCCGCCGTGAGCGACACCAGCCCCATGATGGTGTTGAGGAGCGTGCTCTTGCCGGCGCCATTGGCCCCGATCAGCGCGACGATCTCACCGGCGCCGACGGTGAGCGACACGTCGCGCAGCACCGGCAAGCGGCCGTAGCCGCTGGTGATTCGGTCAAGCTCCAGCAGCATGCTCGTGGCCATCCATATGCGGCTCGTGACCGAGATAAGCGGCGATCACCTGCGGGTCGGCGCGCACTTGGTCCACAGGACCATCGGCGATCTTCACCCCGTGGTGCATGACGACCACTTTGTCGGCGAGCCCCATGACGAGGCGCATGTCGTGCTCGACGATCAGCACGGTCGTGCCGAGCGCGCAAATGTGCAGTACCAGTTCCGCCAAGCGTTCGGTCTCGCTGTCGTTCAATCCGGAGGCGGGCTCGTCCATCAGCAACAGCGTGGGCTCAAGCGCGAGCGCGCGGGCGACCTCGACGAGCCGCTGGTGGCCGAACGGCAATACGCCCGGACGCAGATCTTCGGCGCCGTTGAGGCCAACGAATGCCAGGGCCGCACGGGCGCGCTGCGCGGCCGCGCGCTCCTCGCGCGGCACCGCTGGCAGCCGCGCCGAGATCTGCATGAGGCCTGCCGCCATCAGCCGATGGCGGCCGCACATGACGTTTTCCAGCACCGTCATGTTGTCGAACAGTTGCAGGTTCTGGAACGTGCGGCCGATGCCGCGTCGCGCAATCTCGTCGGGTAGGAGCGTTTCGATCGGCTGCCCCAAGAAGCGCACCGTGCCGCCATCGAGTGGCTGATAGCCACC
>JAFAXD010000392.1 GCA_019241285.1 Xanthobacteraceae bacterium | reverse complement strand
CACGGGATAAGTGTGCCCGTCGCGCGGCCAAGAGGCCGCAATGCGCCTTTGCAGACCACCACAATCGCTCTCCTAGAGCCTGATCGCGTTATGCCGCTATCGAAATCACTCAGACCTCGTCCCCGCGCAAAGGTCTCCAGGATGAGGGCTCAGGTTGCAGAAACGCCTAAAGAAATTAACCAAAACATAAGCGCCCTCATCCAGGATGAGGGCTGAGGTTGCGGAAAACGCCTGAAGGACCAAGCAGAACATACCGGCCCTCATCCTGAGGAGCTTGGTCCCCACTGGGGACCAAGCGTCTCGAAGGATGGCCGCGGGTGATGTCATTCCGCCGCGAGGCGTGCATCCTTGGCAATGTCCAACACCCGTGCCCGCCACGCCTGCAAAAAGCCTTCGCGGGTTTGCTGATCGACGCGCGGCGTGCCGTAGGCCACGAACGGCTCCAGCGCCTGGATCGCCAGATATTCGAGCATGAGGCGCTGCACCGGCCACAGGACCTGGTCGATACTTCCGTAGACACCGGTGGGCGAGAACCGCTGCTGCGTGCCGCCGGTCGTCAAACACAGGATCCCGCGCTTGTCCGGAAAGAAGCCGGTGTCATAGCGTCGCCCATCGCTGTACGCGAAGCCATAGGCGAGCACGCGATCGAACCATCCCTTGAGGATTGCAGGCACGCCCCCCCACCAGATCGGATAGACCCAGATCACCAGGTCGGCCTTCAGAAAGCGTTGCTGCTCACGGGCAATGTCCGGTGCGAAGCCGTGGCTCGCATGCGCGTGGCCCTGCTCGGCTTGATAATTGAAACGGTTCGGGTCAAAGGCCTCGACGAAGTCGTGCCGGCCCGCCACCGGGTTGAAACCTTCCGCGTAGAGATCGGAGACTTCGACGCTGTGGCCGGCGCCGCGCAGCGCCTCGACGGCGGTGTTCTTCAACGCCGCCGTAAACGAGGTGGGCTCCGGGTGCGCGTAGACGATGAGCGCGTGCATCACGTTTTTCCCTCAGACTCGCTTTCCCCATCCCCCGAACAGGCCGTTGGGGAAGAACAGCAGCACGATCAGGAGAATCGTCAATGCGACAACGTTCTTGTAGCCGGCGCCGAAGAACACGATGGCACCGGCTTGGACCACGCCCAGCAAGGTGCCGCCGACCAGCGCCGCCGGTGCGCTGCCGAAGCCGCCGATGATCGCGGCAATGAAGCCGTTGATGCCGAACGGACCGTCGACGCTATAGGCCGTGTACTGCGTCGGCGTGATGAGGATGCCGGCCGCCGCACCGAGCGCGGCACTAAGCGCAAAGGACAGCATCAGCATTGAGGCAACCGGTATGCCGAGCAACGCAGCGGCCTCCCGGTTCTGCGAGCACGCACGCAGCGCCCGGCCGACCCGCGTGCGATTGAAGAAGAGTTGCAGCGCCACGACCATCACGGCTCCACAGCCCAGGATCCAGAACAGCTGGTAGCCAATGGCGATCGGACCGAGCTTCAGCGGTCCACCGAGGGTGAACTCCGGATAGGTGCGCGGCTGATCACCCAGAGTGAGGATGACGATCTGCTCGATGAGCAACTGCACCGCGAGCGTCGCCAGGATGATGGCGAACAGCGGCGCCTTCCTTTGCCACATCGGATTGATCACCAGCACCTGCACCAGCACCCCGACCATGGCCACCAGCACGATGCTGATCACCGCCGCCGCGAGCATCGGCAAGCCCAGGCGGGTGAGCAGCGTATGCGCGAACATGCCGCCCAGCATCACGAACACGCCCTGGGCGAAATTGACGATGCCGCTCGCGTTGTAGATCACGCAAAAGCCGATGGCGATGAGGCCATAGACGAGGCCGACGCCGAGCCCGTTAATCAAACTCTGCAGCAGCTCGAAACCGTTAGGCATGAGCCGCCTCCTCGGTGCCCAGGTATGCGGCGATCACCTCGGGGTGACGCTTGATCTCATCGGGCGTGCCCTCGGTGATCTTGCGACCAAAATCGAGCACCGCAATCCGGTGCGCGATGCGGGTGACAAGCGCCACATCGTGCTCGATCAAAATCACCGTGATGTTCTGACGGTTCACGCGCTGGATGATGTCCGCCAGGACCTCCGTCTCATGCGCATTGAGGCCCGCCGCCGGCTCATCAAGCAGCAGCAGGCGCGGCTTCGCCGCCAACGCGCGGGCGACCTCGAGCAGGCGTTGTTGTCCGTAGGGAAGCAGCGTCGCCTCCTGCTCGGCTTGCACGCCAAGGCCGACAAAGTCGAGCAACTCGAGCGCCTTGGCCCGCACGTCGGCCTCCTGATGACGAAACCAGGGAGGACGGACGAGCGCGGCACCGATCCCGCCTTTGGTCGCCAGATGGCAACCGACCTCGACGTTCTCGGCAACCGACATCCCTCCGAACAGCTGCACGAGTTGGAAGGTACGCACCAGCCCCATGGCGGCTATCCTGTCCTGCCGCAGGTTCGTGATCTGGACCCCGGCAAACGCGATCGTTCCTGACGTGGGCTGCAGGAACCCCGAGATCATGTTGAAGAACGTGGTCTTGCCGGCGCCGTTTGGGCCGATCACGGCGAACAGGCTTCCTTCCGGAACATCAAGATCGATGTCGCTGTTGGCAACCAGCCCGTCGAAACGTTTGGTCAGGCCGCGGACCTCCAGCAGCGCCATGGCTCAGCCCTCCGCGCCCGCTTTGATGGGGCGCCGGCGGCCGATGCTGGCAAGCGTCGATAAGCCCTTTGGCACGAAGATCAACATCAGGATCAGAACCGCCGCATAGGCGATATCCTGGAAGCGCCCGGTGCTGCGCACCACCTCGGGCAAGAGCGAGGCAATTACGGCGCCGATCGCCGGACCAAGCACCGTGCCGATGCCACCCACGTAGAGCATGGTGAACGTGACGACCACCATCTGCAGCCCGAACACTTCGGGACTGATGAACCCGACCGTGTGTGCAAACAAGGAACCAGCTGCCGAGGCGTAGAGCGCTGCAATGATGAACGCCAACAACTTGTAGCGCGAGACGCGAATGCCCAGCGCGGCGGCGCCAAGCTCGGTCGAAGAGATGGCGCGCAGCGCGCGGCCGAAGCGCGAATGGCGCAAGCGCGAGGACACCCAGACCCCGAGCGCCAGAATGACCGCGAGGCAGACAAGCTTGAGCTTATCGTCTTCGACGGTGAATGGGCCGATGCCAAGGGGCGGTATGCCTGAATAACCCATATAGCCTTGGGTTAGGTCGGTCCATTGCACCGATACGTCATAGGTGATGAGACCGAGCGCGAAGGTTGCCATCGCCAGGTAGTGGCCGCGCAGGCGCAGGGTCGGATATCCCACCACCACCGCCGCGACGCCTGCGACCGCCATCGAAACAACCAGCGCCAGGATCGGCTCCCAACCATATTGCACGGTGAGAATGGCGCTGCCGTAACCGCCGATCGCCGCGAAGGCGTTCTGACCGAAGGAGGCTTGGCCAGTGTAGCCCATGAAGAAATTGAGCCCGACGCAGAACACGCCGTAGATCATCGCCAGTTGCAGGACAGTGAGGAGATATCCGCCCTTGAAGAATACCCATGCAAACAGCAACGCGATGGCGACGGCGAGCGCGATCGCGAAATACCCGTAGGCGCCGAGCTTAGTGGAAATAATAGCGCGCAAGGTCATGATGGGATTTGATGTCCTGCGCCGGCAACTCGGCCCGCATGTAGCCTGAGGAAAGAATGTAGACGCGCCGCGCAAGCTTGAGTGCCTGCGGCGCTTTCTGCTCGACGAGGAGAATGCCGAGACCGCTGCGATTGAGCTCGCCCAGCGTATCGAGAATGCCCGCCGCAACCATGGGAGCGAGCCCGAGCGATGGCTCATCAAGCATCAGTAATTTGGGCCCGGCCATCAAGGCGCGCCCGACGGCCAGCATCTGTTGTTCGCCGCCGGACATGGACGCGGCAACCTGGCCGGCCCGCTCACGTAGCCTGGGAAAGAGCCTGAACACCTGCTCGAAGCGGCCCTCGACCTGATCCCTTGACCCACCGAGACCGTAAGCACCGAGTTGCAGATTTTCCTGTACGGTCATCTCGCTGAACAGCCCGCGGCCCTCTTGCACCATGATGATGCCGAGCTTGGCCAGGCGATGCGTGGGGACGCCTGTGATGTCCCGGCCCTTGAATTTGATCTTGCCATCGCTGGCAATGAGCCGGGACATGGCTCGCAGCAGCGTTGTCTTGCCGGCGCCGTTCGGCCCCAGCACCGTAACGAACTCGCCTTCCTCGACGCGAAGATCGATGGGCTTCAGCGCCGCGACATGGCCGTAGCTCGCTGCAAGCCCATTGACCTCGATCAGGGCCGGAGAAGGGCTATCGGCCGTCATATTTGATGGCCAGCTTGCCGTCCTTCACGTAGGCGATCACGTAGGGGTTCTTGGTAATGCCGACGTGCTGTTCCGGCGAGAAGTCATAAGGTGCACCGGCACCCACGTAGGGGCCAATCTTCTCGAACGCGTCGCGGACGGCCGTACCTTCGGTGGTTTTGGCGGCTTCCATCGCTTGCGCCATCATCTGGAGCGAATCCCAGGCGCGCGAGGCTTGCGAGCTGTCGACCTTGCTGCCGAATTTCGCTTTCAGCGGCGTGAGGAAGGCTTCCGCCGCGGCGCGCGCCTTCGGATCGGTGATCATGCCGATATCGTCAACCGCCAATTGGATCAGCGGCGACGGAAACAGGAACTGCTCGCCCAATATCTGGCCGGCCTCGACCAACAGGTCGCGCTCCTGGATGCTGCCGAGCAGCAGCATCTTGGTCAGACCGAGCTGTTTGATGTTGTTCGCTGTAGTGATGACTGCGTTCCCCTGCCCGATCATGATGATCGCACCGGCGCCCGCGGTGTTGATGCGGCCGATCTGGACGCTGAAGTCGGCGTCATCCTGCTGGTAGGACTCATTGGCCGCGACTTCGAGTCCGTAATTCTTCGCCTCTTCGACGGCGATATTACGCATCAGCATTCCGTATGGGCTTGGATCGCCGAGGATGCCGATCTTGCGGATGTCGGTCTTGTTCTTCAGGTATTCGTAACGCGACTCGATCTCGAACTTCGGCGGTGGCAGGTAACTGAAGGCCCACTTCTGCTCATCCGGCAGTCGCGGCAGGATCGAACAGAGAAACATCGGCAGCTTCGCTTTGGTGACGAAGCTCGCCGCAGCGAAATTGCCGGCTGAGATGCAACCGCTGTCGAAGGCCACGACTTTGTCCTCGGACATCATCTTGCGATAGACCACCACCGCCTGCTGCGGCGTTGATTTGTTGTCTTCGTAGACGAGCTCGAGCTTGCGACCCAGGACACCGCCCTTGGCGTTCACGGCAGCGATGGCGAGCTCGAGACCATCGCGCCAGTGGCCGTCGGTCAGCGATCCATAGCCGGTCAAACCGAGCGAGGAGCCGATCTTGTAGGTCTCCTCCGCCCATGAGCCGCCCGCCGGAGCGATGGCGAGCACGGCGGCCACGCCCAGTACACTGCGCATTTTCATCGTTTGTCCTCCCAGACACTATGCTTGGTACTTGGACGCGCGGCCTAAGGCATCGGATAGTCGTCGGCGTTGAGCACCCATCCGGCTTTCTGCGAGAAGTCCATGCGGGGCGGACAGAAGATATCGACCAGCTGGTTCTTGCCCTTGCCCACGGCTTCGGTCGTGTGGATCGACGGCGGCGGGATTACCGCGATTGACGGTGTACCGCACAGCTCGTGATCGTCTTCGCGCCAGAAATTTTTGTTGATGGTCCACGGCCAGCGCAGATGGTGCATGAACTCACCTTCCAATGCGAGCGAACACTGCTCGAAATCATCGTGATGGTGGGGCGACAGCTTGCTGGCGTCGCGCGGGCCCTGGTAGTGGTCGAGATAGTTCACCATGAAGGTGGTGCAGCGCCAGATGCGACCGAAGCGGCCCTTCTCGGACGGAACGTCGAGGCTATAGACGCGGAGCTTGTAGCCGCCCTTGGGCTCGGGCCACGGCTCGACCGGCGCCACATAAGGCTTGGCTGCCGCGTAGGATGCATTATTCGCACACTTGTTGGCGAGATCGGCCGAGCGCGTGGTGAACAGCCGCACGATGCGGCCCGGCTCGATCACCCGCAGGCTCGAGTACCCGGGCGGAACGAACGCGAGCGAGGCGCCATCTACTCGCTTCGGGCCGTCCTTGGTGGTGATCTCCACGACGGTCTCTGCATCGGGAATGAGCACGACATACTCGTCCGGCTGCGCGTCGCGCAGCAGTACGGCGTCTTTGTTCAATTCCGAATAGGCCAGAACGAAATTCTGTCCGCGCCCA
Organism: Xanthobacteraceae bacterium; assembly: GCA_019241285.1. Taxonomy (GTDB): domain Bacteria; phylum Pseudomonadota; class Alphaproteobacteria; order Rhizobiales; family Xanthobacteraceae; genus JAFAXD01. The sequence continues at coordinate 2,413 of JAFAXD010000392.1, read as the reverse complement.
TACCAGGTCTTGCCAAAGGCGCCCTGCTCCTGCGGCGGCTCTTTGTAGAAGCGCAGGTACTCGGCTTGTCCGAATGGGCCGCCTGGGGCCGCCTTCGGCGCGGGCGCGCTCGCCAACGCGGCGCGCGGATCGGTTACGTCATACATCCATGGCCTCCCATACGATTTGGTTCAGCGGCAGCTTGGTCAGTGCAACTTGACGTCCGCCTCGATGCCCAGCATGCGCGCCGCATTGAGCGACACCATCTGCCGGATCTCGTCGTCGCTGTAGCCGAGATCAATGCACATCTTGATGCCGCGGCGGAATCCTTCGAGCGGGCTGAACGTCCCGACCTGTCCGAGATCCGAGCAAAACACCGTCTGCCCCACGCCGGCAGCTTGGATATGCCGCTGCAGGTCATCGGGTCCGGCGATCTTGAACTTCGAGCCCTCCAGGAACATGCAGAGCGAATGCTCGACAAAGGCACCGGCCGACGCGAGACCTTTGACGTCGTTGAGGCTCGCATCGACGATGTCTTCAGGGTGGGTGAGAACCATGCGGCCGACGCCACGACGCTTGGCCTCCTCGAACACGAGCCAGGTTTCGCTCACGTGCAGATGGCCACTCGCCAGGACCATGTCGTTCTTGGCGATCACGTCGAGCACTTCTTTGACGTCGTCGCGAACGCTCTTATCGTTGTTGAGCACCGGTATGCCGACAGCCGGGCGCATCTTTTCTGTCGAGGCTGGATGCGTCCACTTCGCCTGCGCCTGCCAGCGAAGATGATTTTCCGCCGCGAGCGTCGGAAACCATACAAGCTTCCCGCCCATAGCGGCGGTATGTTCGACCGCGTACGGATTGAACCCGCCCACCACGTTGTTGAGCACGATGCTCGAGTAGATCTTCGTCTTCAAATTGGGAAAGTGCTTCTTGATCAGCGCCGCGGTCATCACACCGCTGTAGTCGTGGTCCTTGGTCACCACCGCCGCAAAGCCGGCGGTCGAAGCCTGCTGGAGCAGTTCGAGATGATCCAGCGAGCGCGGCGCAATCGACGGGCCGCTGTGCACATGTGGATCAATCGCGCCCTGCAGTAGGCGGTCGACGCGTTGCTCGATGACTGGGTCCTGAGCTGTATCCATCCCTGCCTCGCTGTTGTTCGCGACAATGGAACACTGTTCCAGAAAGGATACTGAAGCATCAAACGTTGGTCAACAGCCGTTCGACGCAATTTGCGCTTCGTCGTCATCACCCGGGCTTGTGCGGCGGGTTCAGTCATTGCGAGGAGCGAAGCGACGAAGCAATCTAGTGCGGCCCTTCCCAGCTGGATTGCTTCGCTTCGCTCGCAATGACGGGATACGCCAGAGCAAGCCCGGCCAGGACGATCGAAAGGCTTGATCTGGTTTCGTTATCGCGTAGTCTGTTCTGTAATCGCGAACACTGCGATTACACCTGGGAGCACCAAGGCGATGGCCGATGAGGGTTCGGCAGGGGTCCGGTCAGTGAACCTCGCCCTCGACATTCTCGAGGCCGTCGGATTTGCCGACGAAGAACTGGGGGTGACGCAGATCGCCACGCGGCTCCACGTCGCCAAGGGATCCGTGCATCGACATTTGTACACGCTGGTCGAGCGCGGCTATCTAGCCCAGAACCCGGCGACGAGCCGTTATGCGATCGGTCCCAAGAGCCGCCTGCTCGCCCGGCTTGCGCCCGATACGGATCTCCTTCAGCTGGCGGAAGGCCCGATGCGCGAGCTACGCGACGCAGTCGGCCACAGCGTCGTGCTTTCCGAGATGACCCCGCGCGGTGCGCTCGTGCTGGCCAAACTCTCAAGTCTGTCGCCGATCGAAATCGGCGTCCGTCCCGGTAGCGAGTTGCCGTTCCACGCTTCTGCGCAAGGCCGCGTGCTGCTGGCCTTTGCGCCGCATCCGTTCCAACAACGTGTGCTGGTGCGCCCGCTCGAAACATTCACCACAAAGACGATCACCTCAATCGAGCGGATCGAGAAAATACTGCTCGAAGTGACCAAACGCGGTTATGCCTCCGCCCCGGAAGAGACGATGCTCGGGCTCAATGCGGTCGCAGCGCCGATCTTCGACGGCAACGACGCCTGCGTCGGCGCGCTCGCCATGGTCGGCTCGATTCAATTTCTTCCCGAGCGGCCCAAGCCGGCTGAAGTCACCGCGCTCAAAAATGCCGCCCAGCAGATCTCGCGCAAGCTCGGCCACGCACGCCCATCGGAGATGCATTCATCCGACCGACGGGCTGGAAGCGGGTTGGCACGCTGATGTACTAAGACAGATGTTACTGAGGGCATGGTGGGTGATGTCGTGACAACCTGGATGATCGGCCAAGTGAGCGTCACCCGGGTCGAAGAGCAGGTTGGATTTGCCTCGCTTCCGCCGGAGAAATTCATCGCCGGATTGGATCAAGCGAT
>JAFAXD010000145.1 GCA_019241285.1 Xanthobacteraceae bacterium | reverse complement strand
GCGCCTTGTACAGACTCTCGCGGTTCAAGCCGGCCTTCTTAGCAATCTCACCCATCCCACGCGCACGAGTAACAACGCCAAGTGCGTCACGCACGAAATCCGCATCACCAGTCTCGAGCGCTTGCGCAATGTAGGCAGATTGACGCTCTTGCGTATCAAGATAGTCAAATCGCGTCGTCTTCGTCATCACAATGTCTCCGCCAGTTTCTGAGCCCGTTGGATGTCTCGCTGCTGTGCGCGCTTATCACCACCACACAGCAGGATCACAATCTGCGCTCCAGCGATGAACATAGTAGACTCGATAACCCGGGCCATGATCGATCCGCATTTCAAAGATGCCTTGGCCGATGCTTTTGGCGTCGCCGGGATTCCCCATTTCCATGCGGCGAATGCGGCCGACAATGCGCGCGACCGCCTTGGCATCCCTGAGACGGCGCAACCAGCCTGAGAACTCCTCCGTCTGGCGCACCTCGAACATGGAGGTCTGACGTAGCCTATAGGCTACAAGTGGTCAAGCGACGCATGGTTTCTACTATCCAATCGCGTCGGCGAGCCGGGTGTAGAGCGCGTTCTCGGCGGTAAACACATAATCGATGTCGGCGATCACCACGGACTGGGCACCGTGCTCGCGCAGGAACGCGGCGAGTGCGTGGATCTCGCCTGGCGGGCAGTGCAGGGTGAGCATTCCTGAGGAGGTCGGTCCGCCGAACGGGCTCTCGACGCCGAAGCGCTTGCGGGCTGCGGCGAGCAGCGCCTCGTCACAGCCCTGAAAGCGCGTGCGCACTTCCCGGTAGGCGCGGGCGCGCAGATGGGCCGCGATGCGGTCGAGCATCACCCGGGCAATGGCGCGCACCTCATCGCTCCAATCGGCCGCGCGCGACGCCACCAGGTTTGCCTGCGAGCGCAGGATCGTGCCGTCCTCGATGACCTTGAGCCCGTTCGCCGCCAGCGTCGCGCCGGTCGACGTAATATCGACAATCAGCTCCGCCGTGCCCGCGGCTGGTGCGCCTTCCGTCGCGCCGGGACTCTCGACGATGCGATAGTCGGCAACGCCGTGCGCGGCGAAGAAATCACGCGTGAGATTGACGTATTTGGTCGCGACCCGCATGCGGCGGTCGCGCTTGTGGCGAAACGCGGTCGCCACGTCATCGAGATCGGCCATGTTGCGCACGTCGATCCAGGCCTGCGGCACGGCGACCACGACGTTGGCGTGACCAAAGCCGAGACCTTCGATCAGCACCACCTTGCGATCTGCCTGCGAGATCATCTCGCGCACCAGATCTTCACCGGTGATGCCGAAGTGCACGCTGCCCTGGCCGAGCTGCTGGGTGATCTCGGCGGCCGAGAGGTAGGCGACCTCGATCCCCTCATAGCCATCGATGCTGCCGCGATATTCACGGGCACCGCGCGGTTGCACCAGCTTGAGGCCGGCGCGGCCCAGAAAGGCTTCGGCGTTCTCCTGCAATCGGCCCTTGGAGGGGACCGCGACCACCAGCGTGCTCATCGCTCGCCCCCAATCGCGACGAGGCGCTCGATCCAAACCGCAAAGCCCACGGCCGGCACCGATACGTCGCCGAGCCGCGCCAGCAGGCCATCGTAGCGGCCGCCAGCGACGAGCTGGCCGTCACTGCGGCCGGCGCGGTCATGCAGCTCGAACACCATGCCGGTGTAGTAGTCGAAGCCGCGTCCGAACGCGGTGGCAAAGGTGATGGCGCTCAGGTCAAGTCCGCGCTTGGCGAGCAGCACGCTGCGGTCCTCGAACGCGTCGAGCGCCGGATCGAGCGCCAGGCCGGCGTCGTGTGCAAGCGCGCGCAGCGCCTTTGCGGCCCCCGGCGGGTCGCCGGTCACCGACAGAAAGCGCTCGATCAGGGTGCGCGTCTCGCGCGGCAAGGTCGCGGCGCCGAGCGCCGACTGCTCCAGAAACCGGTCGGCAATCTCTCCCACCGAGCGGCCGCCAACGGTGCTGATGCCGGCGATCGAGAGCAGGTCGGTGACGAAGGCATGCGCGGCGGCGGGATCGGAGTTGGCGAGCGCCGCCAGCACCCCGTCATACTCGGGACGTGTGCCCGGACCGAGCGCCAGGCGTTCGAGGTCGTGGGCGAGCGTTGTCTTGCGATTGAAATCCTTGATCAGCCGGCGCTGCCAGGCAGGCGCGAGTTGCAAACTCCCCAGCAGGGCCGCGAACAGTCCGACGTCGCCCATGCGGATGTCGGGCGTGGCAAGCCCAAAGCGGGCGGTGGCCTCCAGCGCGAGCGCGACGGTCTCGGCGTCCGCAGCGACCTTGTCGGCGCGCCCGAAGGACTCGATGCCGGCCTGCAGCAGCTCTGCCGAGCCGGTCCCGTGATCGCGGAATACCGGACCGAGATAGCAATATTTCCCGGGGTGGCCCGCTGCCGCCGAGGCGAGATAATCGCGTGCGACCGGGATGGTGAGGTCCGGCCGCAGGCAGAGTTCATTGCTGGCCGCATCGGTGAGAATGAGCATGCGGCGGCGGATGTCCTCGCCGGAGAGGTCGAGAAACGGCTCCGCCGGTTGGAGGATCGCCGGCTCAACGCGCGCGTAACCGGCCCCCTCATAGGAGGCGATCAGCGCATTGGCGCGTGGGTCGGGCTGTCGTGAGGCCGGCATCAAGTGGTCCGCTTGTTCAAACGGGCGGGTCTGTAGCACGCCGCTGCCGGCGGTTCGACCGCCTTTGCCCGGCAGGCTTAACGCGCGCCGTGGCGGGCCAGGATTTCGCGCACCGCCTCGACCAGGCTGGCCTCCGGTACGGCGAACTGGGCCGGGCGGCTTTCCCGCCATTGCTGGTTCGAGGCGATGGCGCCGGCGGCGCGGGCGCCTTCAATCAGGTCCTTGATCTGAACCTCGCCGCGCTGCTGCTCGTCGCTGCCCTGAATGATCACGCAGGGCGAATTGCGCCGGTCGGCATATTTGAATTGCGCCGCCATTTTGCCACTGCCGAGATAAAGCTCGGCGCGGATCCCGTCCGCGCGCAGCCGGGCTACGAAACGCTGGTAATCGGCAATACGCGCCCTGTCCAACACTGTGACGACGACGGGGCCCAGGTCGGCCGTGCTCTCGAGCTTGCCCAAGTAGCTGAGCGCTGCCTGCAAGCGCGACACGCCGATGGAAAATCCGGTTGCCGGCACCGGCTCGGGACGAAAGCGCGAGACAAGCCCATCGTAACGACCGCCGCCGCCGACCGAGCCGAAGCGCGGCGTGCCGTCCTGGCCGCCCTGGACCTGGAACGTCAGCTCGATCTCGTAGACCGGACCTGTGTAGTACTCGAGCCCACGCACGACGGACGGATCGATAACGACGCGACCATCGCCGTAGCCTGATGCATTGACCAGGGACCAGATTTCTTCCAGTTCTTGCAGGCCGCGCTGGCCGGTCTCACTGTCCTTGAGGCGCGCTTGGATATGCGCAAGTTTGTTTTCTGAAGCAGGAACGTTTGCAAATACGCTCAGTACCGTTTCGATCGCGGCAGCATTGAGCCCGGCGCCCCTGGTGAAGTCGCCGGACTCGTCCTTGCGCCCTTCACCCAACAATTGTTGCACGCCACCGCGGCCGAGCCGATCGAACTTGTCCATCGCGCGCAGCACGGTCAGGCGCTTGAGTTCATTGTCTGGTCCGGTGAGCTTGATGCTCTCCAGCAATCCGTCCAGCACTTTGCGGTTGTTGACCTTGACCACGTAGGAGCCGCGCGGAATCCCGAGCGCCTCCATGGTGTCGGCAGCCATCATGCAGATCTCGGCATCTGCCGCCATGGTGGCGGAGCCGACGGTGTCGGCATCGAACTGCATGAACTGCCGGAAGCGCCCCGGTCCGGGCTTTTCGTTGCGAAATACGTAGCCGGCCCGATAGCTGCGGTAGGGTTTGGGCAGCGCGTCGAAATTCTCCGCCACATAGCGGGCAAGCGGGGCCGTCAAATCATAGCGCAGCGAAAGCCATTGCTCATCGTCGTCCTGGAACGAGAACACGCCCTCGTTCGGCCGATCCTGATCAGGCAGAAACTTCCCCAGTGCATCGGTAAATTCGATCGCCGGCGTCTCCACTGGCTCAAAGCCGTATCGCTCGTAGACGGCCTGGATTTTCTCGAGCATGCGGCGCGTCGCCGCGATCTCCGCAGGACCGCGGTCAACGAGCCCGCGCGGCAGCCGTGGTTTGAGCTTTTGGTCAGACATCAGACACAGGGGACAGAGAACAGAGGGGCAGCACGTACCCGCGCAGACAGCTCGCGGTCAAGCACCAGGGCCTAAGGTTTTCCGTCGGCCGTCGTCTGTCCGGCGATATCTGTCCTCAGTTTACCGCCGTTGCCGAGGCCTCATTGAGGTCCTCCGCCAACCGGTCCACGACTTTGGAGGAGGCAAAGAGCTTCTTGAGTTCGCCGCGCGCGTTGACACGCCAAGCGGGTGCAAGCTCGACCAGCCGCTCATAGGCCTGATGTGCCAATGTCTTGTCACCGCGCTTGTGCGCGACCAGGAGGCGCGCCATGTGGCCAAGTGAGAACGATTTGCTGGAGGACATGCGGTCGGCGTAGGTCGCCGCCGTCGCAAGATCGCCCTTCAGATAGGCGGCGAGAAACAGCGCGAATTCCAAGCGGGTCTGGCGCACGGCCCCAGGATCGCCGGGAAGCTTATCGAGCAGCGCCATGCCTTTGTCGACCTCACCCAACGATATCAGCTGTGAGGCGTAGGTGACGGCAACCGAGGGGTCGTCCGGATTAAGCTGCATCGCCGTCTCGCCGGCGGCAAGCGCTTCGTCGATCGCACCGCGCGTCATCTGCACGTCGAGGAGCATGCCGTAGTTGTGGGCGCTGTGGGGCTTGAGCTCGATCGCGCGTTTGGCAAGATCGAGCGCCGTGTCGAGCATCGCCGGGTCGCCGGGTTGCTCGCCCGCGTCGAACTGATATTCCCGCAAATAAACGCGCGCCAGCAGCGCATAGCCGGTCGCGAACGTCGGATCGGCAGCGACAGCCTGCTCGAGGCAGGTGCGCGCGTCGCGGTGCATGGCGGAATCGAAGCTGCGCCAATAATCGAGTGACCGCATCACACAGCGGTAGCGCGGGTCGGGAATGCGCGAATTGACAAGCTTGATGCGGTCCCGCGCCTTGACGATTCCGAAAGGCTGAAACAGCGTCGCCGCAACTTCGCGCACGATCGGATATTTGACCTCGCGCGGATCGGAGATGACCTTGAGGTGTTCATATGAGCGCGACCAGGCTACGGTGCCGTCGCTCATGTCGACCAGCCGGAACGTCATCGTAAAACTGCCGTCCGGGGCGTATTCCAGCTCGGAGTCGAACTTGTAATCGGGCAATGGTGCCGCCGGCTGTGTCGTGCCCGCGGCTTCCGGCGCGTCGGCAACGATGGTAACATCATCAAACCGCGCGAATGTATCTCGCAATCGATTGTAGAGGGACGGCGGCATGATGGTCGGGGGCGTCGGTGTCCCGGTGACGCTGATCGGCGTCATTTGAATGACTGGCCCGACCGGACTACCGCGCCAGCGTGTGAACGACTGCGGATCGAGAACGCTCGCCGTCACGTAGGAGGAGTTCGACGCAAAACGGCCGCCCAGGATCCAGGTCTCGATTCCCCAGTACGTGGCCGCTCCGAGCAACAACAACACGACCGCGCCCGCGTACGGGCGCGTTGCAGCGGCTACTCGGGCGGCAATGGCCCGCGCGCGGGCAGCGACGTCGACCGGCTCGCGTGGCGGTTTGACGACATTGCGGCGATGAAAACTCGGCACATAGCCCCGCGCCGGAATTTCGATGCCGATCGGATCATGCGCCCCCGCTTCGGCGTAATAGGTTGCCAGCGCGCGGCGCAGCCGGCCCGCCTCAACGCGCACGATCGCGTCGGTCTTCGGATTGAAGTCCTCGCCGCGGCCCAGCGCCTTGATGGCGATGGTGTAGCCCTTGATATCCTCGGTGTGTCCCGTGAGGGCCGAGTCCACGATGAACTTCAGAAAAGCTGCGAGCTGCGGCGAACTCCGGAACACGGGGCTGGTGATCACCCGCTCCAAAGCTGCGCGCACTTCATGTTGGCTCGGTTGCCCGAGCTTGTGCCCTCCGAAGCTCACGACGGTAACCCCACTAC
>JAFAXD010000340.1 GCA_019241285.1 Xanthobacteraceae bacterium | reverse complement strand
CCATTGGATATATCGTTAAATGACCTGCATCCGGGCGGCATCAGGTTCGACAGCCGTCCATCAATTTAGACTGATAGGAGACGCCCAATGCCGAAAAAACCAAAGAGCCTGCGCGATCTGGCCAATCCCGAGCGCGAACTCACGCATACGATCGACGGCCGGGGCGAAGGCAGCCGGAGCTCGTTCGAGGTGATCAACCCGTCGACCGCGGCACCGTTCGCCCGCTGCCCGGACGCCTCAATGGACCAGCTCGATCGTGCAGTTGCGGCGGCGCGCGCCGCGTTTACCGAATGGAGCCGCCGTTCGTTCGCCGAGCGCCGGCGATTCCTGCACAAGTTTGCTGCTCGTGTGCGCGACTATGCGGACGAACTCGCAACCGTCATCACCCGCGAGCAGGGCAAGCCGCTGTCGAACGCGGCCCGCGAAATCGCCGGCACGGCGCATTCGCTTGAAGCGATGTCGAACATCAAGATCAAGGACCAGGTGCTGCGCAATGACGGCAAGAACCGCATCACCTTGCAGTACCGGCCGCTTGGAGTGATTGGTGCGATCACGCCCTGGAACGTGCCGGTCGGCCTTGCGTCTCACAAAATTGCGCAAGGACTTCTGGCGGGGAACACTATGGTGCTCAAGCCATCGCCCTACACGCCGCTCGCAACCTTGCTGCTGGGAGAGCTCTCGCGGGACATTCTGCCGCCGGGTGTTTTCAACGTTCTGGCGGGCGGCAACGAGATTGGCCAGCGTCTCTCAGAACATCCTGGAATCGACAAGATCAGTTTCACCGGGTCGGTCGCGACCGGCAAGCGCGTGATGGCCAGCGCGTCCGGGACGCTCAAGCGCGTGACGCTGGAACTCGGGGGCAATGATCCGGCGATCCTGCTCGACGACGCCGATTTCGACGCGATGACGCCAAAGATCTTCGGCGCGGCCTTCGCCAACTGCGGCCAGGTCTGCATGGCGATCAAGCGTCTCTATGTGCCGGCGCAGCGCTACGATCAGGTCTGCGATTCACTGGCGAACCTCGCCAAGAATTATCGCGTCGGCGACGGCTTCGAGCCTGACGTGCAGATGGGGCCGCTGCAGAACAAGATGCAGTACGACAAAGTTCTGGATGTGCTCGAAGATACGAAACGGCAGCCTGGGGTTCGCATCCTGGCCGGCGGCCACACCCTCAACCAGCCTGGCTATTTCCTCGCGCCGACGATCGTGGCGGATATCGGCGATGATGCCCGTCTCGTCACCGAGGAACAGTTTGGTCCGATCCTGCCGGTGCTCAAGTATACTGATGTTGATGACGCCGTCAGCCGCGCCAATGATACGCGCATGGGTTTGTGCGCCTCGGTGTGGACCAACGACGTCGAGAAGGGTGCGGCCATCGCGGCGCGGCTCGAGGCCGGCACCGTATGGGTCAACCATCATCTGGGCTCAGAGCCCGACGTTCCGTTCGGCGGATTCAAGGAATCCGGCCTCGGCCGCGAGCACGGCGTGATGGGCGTGCAGAGCTACATGGAGCCGCAGGTGATCAACGTTCCGGTTGCGGCTACGCCGTAACCTCAGCGGCGCTCGGCTGAGTTTGTTGTAGGGCCGGCAGCGCCGCCATCAGGCAAGCAAGGCTCGAAGCGCGCAACGGCGCGTATGGCGTGGCGGTTTGCCGGCACGCGCGCTTGAGGGCGGCGACAGCAGCGTGGCTGACGCAGTCCGCGGGGAAGAACACGACATCCGCCCGGCTGATCAATCCGGGCAATTGTCCCAAACTCTGCTCGAGGCCGCCATCGTGATTGAGGAACTGTCCGCCTGAACCTTCGACAAGCGCCCGCAGCTGCGGAATCTGATTGGCCCGGCCGCCGACATACAGGATTGTCGCGCCGTCAAGATCAATTGGGTCGGCCGGTGTGGCAATGGTATGCGAGAAATGCTGCTCGACCATATCGAGCTCACGCTGCAAGGTTTCGGTTTGCTTCGATAACATCTGTACCTGGTGTTCCTTGTCACGCAGTGCGGCGGCAAGAGCCGCTAATCGCGCTTCCGCGCTTTCGCGTCGCGCGCTATCGCGCGCGAGTTTCTTGCTCAAATCACGGATAACCTCTTCCATCGCGGCGAGGTCATCCCGATCGCCATTCGGCACTGGCGATTGTGGTGGCTCAAGGCGATCGTGCTTGGCCAACAGTTCGTTGAGCTGACGGATAATCTGATCGCGCGAGGCGAAGCCGTCGCGGATTTGCTGGCGCGCGCGCCGCAACTCCTCGGTCAAGCCGGCGTTCTCCGCTTCCAGTTCGCGCAGTCGCCGGATGTCGGCGCGGTTTGCGGCGCCGACCAGGTGGGACAACATGTGGACGTCGCCGAACGCCAGCTTGATCAGCGCTTCATCCGTCAGTGGATGCGTCAGGACGGCCCAGTAGGCGCCCGGGATGTCTCCCTTGTTCAATGCGTCTTTCCACAACGATCTCAGCGTCTCGGTATCGTTCGCCGCGGCGAATGTTTTGATGGCGCGTTCGTGACGCCGGTCGAGCATCTTTTGCAGGAGCTTGGCGCCGAGCTCTCGTTTGCCGGCGAGGCCGACCCCAAAACTGTGCAGGTCATGCTCGTTGGCGCCCTGCATGCCGTTGACTTTGAGTTGAACCAGGACGTGCCGTAGTTCGGCCGTCGACAAGCACGTCCCGATGATCGAGCAGTGCAGGCTGCTGCCGAGTTCCCAGATGCGGGTTCGGCGCGGACGTGCCGGCAAATTCTTGGAGACGGGTACGGTATCGGGATCGATCTCAACCGATGGGCGGAAGCCGGCCAGCGGATTCGACACTTGTGGGGCCCGGAAATCGAGTACGTTGGACAGCAATCGGTCATGTAGACGAATGGTCATGTCGCAGATCCGACCCTAACGCTATAGCTCGACGAATATAACGACTATGACACAGGCGCTGGTGATCGAAAAGGGCCAGGCCGTGCTAAACCAGCGCCACGCCTTTGATTTGCGCGTAAACCTCGCTGCCGACGTGCAGCTGCAGGGTGTCCCAGGACTTGCGGGTGATGCGGGAGAGGAGCCTGTCGCCGGCCCCGTCCCGGCCGAGCCCGATCGACACATTCACCTGATTGCGCTCGTCGACAAGATGTCCGAGCACGCGCGCCGGCAGGCAGTTGAGGATCGAGCTTTCCGCCGGTGCATTGCGCGCGAGGCTTACGTCCGACGCGCCCACCCGGATACGGCGAAACTCACCGATCTTCCCCGCAACTTCGGGCAGCACGAGCGAAGCCCCGCGCACCGCCACCTTGGTGAGCCCATAGGCGGTGTCATGCGCCTCGATCCGGGCGTCGAGGCTGACCGCTGCCTCCGGTATCCGCGCCAGAGGGAGTGCGGGGTTTCCCTGCACCTCCGTGAGTAATCCGGACGCGATCACACGGCCGCGTTCGATGAGCACGATGTGGTCGGCCAGGCGCTCCACCTCGCCGAGGTCGTGGGTCACGTAGAGAACCGGAATGGCAAGCGACGCGTGCAGCTTTTCCAGATACGGCAGGATGTCGTCCTTGGTCAGCCGGTCGAGCGCAGACAGTGGCTCGTCCATGAGGAGCAGCTTGGGTTGCGACAGCAGCGCCCGGCCGATCGCTACGCGCTGGCGCTCCCCACCCGACAAGTCCCGTGTCGAGCGTTCCAGCAAATGCGTGATCCCGAGGAGCTCAATCACATCGTCGAAACGGATCTCTCCGTTCGCGCCTTGCGCAACGGCGCGGCGGTGGCCGTAGAGAAGATTTCGGCGCACGGATAGATGTGCAAACAGCGAGGCTTCCTGGAACACCACGCCGACCGGCCGGCGATAGGTGGGACGAAACTGAGCGGCGTCCTGCCACACGTCATTGCCGAGCGCGAAGTAACCGTCGGCGAACCGCTCGAGTCCCGCCGCACACCGCAGCAGGGTGGTCTTGCCGCAGCCGGACGGACCGAACAACGCGGTGAAGCCGCGTGCCGGTGTCTCGAACGCCGCGTCGAGCGCGAACGCGCCGAGACGGCCGTGAAAACGTGCCCGGATGGTCTTGCCGGTGGTCATTGTCCGGCTCGGCGCAGGCTCTTTTCCAACAGCATCATCGCCAGGATGACGCAGAAGGAGAAGATCAACATTCCGGCCGCCAGGATATGCGCCGGAGTCCATTGCAGGGTTTCGACGTAATCAAAGATGGCAATCGACAGCACCTTGGTTTTGCCGGGAATATTGCCGCCGATCATGAGGACGACGCCGAATTCGCCGACGGTGTGAGCAAATCCGAGTACCGCCCCGGTCATGACGCCGGGGAGCGCCAGCGGCAAGGCGACGCTGAAGAACGTATCGCGCGGCGATGCGCGCAATGTTGCGGCAACCTCGAGCGGGCGTTCGCCGAAGGCCTCGAAGGCGTTACGGATCGGCTGCACCACGAACGGCATCGAATAGAACACCGAGCCGATGACCAGGCCCTCGAACGTGAAGGCCAGGGTCCGCGTGCCCCATAGGCTTGCGACCCATCCGCCGGGACCGTCGGGACCGAGCAGGATCAACAAATAGAAACCGAGCACGGTCGGCGGCAGCACGATCGGCAATGCCACGATCGCGGCGATCACCTCTTTCCATACCGATTTGGAGCGCGCGAGCCACCACGCGATTGGGGTTCCGACAATCAGCAATAGCGCTGTCACCACGGCCGCGAGTTCCAGAGTGAGACGGATCGGCGGCCAGAGGTCAGCGAGCGGGACCATGAAGGTTCAGTTCGTCTCCGGCGTGCCGTAACCGAATTTGCTCTCGACGGCCGCGGCCTCCGGTCCCTTCACGAATTCCAGGAAAGCTTTAGCGGCTTCAACATCGGCGCCCTTCTTCAGCAACACGGCATCTTGTTTGATCGGCGAATAGAGTTTGTTCGAGACCAGCCAGCGCGATCCCTCTTTGCGTTCGATCACCTGGGACAGGGCGACGAACCCGAGCTCGGCATTACCCGTGTCGACGAACTGGAATGTCTGGGCAATGCTGTTGCCCTGCACGATCTTGGGCTGCAGGGCATCATAGATGTGCAGCGCCTTCATGGTCTCGATCGCGGCTGTTCCGTACGGTGCGGCGACCGGGTTTGCGATCGCAATTTTGGTGAACGTCCCGTCTTTGAGCGTGCTCTCGCCCTTCACCAGGTTCGGGTCACGGCTCCACAACACGAGCTTGCCTACCGCATAGGTGAATCGGCTACCCGGTACCGCAAATCCCTCGCTGACGGCCTTTTCGGGCCGTTCCTGATCGGCGGAGAGGAAGACCTGGAACGGCGCATCCTGGGTGATCTGGGTGTAGAACTGGCCGCTTGCGCCGAAGCTGAACACGACCTTGTTACCGGTCTTGCGTTCGAACAGGGTCGCAATCTCCTTCGCGGGCTCCGTGAAATTCGCCGCAACGGCGACATTGATGTCGGCGGCGATTGCCGGGGAGGCATTGGCAATTGCGCAAGCCGCCAAGCCGAGCGCGATAACTCGATCAACAAAGGTCATCCGATTACCCGATCTGAACTGAACCACGTGGTGACATCGACTGCCGCGTCATGTAGGGTAGAATATAACGCTACTCCGGTAGCCGTGGGAAGCCTGCAAATCCACCTAACCGACGGGAACGACATGAAGCTCAGCGCGCGCAATGTTCTGAAGGGAACCATCGACCAGGTGCAAAAGGGCCAGACTACGGCGCATGTGCGCATCAACGTGGGTGGCACGATTGTCACTGCGTCGATTACCAATGAGGCGGTGGATGAGCTGAAGCTCAAGCAGGGGCAGACTGCCTACGCGGTGATCAAGTCCTCCGACGTGATGGTGGGTATCGACGAGTAAATTTCGTTTCAAACTGCCTAAGCTCTGACCTCGTCCCTTGAGAGGGCTGTGAATATTTGCGGCGGCTGATTGCTCGCGGCCCATCCTTCGAGACGCCTGGCCCCTGGCGGGTCCAGGCTCCTCAGGATGAGGGCTGAAATTGTTGAAGCGCAGCAACCAACCGCAGCCCTCATCCTGAGGGGCTTGGCGCGCAAGCGCCAAGCGTCTCGAAGGAGGGCCACAGGGAAAGCCTCGCCCGGGGCTGCCCTCAGGACGAGGGCTCTAACTTTTCAATTCCGCCCGCGCGTACCGGCGAGTAGCCGGTCAACCTGCACGTCGCTTAATTCAACCTGATAGAACTGCTTGTAAAAGTCGCGCGTCAACGCCCGCATGTCGCCATTGAAGCGTTGCGGGTAAAATAACCGTAGCAGCCACTGCAGCCCAAGCAGGCGGTTGAGCGATGGTGGTTCGTCGGTCCAGCCGTAGGGCAGATCCGGACTGAGGAATACGCGATTGTTCTTCACCGCCGCGAGGTCCGCCCATGCCGGCGTGGAATGTACCGAGCCGAAGAAATTGGCGTCGACGGTGATGACCGTGTCCGGATTCCAGGCGATCACCTGCTCGGGCGACACATTGAACAAGCCGCCGCCTTCGCGGCCGCCGGTCGCAACGTTGATGCCACCGGCGCGTTCGATGATCTCCGTGTTGATTGATCCGCGGTTGCCGGTCTGCAGGCCGTTGGCTTGCCGCGCCAGATAGACTCGCGGTCGCTGACCCTCCGGCAACGCCGCCACGGTCTGCTCCGCTTCGCCGATGATGGCGGCCGCTTTGTCAGCA
>JAFAXD010000333.1 GCA_019241285.1 Xanthobacteraceae bacterium | reverse complement strand
CTTTGCCGCGCGGTCGATGGCGAACCATTGCACCCCGATGGCGCGGCTCGGCATCCGGCCTGCCGCAACGTCGAGCGGACGGCGCAGGGTCGCGACCACATAGGCGCCGCTGCCCCAATCGGGACCGACATCGAGGCTCACCTGGTTTGCGCCCTGATGCACGTCGGACCGCTTGCTGGCGAGCAGCTTGTCGCCGAACACATTGATCGTGACGTTGCCGTCAGACGGAGCCTTGAACGAGACCGTGAGCGGCTCGCCTGGTCGGTATTCCGGTTTGTCGAGCGCGATCTCCAAGGCGTCCGGCGTGTCTGATCCGGCTTCGGCATAGAAGCCGGCATCAAACGAGACGGATGTGGTCGGCTCGTTCGGATCGTTGCTGGTCACATCCAGACGATAGCGGCCCCATTTCACCGGCAGCGCGATGCGACCGGGTTTGTCGGCGGCGACGTCCAGGCTTCCATCGGCTATCCGCTCGGTGCGCTTGACCGGCTCGTACTGCCACACGCCGTCGCGGCGATACCACTGGTAGCTCGTATCGATCGACAGCAGTTCATAGTGCAGACCTTTGCGGGCGAGCGTTTTGCCGTCAGGCGCCACGACCGCGACATCGAACGTTGCCGTTTCGCCCTCGCCGAGCGCGCGGCCGGCAAACAGTGGTTTGACCCCGATCATCGTGGTCGATGGCGTAACCGGCAGCGTCAGGCTGCGCTCGACCGCGCGCCCACCTGTCTCAGCCATGCGCACGACGACTGTGGCTTCCAGCGGACGCGTCGTCTCCGGCACCTTCTGGAGTGCGACCTGGAACTTGGCCTTGCCCTGGGCATCGGTCGCCGGGAGGTCTTCGAGCGGCTTCTCGGTCGCAGCCGCCGCTTCGTCGGTCTCAGCCGCTCCAAACTGATAGCCGGGGAAGCCCGGGCGACCAGGCACTGGTTTGACCTTCACTTCGCCGGCGAGTTCGAGCGCGGACGCGGGCGCGCCGTAGAGGTAGCGGCCGTCGACGGTGACCGTGATGGGTGCCGACTTGCTGATCGCCTTCGCGGCGCTGGCGAGATCAAACTCCGTGCGATCGGCGACATAATCTTCAACCAGGAACGTGGTCTCGCCGACCGCGGGCCGCTTCGGGTCCGTGTAGGCGCGCACATGCCAGGTTCCGGCCGTAGCAGTCGCGGCGATCGGCACATCAAGGCTGCGCCCGCCCAAGCCCTGATCGGCGACCAGCGCGCGTCTGTACTCGACGCCATCAGGGCGTTCGACCATGAGTGTGAGTGGCACGCCGGCCGCCGCCACGTCCTGCGGATCGCGCAGCAGCGTCGTCACATGCACGGTTTCTCCGGTGCGATAGACGCCGCGCTCGGTCACCACGAAGGCATCGAGTCCCTGTGGTGCCGGACGACCCGTCACGCCGCGGTCCGATAGATCGAACGCCGGTCCGCTCAGATTGAGGAACGCATAATCGCCACGCGGGTCGGCAGCGACCAGAAGGGCCGGCGCTGCACTTCCCTCCCCCCGCGCAAGCCCTGGCTCGAACAAGGCATAGCCATTGGCGTCCGTCTTGCGCGTCGCCAGCACCTCGTTGTTGCGGGCGATGAGCCGCACGTCGATTCCGTCGCGCGTGCCGGCGCTCGCGAGCGAGTGCACGAACACGTGAACGCCGTCATTTGCCGAGTAGGCCGTGAGCCCAAGGTCTGAGACGATGAACCACTGGGTCGCCAGGGGATCGTAAGTCTCGGTCGAGCCGCCAACCGCCTTGGCCGACATCAGATAAACGCCGGGCGCAAGATCGCCCACGGCCTGGTCGACCGGAAAAGCGGTCGTAACCTCGGCATTGAGCTGTTGCTCGACCTTGACCTCGCCGTCCCAGACCTGTGCGCCGCGCTCGTTGGCAATGCGGTCCAATTCGTACGGACGCAGGTTGCGCTGGAAATCGTCGCCGACCACGGTGTCGAGCAGGTTGCGGTCGCCGATCCGGTAGATCGTGATCTTCACCGCGTTGGTGTTGACGCTGACGACCGGAATGCCGCGCTGGCCGGTGCGCGGCAGCACGTACGCCTTGCCGACGAAGCGGGCGAAGGGCGAGCGGTCGCGCACGTAGATATTGAAATCCGCCGAGGTCGTGAGGTTTTCCGCCACGACAGATGGCAAGCCCGCGCGCAGCGTAATTGCGTAATGCTCGCCGTGCTTCAGCCCTTCCACGCAAAGCTGCTTGTCTTCGACTGACAATGCTGGCTTGTCTTGGCCGGCCACCGCAACGAACGGTGAGAAATCCGTGCGCCGGCCCGGCAGCGCTTCCGAGAACTGGAAACAGGCGCGCGGGGCGGTCGAATCGGAATCGACGGAGTAATCGAGGATCCGGAAACCGTGATCCTGACGCATGCGGTCGTAGGTGGCGCGCACATCCGCGACCTCGCGCAGATCCAGTGCGAGCCGCAGCGAATCGAGGGCGGGCCGCCACAGTTTGCGCTCCGCAAAGGTGCGGCTAAGCAAGGTAAGGCTGGCCGCCTCCTCGTCACGGTTCTTGGCGCGCTGATAGGCGATGTATGCCGCGGTCGAGGCCCGCTCGAGCAGCGCGGTTTTCTCATCGTCATCGCTCGGCGAAATCTGCAGGGTCGCGCGGGCAAACCGCAGCCAATTGGTGCTGTCGTCAGGTGCCGAGGCGGCAATCCAGCCGAGCAGCTCCGCAGCGTTGCGATAATCGCGCCGCCCCAGAGCCGCATCCGCATCTCGCCGCACCGCCGGCGCCGGTCTGGATGTGCGGGCAGCGTCCGCCTTGACCTGCGCGGCGAGCTTGATCGCGCTGTCGGCGAGATCGTCGCGCTGAAAAGGCTTATCGGCGAAGGCGGTAGAGATGGCAGCCAAGAGGAGCGGCACGGCCAAAAGGCCGGCGCGCAGAGCGGCGAGCATGCGTAGCCTCCCTGATCGGGCACAACCCATCCACCCCGCCGGGAGTGGACGTGACAAAGATGACGCAGTTTTGACGCACGTCGCGCGGCCCAGGTTCAAACCCAGGCGCGACTTTATCGGCTCATAAGTCGATTGAGCTTTTGCTCACAAGCACATGCTTCCGCGGTGTATTTTACAGAAAGCGATGCGGCGCCTATTTCTTTTGCCTGTTGGGTGGCGGAGCGTTGTCCCCGGGGACATCTACGCCAATGGTCACGACGAGGCACTCCTGCACTTCCACATAGCTTGGCATCCCGCCGTCCTCGGTCTGCCCAACGCAGCGCCTTTTGTCCGCGGCGGAATATTTCGACCAACTCTCCTGCAACTCCTTCTTGGCGCTGTCCTCGTCCGCCATGCAGGCCTTGTAATCCTGCGATACCGCCAGATCGATCGACTGGTTGATTGCGGAGGCAGCCTTGCAGCCGGGGGCCGGATTGAATTGCGGAAAACTGGTATCGGCGACGCGGATCACTCCTCCGGTCAGCGCGCCGGCCAGAAGAAGTGGAATTGCGATGTACATGGATCGTGCCTCCGTGCGCTGATCCCTAAAACCCGAGAATCTGGTAAGCCACATGCCTGCCACATTCAAGCCGCGCTTGCGTTCCGCAGCATGACAGCGTGCAAACCGGCGGCCTTGCGAAAAATCAACGGCGAGCGATGGTGTCTTTTTCAGCGACAAGTGGGCAGGCGGTGAAGCGCGAGCGGCTGCCAGTGACGGTCATCGCCGGGTTTCTCGGCAGTGGCAAGACAACGCTGGTCAATCACATCCTGGCCAATAACGCGGGCCTTAGGGCCGCGGTCATCGTCAACGAGATCGGCGAAATCGGCATCGATGGCGATCTGATCATCGCCACCGAGAACGACATGGTCGAACTCAGCAATGGCTGCATCTGCTGTTCGATCAACAACGATCTGGTCGAGACCATTTTTCGCGTGCTCGAACGCAAAAACGTAATCGATTATCTGGTACTGGAGACAACCGGAGTTGCCGATCCGTTGCCCGTCGTGCTGACCTTTTTGCGGTCGGAGTTCCGCGACATTGTCCGGGTCGACTCGATCGTGACCGTGGCGGATGCAGAATGTTTCAGCTTGGATTTGTTTGACGGGCCTGCGGCCCGCAACCAGCTGCGCTACGGCGATACCATCCTGCTCAACAAAAGTGACCTTGTGTCCGCCGCCCGGTTGGCGGATGTGGAAGAGAAAATCCGCACAGTGAGAAACGGAGCGCGGCTCATTCGCACGACGCACTGCGGTGTGCCCCTTCCGTTGATCCTGGGCGTTGATTTGTTTGACTCCGAGGGTTTGTTGGCCGGTGGACATGCTGATCCCGACCACGCGCATTCAAACCATCTGCGGGATGATGGTTTTGAGGCGCTCTCGTTCCAAATCGAGCACCCCTTTGCGGTTCAGAGGTTTCAACAATTTCTTGAGGAGCTGCCGCCTGATGTATTTCGTGGCAAGGGTCTGCTGTGGCTCGACTCCAGTGATAAGCGGTACATATTTCATCTGGTCGGCCAGCGCTTTACGCTTGACGAGAGTTCGTCGTTTTCGGCACTGCAAAACAAATTGGTGCTGATCGGTCGTAACCTTGATCGTGACCTGCTGAGGTATCACCTTGAGGCATGTTGTATTTCAGACACCTCGAAACTGTAGCTGATCAGCAACATATCTGTCTTTTATGATACAGTTGCTGATCGAGCATCTTGCTGCCTGCCCACGAACAGGGCATCGTCCCATGCAATAAACAAGAACTGGAATCAAACGTGGGGTGGGGACGATGGGCAAATTTCGCAATTTGGTCCTGGGGACGACCGCGCTTGTCGGTCTAGCCGCGACAACGGCAACGAGTGCCTTCGCCGAAGGCTTCGAGATCCGCGAACAGAGTGCTTGGGGTCAGGGCGCGTCCTATGCGGGCGTTGCCGCCGGCGGCTCCCTGTCCTCGATGTTCTGGAACCCCGCGACCATGACCCAGACCGGCGCGTTCGCCCTGGAAACATCGGGTTCGATGATCTTCCCGCAGGCCTCGCAGACAGGCACGGCCGCTCTGTTTCCCTCCGGTGCACCGCTGCCATTCACTGACGGGACGCCTAATAGCGGACAGGACGCATTTGTCCTCTCCAGCTACACGGCGATGCGGTTGACCGATCGCATCTGGGTTGGCGTTTCGCTCAACTCGCCGTTCGGGCTCGAGACCGCCTTCGAAAATCCCAACTGGGCGGGCGCGTTCTATGGCCAGAGCTCCACCCTGCGGACCTACAGCGCGACCCCGACGGTCGCCATCAAGGTCACCGACTGGCTGAGCGTCGGCGGCGGCTTTCAGGCGCAATATGGCTTGACCGACTTCAAGTTTGCGACGGGGGTGGCGCCGGGGCTCCCGCCATCGGTGTTTCTCGCCCAGGCGATGGGCCATGGCTGGGGCTTTGGTTGGACAGCGGGTGTCGCCGTCACGCCGACCTCGTCGACGCAAATCGGCCTCGGCTACCGGTCGGGCATTGACCAGCATATCGGTGGCAACCTGGATACGGGCGCCGTGGTCGGGTTCGGAACTCCCGGTACGGTCAACACCACCATAAAGCTGCCCGGCATTGCGAGCCTCGGCCTGCGGCAAGGCCTCACGCCGCAGCTGACCCTGCTTGGCACGGTCGAGTGGACCAACTGGAGCCGCATCGGTACCTCAACGCTGAACCAGGGGAACGGGTCGCCGGCGTTGGCTCCCTCGGGACTGCCGGTCCAGATCCCGTTCCAGTGGCGCGACAGCTGGTTCTACTCGGCGGGCCTGGAATATGCTGTGGCACCAGCCTGGACGCTGCGCAGCGGCGTCGCCTACGAGAGCAATGCCATCCCCGATCAAGTCCGCGTGCCACTCGTTCCGGACGACAGCCGCATGTGGTATTCCGTCGGCGCCACCAACACGGTCGGAAACTTCAAGATCGACCTCGCCTACTCGTTCATCGACGTGAAGACCGCGCCCATCAACATCGGCCCCGGCAACCCGTCATTCAACGGGCTCGTGACCTACACCGGCAGCTCGCGGGGCAATGTCAGCATCTTCTCGATCGGCGTGAAATACATGATGGCGCCGCCGCCGCCGGCCGTTTCGACGCGGGGATAATCAGAGGGCGGATTTCTTGATCAGGTTGAGCGCGGCCTTCGGGCCGCGCCAGCCCAGGAATTTCAGGCGTTTGTCGTCAAGTGCATCGGTCGCTTCAAAGAATTTCTCCAATTCGCCCACCGTGCGCTTGGACAAGTTTCGCACATCATCGATCTCCGCTTCGAAGTCCGACTGCGCCGGGACCAAGAACACGCGGTCGTTACGCTCCTTGCCCTTCTTGCTGCTTTGCTCGACCTCCAAAACACCGATAGCCCGACAGGTCAGGACGAGGCCGGGAAACGTTGCGGCTTTGTGGATGATGAGTGCGTCGACTGGATCGCCGTCCTCGGCTTTGGTGCCGGGGACGAAACCCCAATCATAAGGATAAGCGAGCCCGACAAGCAGCGGCTTTGACAGCGTGAACGTCTTGAGCTCTGGGTCGAACTTGATCTTGGCCTTGCTGCCACGCGGCGTCTCGACCACCGCGTGGATATGCTTGCCGTCCGCCCAGGTCGGTATTTTCTCAAAATTCGTCATCGGCCAATGCAGCCAACGCAGCCCGGCCAAGAATGTTCCCGCTGATATAGACAGCCGCCTGGATTTGCGGGCAAACCCTACAATGCCGGGATCAGCACGTTGTCGAGCAAATTCCAGCGTGGTGCTTCCGGTGCGCGCTGTTTGCCATCGATCCAATAGGCGATCTGCGCATCACGAAAGCCGTTATTCGTTTGCAGCGCGAGCCAGGCGTTGAGATAGAGCGTCAACGTCGTCGCGTCCGGCGGAAGGAAATAGGCAAACATGAGCGGCGCGCCCATCCCGCTCGCCGCAACGGCGGTATAGCCGGGATGGCCGGAGGCCCAGGCCCGCGCTTGATCCACAGACCAGAGGGCGGCGTCAACGTCCGGCCTGTTGGCGAACTCATCGTAGGTTTCCAGCGACGCAATCTGCGCCTTTGGAAACAGGTGCTGCGCCAAACGGTAGATCGCGCTGTCGCGCAATGCCCCGAGTTTCAAGTTTCTGGCTCTCGCGACCTCGTCGTAGGTGAGAAAATGTCGCGCGCGATTGGAGTGGGTGATGAACGCGACCGGACTCTCGAAATAAGGATTGGTCGCCTGCAAATTCTCCAGTCGTTGTTCGGTGACGTACATGCCCGCCATCACGATATCGAGCCGCCGCTCGATGAGATCGTGTTGCGCCTGCCCCCAATTGAACGGCGCAAGCTCCAATTTGACGTGCAGGTCGTGGGCCAGCCTGTACGCATAACTGATGTCGAACCCGACCAAATTGCCGGCGGCGTTCTCATAATCGAACGGCACGACATCGCGGCCATACCCGACCCGCAGAAGGCCGCGATCGCGAATTCCATCGAGGGTGGCCGGGCCGGCAAGCGGCGGCAACTCCTCGGCGTTTGTTGTGTAGACCACGGCTTGAACATCACGGATCAGATCGGGGTCAAGGCTTCGGTCGAGGATGGCGGCATTGCTATCTGGCGAAAACAACCGGTTCGACAACGCCCGAACGATGCTCACCGCACCAGCAAAAAGAACCACTCCTAGCGCTATAGCCGTCATCGCCCGAAGCGGGCGCCAGCTGGCACAGCGGAAATAGATGAATGGAACGGCGACGCCGATGAACGCATAGGCGGAGACCGACAGCGCGACCTGGCCGTAGCGTGTCACGGTCATGGCCTCGACGTATAAAGGCACCGTCGCGCTCGGCAGTCCCAGCCATTGCGCCATGAAACCAGCCCCACTGATCGTGGTGCTGGGCGCGCCGCTCGAGGACAACAACGTGATCGGCGGCAACATCAGCTGTTGCACCCAATCCAACGATACCCGGAAGTGCTGAGCCGCATAGATGATGAACAGCGCCACGAAATAATTTCCAAGCGAGGCAAATACGTAGGCCAGCGATATGGTCGCGCGCGTGACGTCCTTCGCCTCGTCGTCCGCGTGGCCGGCGGCCGCGATCCGATGCTCGGAAATCCGTTGGATCAGCGGCAGCGCCGAGGTCGGCAAGGTGGTGACCAGCGCCAGGACAAAGGCCGGCCGCAGATCGGCGAGGATCTCGCGCCAATTGACCGGCGCAATTGCCGAAAGGGCGAGCGGCAGCAACACGAACGCAAGCAACACGGTGCCGAGCAGAAACAAGGCAAGGTAAACCGCGAGCGAGCCGGCCATGCGGGGTTCGATCGTGCCTGCGGTGCTCGCAAACAGCGCGAACACACCGACCGGCGCCAGGTACACGACCCATTGCCAGATCCTCAAGCTCGCGAGCCGGATTGTTTCGACCACCTCGAGGAAAGATGTCTTCGACTGAACTGTTTGGACTGCCGCACCAAACATAACCGCGAATACCACGATGGCCGGAACGAGATTCTGGCTCAACGCTGCCGTGAGATTTTCCGGAACGAGGGTCCGCACCAGGTCCATCACGCTGACCTGGACGGACGGTTTGATCTCGATCGGCGGCGCCGGTGATGGGAAGGCCTGCGCCAGTGCCTGGATCACCGTGAAGACCACGATCCATAAAAACAGATAGAGCACCCAGCTGGCGCGTATGAGTTGCCAGGTGCGCGCGGGCGCGAGACTGCCCAGGCCGACAATGAGCGAACTGAGGATGTAGGGATAGACCACGCTCTCGAGCAGCATCGCGTAAACCACGCCCGCGGGCTGCAGCACCGCCATGCGCTCGCCAAAGATAAGGCCGGCGAGGATGCCGAACACCGCGCCGGCCAGCACCCAGGCCGGAAGGCTTGCGGCCAGCATTCGGCCCCGTGCCACCTTCGATGCTGCGGTAGGGGTACGCGCTTCCATCCCGCGGACGGACCCTTCAATGAAATTGAAGTGTCATTCGGTCGCCGCCTGCTCCGGCAGCGGCGCATCAATCGTACACCGCAGCCCTTCGGGACGAAATTCCCGGGTGACCCTCGCACCCGGGATGGCCGTGTCGATCAGGGTCGTTCCGAGCCCGGTCTCGGTGGGCGGACGAACCGGGGGACCGCCCTGCTCCTGCCAAACCAGCTTGAGCGCTCGCTCACCATTTTGCCGCGTGCTTGTCCACCCGACTTGCACGCGGCCGCCCGGTCGCGACAGGGAACCGTATTTCGAGGCGTTGGTGGCGAGCTCATGCAGGACGAGCGCGAACGGGGTCGCCGCGTCCGCGGGCAAGAATACCGGTATGCCCTCGATATGCAGCCGATCGGCACTGTCCGTTGCGTAGGCTTCGAGCTGACTGCGCGCCAATTCCGCCAAGTTGGCGCCACGCCAGTCGGAGGCGACGAGCAGGTTGTGCGCCCGGCCTAGCGCCGCGAGGCGGCCGTCAAATCTCGCGACAAAATCGGCGTCCGAGGGAGCGTGGCGGAGCGTTTGCCGGGCGATCGCCTGGACCACCGCCAGCGTATTCTTCACGCGGTGGCTCAGCTCACGGAGCAGAACCTGCTGACGATGCTCCCACTGCTTACGCTCGGTGACGTCGCGCGTGCTCTCCAAAGCCAGCCGGCGGCCGTTCATGGTCTCCAGCACGATCCGGCTTTCCACCGTGATTTCTCGCCCATCCTTGGCGTGATGCTGCAGCTCGCCGTTCCAGCTGCCGGTTTGCAGCAGCCTGCGCCGCAGTTCTTCGAACGAGGAACCGGGCACGATTGTTTTCAGCAGCTGCTGCTTGTCCTTGCCCAACGCCTCTTCGCGAGTAAAGCCGTACAGTTCAGCGCTGCCCCGGTTCCATTCGACGATGCCACTGTCCAAATCCCAGATGAAAATCGGGTCGTGCGACAGCTCCATCAGGCGCTTGCCTTGGCGCGACAATTCCTCACTGTCGCGCAAGGCTCGCTCGACCTGCAGCCGCTCGGTCACATCGACAAATGTGATGACGACACCGTCGATCTTGTCATCGACCGTTCGGTAGGGGCGCAGCCGCACGTCATACCAGCGCCCATCACGGCTGCGAACCTCACGTTTCACCGGAGTCAGATTGGCGATCACGGACTGAGCATCCGACAGCAGCGCGTCGTATTCGAGCTGGTGCGCGAAATCCGTGAGCGGACGCCCCTCGTCGCTCGGCGTGATGCGAAAGAGCTCGGTCACCTGGCGGGTGAAGCGTTTGATGCGCAGACCAGAGTCCAGGAACAGCGTGCCGAAGTCGGTCGCAGCCATCAGGTTTTGCAGGTCGCTGTGCGCGCGCGAGACGGCTTCAAGCTTCAGCTTCAGCTCGCTGTTGACCGTCTGCAGTTCTTCGTTGATGGACTGCAGCTCCTCTTTGCTGGTCTCGAGCTCCTCCGAGGTTGATCGATATTCCTCATTGATCGATTGCAGCTCTTCGTTCGCCGCCCGTAATTCTTCGTTGGCGAGCTCGGATTCTTCGCGCGTCGTGCGCAACCGTTCCTGCGCGAGCTCCAGTTCCTGGGTCAGCCGGCGCACCGTCTCATCGGCCTCATATTGCTGACCTGGAACTGGCCGCTGAGGTTCGACCGCCTCACCTTCGATGAACATCACGAGGGCGCGACGCGGCTCAGACTCTTCGGCCGATCCGGCCGGCTTGACCTGCAGCAGCACCCGATGCGGTGATCCGTTGAAACGTACCGGAATCGGCAGGCTCAAGGTGGATTGACCGCGTTCGAAGATACGATGCAATGCGGAGCGCAACTCGAACCGAAGCTCCGGCCGCACGAGATCGACGATATCGCCGCTGAGCGGGCCGCCTGACGGCTGTAGAAAACGGCCGGCACTGTCTGACAGGTGAACGGCGCGGTGACTCTGGTCGACCAGAATGCTGGGAGGCGCCACTTCCTCAATTGCCTGGCGATGCAGGGCCGCCTCATTGACAGCCGCGGCGGGGTTAAGGTTGCGCGCGACATGCCCAGCATCCTCATGCAAGCCGAGCGTTCCCAAGAGGCGCGGCAACAGGCGCGGCTTGTCTCCGGGCTGAGCAGCCGACTGATAGATCCGCGCCTTGCGATCGACCGTTCGAAACAGCCCCGGCGGATAATCGGCGGTCTCGGAGGCGCCGAGCAGAAGATAGCCACCCGGGTTGAGCGCATAATGGAACGTGCTGCACGTCTGCTCCTGCAACTCGCGG
>JAFAXD010000114.1 GCA_019241285.1 Xanthobacteraceae bacterium | reverse complement strand
GCGTTCGCGGGCGAGATCGTTGATGACACACCTCCGTGCCGTGTGAGTTCCTCGGGGGCGAAGTCATCGACATTGATCACGTCGGCGACCGCCTTGGCGAGCGCCGCTAGTTGCGCTACTTCGCTCTCGTTGATCAAGCCTTGTGCGCGCGCAGTGTCGGCGTCGCGCACGTGCGCCTTGCGCATGCGGTCGCGCAACGGCTGTGCCGCAATCGCGAGCTTGAAGGCGCGGTCGAGCCGGGCGACCGGGCCGTCGTCGGTCGGATGATAGAGGCCGACCGTCACGCGGTCGCGCGTCGCCGAGGGTTCGAGCAGGATCTGCGCACATGCGGTGGCGAGCCGGTCGGATGGGCCCCGGTGCTGGCGGCCGAACGGCATTGTCATGGCTCGCAGCAACCAAGCCACGGGCCGATTGGGCAGGTTGGCCAGGATCTCATCGAGGCGCGCCGCGATCGTGGCAAGTCCGCTCTCGCAGCAATAAGCCACCAGCGGGAAGTCGGCCTCGTTCCGGCCTTCGTCATGCCAGCGCTTGAGCACTGCGGAGAGAAGATAAAGCTCGCATAAAATATCGGCGAAGCGGCCGGAGATCATTTCCTTGCGCTTGAGCGCGCCGCCGAGAGTCAGCAGCGCCATATCAACCGCGAGCGCAAATGCCGCCGCATAGCGTCCGAGCTGCTTGTAATAGCCCGTCGCTTCGCCGGCACTCGGGGCAGGCGCTACAACGCCAAAACTCCAAGCGCGGGCCGTCGCGCGGAAGGCTGTCAGGAGCGCGTGCCCAACATGGCCCCAGAAGGCCTGATCGAAAGCATCGAGGCCGCGTGCCTGATCGGGATCCTCCAGCGCGAGCACTTCCTTGAGGATGTAGGGGTGGCTGCGAATCGCGCCCTGGCCGAATTGGATCAGCGCGCGGGTGACGATGTTCGCGCCTTCGACCGTGATGCCAACCGGCACCGCGCGATAGAGGGCACCCAGATAGTTCTGCGGGCCTTCGATCACGGCCTTTCCGCCGTGCACATCCATGGCATCGTTGACCGATACGCGCAGCCGCTCCGTCGCCTGCCCTTTCATGATCGCGGTGACGACTGCGGGGTGGTGGCCCTGATCAATACCGGCGCAGGTGTGCCGCCGCGCAGCGTCGAGCAAATACGCCGTGGCGGCCATCCGGCCGAGCCGCTCCTCGATCGCCTCGAACTTCCCGATTGGCAAATGAAACTGCTCGCGGACACGTGCATAGACGCCGGTCGTGTGAGCGCAATAGGCCGCGCCGGCAGCCGAGAGCGATGGCAGCGAAATGCCGCGCCCGGCGGCGAGTGCGCTCATCAACATCTTCCAGCCTTTGCCCGCCTGCTCGACCCCGCCGATGATGTGATCGAGCGGGATGAACACGTTGTGCCCTTCATTGGGTCCGTTCTGGAACACCTGCATAGCCGGCAGGTGCCTTCGACCGATCTTGACGCCCGGTAGGTTGGCGGGAACCAGCGCAACCGTGATGCCGACGTCGTCCTCCTGCCCGATCAGGTGATCGGGGTCGTGCAGTTTGAACGCGAGACCGAGCACGGTCGCGATCGGGCCGAGGGTGATGTAGCGCTTGTGCCAGTTGAGCTTGATCCCGAGCACGTCACGGCCGCGGAAAGTTCCGCGCGTCACAACGCCGGTGTCGGTCATGGACGCGGCATCGGAGCCGGCTTCCGGACTGGTCAAGCCGAAGCAGGGAATCTCGCGCCCGTCAGCGAGCCGCGGCAGCCAATAGTCGCGTTGCTCCTTGGTGCCGAATTGCAGCAACAACTCGCCGGGGCCGAGCGAGTTGGGCACCATCGCGGTCACCGCGGCGGTGACCGAGCGCGTTGAGAGTTTGCGCACGACCTCGGAATGCGCATAGGCCGAAAAGCCGAGGCCGCCATATTCCTTGGGGATGATCATGGCGAAGAATTTCTTCGCCTTCAGAAACTCCCAGATGTCCGGCTGCAGGTCATGCAGGTCCCACGTGACATGCCACTCATCGACCCGGCGGCACAGCTCCTCGACTGGGCCATCGAGAAACGCCCGCTCTTCAGCCGATAGTCTTGCTTCCGGAACCGCCAGGAGTTTTGACCAGTCCGGGTTGCCGGTGAATATCTCCGCATCCCACCACACGTCGCCGGCTTCGATCGCTTCGCGTTCCGTTGCTGACAGGGTGGGCAACACGCCCTTGGCCCAGCCGTAGATGAAGCGGGTGATGTTGTCGCGGCGCCATGTGCTCATGTGCAGCCCTCCGGTCGCTGCACAGCAGTATATCGGCCCTAGTCGGCTGTTGCGAGGCCCCGATACCTGATACAGGCGACCCCGGCTGGACATCAGAGGTGCGGTTTGATAGCCGCGGTCTGCGTGTTAAATCTCGCTCGCGAGAATTTACAGGGTGGAAAATGGCAGGTGACAAACGGCGCAGTCGACCGAGCATTCGATTGGCGGCCGACATCGGGGGAACATTTACCGACATAGCGGTCTTCGACGAGGCGAGCGGTCAGCTCACGTTCGGCAAGGCGCTGTCGACGCCGCATCATCTGGTCGAAGGCATTTCGGCTGGGATTGCGAAAGCGGGTTCCGACTACGCATCGGCCAAGCTGTTTCTGCATGGCTCGACCGTCGCGATCAACACGATCCTCGAGCGTACCGGCGCCAAGACCGCGCTGGTGACCACCGAGGGGTTTCGTGACATCTACGAAATCGGCCGCATCAACCGGCCGGATGCCTACAATCTGTATTTCAAGAAACATGTTCCGCTGGTCGAGCGCGCGCTGCGCTTCGAGGTGAAGGAACGAATTCTCTCCGACGGCGAGGTCGAGCGTCCGCTCGATTCTGATGAAGTCGCGGCATTGGCGGCAAAGCTCGGGGAGCTCGGCATCGAAGCAACGGCTGTTCTGTTCCTCAACTGCTATCGCAACGCCGCACACGAAGCGCGCGCGCGGGACATCATCCAATCGAAAAATCCGGGCATGTTCGTGTCCGCATCACACGAGCTGTCGCAGGAATATCGCGAGTTCGAGCGTACCTCGACGGTCGTCGCCAACGCGTATATCGGTCCGCGGGTGAAGACCTACATCGGCGAGATCGAGCAGCATGCCAAGAACGCGGGCTTCGACGGCTCGTTGCTGATCGTCCAGTCGACGGGCGGGCTCTACGACGCAACGCAAGCCAAGGAGCAGTGCGTGCGCATGCTCGAGTCCGGCCCTGCCGCTGGCGTCATCGGCACCCAGGCGCTGTGCCACACCATCGGGCGCGACCGCGCGATCGCCTTCGACATGGGGGGCACGACGGCAAAGGCGGGCGTCATCTCCAGCGGCGAGGCACTCACCACCGGGCAGGCGCTGCTCGGCGGTTATGATCAGGCACTGCCGGTGCAGATTGCCATGATGGACATCTTCGAGGTCGGTACCGGCGGCGGATCGATCGCGCGGGTAGAGCAGGGTTCGCTGCGTGTTGGCCCGCGCAGCGCCGGCGCGCAGCCGGGTCCCGCTTGCTACGGGCTCGGCGGCACTGAGCCGACGGTCACCGACGCAAATCTGGTGCTTGGGCGGCTCGGCGCGGATCGTTTCCTGGGTGGCGAGATGCAGCTCGACATCGAGGCGGCGGAAACGGCGCTGCGCGATAAAATTGCCAAGCCGCTCGGCTTGTCTGTGACGCAAGCGGCAGACGGCATCCTGCGCATCGCCGCGACGGCGATGTCGTACGCGGTGAAAGGCGTGACGACCGAGCGCGGACTTGACGCCGGCGATTTTGCGTTGTGCGCCTATGGCGGTGCGGGGCCTTTGCACGCGGCGGCGATCGCGCGCGAGATCGGCATCCGCGAAGTCATCATTCCGTTTGCGCCGGGCGTGTTCTCCGCGTTCGGCATGCTGTTCTCCGACCTGCGCTACGATTTCGTGCGCACCGGGCTCACACGGCTCGAGGACGCATCATTTGCGGACATCGAGCGCGTCTACGGCGAGCTTGAGGATCAGGGCCGAGCGGCGATCGCGGCGACGCGCGTCGCGCCACAGAAGACCGTAGTGAAGCGCGCCGCGGACATGCGCTACGTCGGGCAGGAACATCCAGTCACGGTCGACCTGCCGCTGCGGGTTTTCCAGAAGCAGGATCGCGCCGCGATCAAACGGCACTTCGATGAGCTGCACCTTGTGCGCTATGGCACATCGGCGCCGCAGGAGCCCGCTGAGATTGTCAGCTTGCGCACGACGGTGACCGGCGTCATGCGCAAGCCGCCGCAGGAAAAGATCAAGCGCGGTGGGGCGGCCCCGCCGCGCGCGGGGTTGACCGGGAAGCGCAAGGCGTTTTTCGGCAAGGCGTTTGTGGCAACCCCGACCTACCGGCGCGCGGAGCTGCTGGCCGGCAATCGCATCGCCGGTCCGGCATTGATCGAAGAGCACGCCTCGACCACTGTGCTCTGGCCAGGCGACCGCCTGACCGTCGACCCTTATGGCAACCTCATCATCAGCATCGGCAGCCGGTGAGTCTCATGGCAAAGAAACAATCCAAAACGGCGCGGGCGGCATCCAAACCAGCAAAGCAGCGCCACAAGGTCGATCCGATCCTGACCGAGATCGTGCGCAACGGCGTTATTGCGGTGACTGAGGAAATGAAAACCAACCTCATGCGCACCGCCTACAACATGATCATCTACGAGGCGCTCGACTTCACCACGGGTTTGTTCACGGCCGAAGGTGACACGGTCTCAATCGGCATCGGCCTGCCGAGCTTCACCCGCGGCATGTCGAACACCGTCAAGTCGATGGTGGCGCATTTTGGCCGCGACGGCATCAAGCCCGGCGACATCTACGTCACCAACGATGCATACACGACCGGCAGCCATCTCAATCATTTCACCTTCGCACTGCCGATCTTTCACGGCGGTGAGCTTGCCGGCTTTGCCTGCTGCATGGCGCACTGGATCGACGTGGGCGGCACGCTCGGCGGCATGACCACGGATATATTTTCGGAAGGGCTGCAGATCCCGATCGTCAAATATCAGGACCGCGGCGTCGTCAATGACACGCTGGTCGACATCATCCGCCTGAACGTGCGTTTGCCGAGCCGTGCCATGGGCGATCTGCGCGCCCAGGTCACCGCGGTGAAAACCGGCGAGCGGCGTTTCCTGCAACTACTCGATCGCTACGGACGCAAGCCGGTGCTCGATGCGATCAAGACCATCATGGATCAGGCCGATGCCGCCGCGCGAGCGCGCACACGCACAATTCCTGACGGGACCTACGAAGCCGAGTCGTTCATGGATGACGACGGCATCGACATCGGCAAGCGGGTGCCGATCCGGGTGAAGGTCATCGTCAAGGGCGACACCATGACGATCGATCTCTCCGACATTTCCCGGCAGGTGCGCGGGTTCTATAACTCGGGGCCATCGACCTCGATCGGCTGCGCCCAGATGGCGTACAAATGCATCACGTCGCCGACCGACTATCCAATCAATGACGGCGCCTTTCGCAGCCTCAAGGTGATTGTCCCCAAGGGCACCATCGTGAGCGCGGTGCGTCCGGCGCCGATGCGCTGGTGGATGACCTATCCGATGACGGTGGTGGACACGGTCTACAAGGCGCTGGCGCCCGCCATCCCGGACCGGGTCATTGCCGGCCACCATGCCGACCTCGTCACCGCCACCATCCACGGCATCAATCCCCGCACGCGCGAGTTTTTCATCGGCGGGCTGGGGCCGCTCGGGGGCGGTTGGGGCGGCAAGCTCACTGAGGACGGCGTTTCCGCAACCGTGTGCGCCAACGACGGCGACACCCACAACAGCCCGAACGAGCAGGCGGAAGCCAAACTGCCGATCGTCATCGAGAGCTGCCGGCTGATCGAGGACTCGTGTGGGGCAGGGCGCCATCGCGGCGGGCTTGGGATCGAGAGCGTGGTGCGGGCGCGCTCCCACCTCACGGTCAACACGCAGACGGATCGCGCCCACTGCCATCCCTGGGGGCTCGAAGGCGGCCTCGAAGCAACCGGCAACCAGGTTCACTTCCGCGTCGACGGGCAGTGGAAGACCGACCAGCCCAACGCCAAGACGCTCATTACTCATCTCAAGGCGGGCGACGCATTCCGCCTACGCTCGGGCGGGGGAGGCGGTTATGGCGATCCGCTCGAGCGGCCGATCGAGGCCGTGCAGAGCGATGTGCGGCAAGGCTACGTATCGGTCGAGGCGGCGGCGAAACTCTATGCGGTCGTGATCGACCCCGAAACATTTGCGGTCGACCGAGCCGCAACCGAGACCTTGCGCAGCACGCGCCGGCGCGAGCGCGGCGGAGAACCTAGCGCCGCGGCTTCAGCTTGAACGTAAAGGAGCCGGCACCGCCGCCACAACAAGGGCACTGCATCGCGACGAGGATGCTCTGCTTCTGCTCCTCGTCGAGATCGGAATTGTCCAGGATCTCGCGCGTCTGCTGCGCGAAGAGATCATGCAGCGAGAGACCGCCAGCCGGCTCCGGCGGGGGGAATGATTCCGCCAGCACCTGATCGATCTCCGCGTCGGTGACGGCGCGCAGCTTACGTGGCTGTTGTTTGCGTTTGGTCATCCTCCTCAAGATAGGGCGTGCAAGCGTGGCATGCAAAGGACGGCGTGCTGCGTCCTCGACATCCCGGCGGCCCCGGCTATGTTCGGGGAAAGACAACACGCTTTCGAACATCGGGAGGAGA
This sequence comes from Xanthobacteraceae bacterium, assembly GCA_019241285.1. Lineage (GTDB taxonomy): Bacteria > Pseudomonadota > Alphaproteobacteria > Rhizobiales > Xanthobacteraceae > JAFAXD01. The sequence continues at coordinate 8,460 of JAFAXD010000114.1, read as the reverse complement.
TCGGGTATGAGTGATTACCAAGTGGGCTTCATTGGCATTGGCAACATGGGCTGGCCCATGGCCAAGAACATCCTGAAAGCCGGGGGCAATATTCTGAAATCCGGCCACAAGCTCGCGGTGTTCGATCTCGATAAGACGCGCGCGGCCAAATTCGCGCAGGAGGAGCAAAACGCCGTCGCGGCCGCAGGCGCCGCCGATTTGGCGAAGGCCTCAAACGTCATCATCACCATGCTGCCGACCGGTCCGATCGTCCGCGATGTGGTGGAAGGCCTTCTCGCCGCCGGTTCGTTGAAACCGGGAACGATCGTGATCGATATGAGCTCGTCCGAGCCGGTTGGAACCAAGCAATTGTCGGACAAGCTCGCCAAGGCCGGCGTCGCGCTGATCGATGCGCCGGTTTCGGGCGGCGTGCCCGGCGCGCAGGCCGGCACCTTGACGCTCATGGTCGGAGGCGATGACGCGGCCGCGATCGAGCGCGCCTGGCCGGTGTTGCAGACCATGGGAGCAAAACTCTTCCGCACCGGCGCGTCCGGCTCCGGCGACACGATGAAGGCGCTCAACAACTATTGCGCGGCGGCGAATTTCCGGGCCGTATCTGAAGCGCTCGCGATGGGCGTCAAGTTCGGCCTTGACCCCAATCTGGTCATCGACATTCTCAACGTATCCACCGGTCGCAGCTTCACGTCCGAGGGCGCGTTCAAGGGCCAGGTGTTGAGCGGCAAGTACGCTGCCGGCTTCGCGCTGGGGCTTCTGACCAAGGATGTGAAGATCGCTTCCGATTTGGCAGGCGAGCTGGGCGTCATGGCCCCGATGTGCTCGGTGGTCTATAACGCCTTCGCGCACGCCCGCGAGGGCATGGGCTACAGCGCGGATTTCACCAGCGCCCACAAATATTGGACGCGCGACATTTCTGACAAACCCAAATCGTAGATCCCGGAGGGAGTGATGATTGCTGTTGTCGCCGAGTTCAAAGTGGCGCTGAGCGGCGCTGGGAATTTTCGCGCGCTTGCCGAGCAGCACGCGCACCGATGTCTCGAGCGTGAGCCCGGTTGCCAGCAGTTCGACATCACGCAGGATCCGGCCGACTCGGAACAATGGCTGTTCTACGAGCGCTATGCGGACGAGGATGCGCTCGCCGCCCATCGCAAGACCGACTACCTGCCGAAATTCATCGAAGCGACGCAGCCCTATGTGCTTGAACGAAAAGTGCGCCGCTTCGACGTGCGGGTCGATACGCTTAAGCGGTGAACGTTCTCTGTCATTGCGAGCGAAGCGAAGCAATCCAGCGCTGAAGCGCCGCACTGGATTGCTTCGTCGCTGGCGCTCCTCGCAATGACGACGGAGAATTCGTTGAATTAGTTGGAATAAGCTTCAGCTCTCCAAAATAGCGACGGCGCGCGTCCAGCCAGCCGAGGCCTTGCGGATCTTGGTTGGGAAACAGGCGACCATGAACCCGTGCGGCGGGAGGACGTGCAGGTTGGTCAGCTTTTCCATGTGGCAATAGCCGATTTCGCGTCCCGCCTTATGACCTTCCCAAATAATCGATCCGTCATGTGACTCGGCAAAACGCTTGCGCGTGTAACTGAACGGCACATCCCAGGTCCAGGCGTCGATCCCGGTTACGCGCACGCCGCGCTCGAGCAGATAGAGCGTTGCCTCCCGGCCCATGCCGCATCCGGTATCAATGTAATCATCCTGGCCGTAATGTTGGTCAGCGCCGGTATTCACCAGCACGATCTCCAATGGTTTGAGCTCATGGCCGATGCGTTTGAGCTCGGCCTCGACATCGGCGGCGCTCACCAGATAGCCGCTCTCGAAACGCCTGAAATCAAGCTTCACGCCCGGTTGGAAGCACCAGTTCAAATCGATCTCATCGATGGTGCTCGACGGTCGCGGACCGCTCGGGAGGGCGTGATCCATGGTCGATGAGAAGTGATAGGGCGCATCAAGGTGCGTGCCATTGTGCGTCGATATGGCAACGGATTCGACGGCGGCCGCTTCCCCGCCGATCATCTGTTCCAGCTTCAGTCCCGGAAACATCGGCCCCATCGTGGCAAAGCCGGCCTTGTGATCCATGTAGTTGATCTGCGGCAGCATGCTGGGCGGATCGGATTTAATGCCGGTCTCGAGAGCGACTGAAAGATCGATGATGCGCCGGGCCATGGGGGTTTCCTAATTGGACGTTGCGGATGATTGTAATTGGAGCGTAGTTTCTGCACCGGTTGCGGCAAGCGTGCAACAAGTGTGTCTTTCCTGCCATACACCCGGTCCCCAACAACCTAAACCCAGGTTCAATAGAGGGAGGCCAGGAGAATCCGTTATCTTTTTGAAATGCAGATACTTACCCGCCCTGTGGACAACGCGGTCTGCGGCGGCCGGTTCACCCCCGGGGGATCATAGTGCTCCAGCAGCAACATTTCGCCCGCATTTCCGGGCCCTCAGCACGTGCTTTGTTATCCGTCAGTGGTGCCGCTCTCTTGCTGGCCGTCGTTGGGGCAGCAAGCCCGGCGCAGGCTCAGTTCTTCAACTACTATGGTGGGTCCGGTGGCCCGGCGTTCTACCCCCGGTCCTATTTCGATGGCGGCTACACGCTGCACGGCCATTCGGCACGGAAAGCCGCGCGTCGCGCGGCTAGCCACTCAACGTCGCGCCATAGCGGCCCGTCCGATCCGGGTGCAAGACAGAAACCTGGGAAAGAGGCGGCTAAGCCGGATCCGATCCCGCAAGGGCCGCTGACGCTCGTGGTGTCGATCGCCAATCAACACGTGACCGTGTTCGACAGAGACACGCCGATCATGGAATCGTCGGTCTCCACCGGCATCCCGGGGCACCCCACGCCGACCGGCATCTTCAGCGTCATCGAGAAGCAGCGCTATCACGCCTCGAATATCTATAGCGGTGCTCCGATGCCCTATATGCAGCGCATCACCTGGTCAGGCATTGCTCTGCACCAGGGCGTCGTGCCGGGACATCCGGCTTCGCACGGCTGCATCCGGTTGCCCGAGGCATTTGCCAGCCGCCTCTTCCGTACCACCAAGGTCGGCGTGCGTGTTCTGGTGACCAACCATCCGGTTGAGCCAACCGAGTTCTCGCACCCGCGCTTGTTCACCCCGGCGCCCGCGGTAGCCGCCGCGGACCCTCGTGATGCGTTTGCCAGCACGCTGCCGGCGACGCCGACGGGAACGAAGGTCGCCGCGACCGACGAGAAGGCGACGGCGGCTCCAACAAATGCGGGCGATCGGATTTCCGATGCGTTCCCGGCGCCGACCACGAGCACGACGCCTCCCACGACGACGGCCGACGCAAAGTCTTCGATGCCGGTTATCATGGCGCAATTCCCGGCGGTTCAAGCCCCTGCTACGGCGGCTCCGGAAAAGCCACTGCCCCCAGGGCCGATCTCGGTCTTCATCAGCCGCAAGGAAGGCAAGATTTTCGTCCGCAAGGGCTTCCAGCCGGTGTTTGATGCGCCCGTGACAATCGACCGACCCGATCAAGCACTCGGGACCCATCTCTTCACGGCGGTCAGCCAGAAGGACGACGGCTCGGCCATGCGCTGGCTCGAGGTCAGCATGCCGCAGGAGCGGCGCGTGACTGAGCGCACCCGTCGGGGTGTCCACGAGACGCTCGAGGCGATCCCACCTCTCAATCCCTCCGAGGCGCTCGATCGAATCACCATCCCGGCCGAAACCATGGCCCGCATCTCCGAAATGCTCACGCCGGGCGCATCGCTGATCATCTCCGATCAGGGCCTGGGGCCAGAAACCGGCCGTGGGACTGACTTCATTGTTCTCACGAAATATTACGTAAGATAACGATACCGCTTTTGATCTGAATCAGAGTAAGACCTCGACCTGGAGCGCATTCATGCGCTCCAGGTTTTGTTTTGCGTCTAACTATGACGCGCGACTGAAGTCCCGGAACACGTGGTGCTTTGCAGCTGCTCGCGGATCCGGACCACGGATCGCGAGGGGCAGAGGTATTTCATGCCAGCGGTTGCTGGACTGGCTTGCGTGGCGGCACTGTTCGCCATCGGACTGGTCGCTGTTGCGATCGGCCGCTCCCGCGCGGGGACAACCGTCGTCTATGGCGCATCGCTTCTGGTGAGCGCGATAGTGCTTCTGTTCGCGTTGACGCATCTCATTCTCGCCAGCCCACCCGCGAGCGTAACGCTTCCCCTCGGCCTGCCCTGGATCGGAGCGCACTTCCGGATCGATGCTCTCGCCGCGTTCTTTCTGATCATCGTCAACCTCGGCGGCGCGATTGCGAGCATCTACGCGCTTGGATACGGCGCGCATGAAGCTTCGCCGCTGCGCGTTCTTCCATTCTATCCGGCGTTTCTCGGCGCCATGAATCTCGTCGTCCTGGCTGACGATGCCTTCGTATTCCTGTTGTCCTGGGAGTTCATGTCCCTGGTGTCGTGGGGGATGGTGGTGGCGCACCATCGCGTCGCCGCCAATGTTCGGGCCGGGTACATCTATCTGGTGATGGCGAGCTTCGGCACACTCTGCCTGTTTCTCGCCTTCGGCGTTCTGGCCGGCACCGGCGGCCAGTATTCATTTGCGGCGATGCGCGCCGGGCAGCTGACACCGGCACTGGCCCTGATTGCGGGAACGCTCACCCTCATAGGCGCAGGCTCAAAAGCCGGCATTGTGCCGTTGCATGTGTGGCTTCCGCTCGCCCACCCAGCCGCGCCAGGCCACGTCTCCGCTCTGCTCAGCGGGGTAATGACCAAAGTGGGCGTCTACGGCTTCATCCGGGTCGTGTTCGATCTGATCGGTGAGCCAACGCCCTACGCGGGCCTGATCGTGGCGGCGATCGGCGGCATCACGGCAGCGCTCGGAGTTCTCTACGCGCTGATGCAGCACGACCTCAAGCGGTTGCTCGCCTACCATACGGTCGAGAATATCGGCATCATCTTCATCGGACTTGGGCTGGCGCTCGCCTTCCGCGCCAATGGAATCGAGTGGGCCGCCGCATTGGCGCTCGCGGCCGCGTTGTTTCACGTCTTCAACCACTCGGTGTTCAAGAGTTTGCTGTTCTTCGGCGCCGGCTCCGTGCTGATGGCGACCGGCGAACGCGACATGGAGCATCTGGGCGGACTAATCCACCGCATGCCGCACACGGCATTCGCATTTCTAATCGGCTGCATGGCGATCTCGGCCCTGCCACCGCTCAATGGCTTCGTCTCGGAATGGCTGACGTTCCAGGCCATCCTGGTGAGCCCGCAGCTGCCGCAGTGGGGGCTCAAGCTCGTCATTCCAGCGGTAGGTGCGCTGTTGGCTTTGTCGGCCGCATTGGCCGCCGCGTGTTTCGTCAAGGCATTTGGAGTGACGTTCCTGGGGCGCGCGCGCAGCAACGCGGCGCAGGCTGCGCATGAGGTCGACCAGTTCCAGCGTGTCGCCATGTTCGTGCTGGTTACGTTGTGCATACTTGCCGGAATCTTTCCGGGTTTCGTGATCGATGCGCTGGCGCCCGTCACGCGTGCGCTGGTCGGCGGGACCATGCCGCAGCAGGCTTTTTTGCCGTGGCTGTCCGTCGTTCCGATCGTCGCTAGCCGCAGCTCGTATAACGGGCTCCTGATCCTGCTGTTCCTCGTGGGCTCGGCCACGCTCACCGCCGCAATCATCCACCGCTTTGCGACACGCGCGACGCGACGGAGTCCGATATGGGATTGTGGTTTTCCGCTGGCTTCTCCGGTCGCCCAGTACACGAGTTCAAGTTTCGCAATGCCGATCCGGCGCGTCTTTGGCGCCTCGGTGTTCCGGGTCCGCGAGCAGCTCGACATGCCGCCGCCCGGTGCGATGCGGGCGGGCCATTTCCAGGTTCGGGTGTTTGATCCGGCCTGGTTCGCGATCTATGGCCCGATCGCGCGTAGCGTCAGAAGCACCGGCATTTTTCTCAACCGGATTCAGTTTCTCACCATCCGCAGCTATCTCACGCTCGTCTTCGGCGCGCTCGTCGTGCTCCTGTTAGTGGTGGCGGCATGGCGCTGATTCTGGAACTCGCCGGGCAGGCGCTGCAGATGGCGATCGTGGTCGTCATCGCGCCACTGCTCGTCGGCATCAGCCGCAAAGTTAAAGCACGGCTTCTGCGTCGCATCGGCCCACCCGTGCTGCAGCCGTATTTCGATATTTGGAAGCTGATGCACAAGGAGATGGTGCTCGCCCACAACGCATCCTGGATCTACCGCGTCGCGCCCTACGTGGTATTTGCCGTCACCTGGGTTGCGGCCGCATTGGTGCCGACCTACTGCACGAACCTCTTGTTCTCCTGGTCTGCCGACCTTATCGTGATTGTGGCGCTGATGGGTACAGCGCGATTCGCGCTCGCGCTCGCCGGCATGGACGTGGGCACCGCCTTCGGCGGTATCGGTGCCTCGCGCGAGATGCTCATCGCCTCACTGGCCGAGCCGGCGATGTTGCTGATCGTCTTCACAATCGCGCTGGTGGCCGGCACGACCCAGCTCTCCACGATCGCCGAGCTGTTCACGCATTCTCCGGTCGGGCTGCGCGTTTCGCTTGGCCTCGGACTTTTGGCCCTGGTCTGCGTCGCCATTGCTGAGAATGCACGCATCCCGATCGATAATCCGGCGACGCATCTCGAATTGACCATGGTGCATGAAGCCATGGTGCTGGAATATTCCGGTCGCCATCTCGCCATGATCGAGGCGGCCGCGGCGCTCAAGCTGGTCCTCTATTTCTCGCTGATAATCTGTCTGTTCTTTCCGTTCGGTATCGCGACTTTCGACCGCTCGCTTGGCGCACTGCTGATCGGTGTTATGGCCTACCTGGTCAAGATGGTCGTGCTCGCCGTTTTGTTGCCGATCGGCGAGACCAGCGTCGCCAAGATGCGGGTCTTTCGCTATCCGATTTTCCTCGGCAGCGCATTCGCCGCCGCGGCACTGGCGGTGTTCTTGTTGTTCGTGTCGCGGGGCTTCTGATGGATACGATTGGCTTTGACATTGCTCACCTGCTGTCCGGCGGAATGCTCGTACTGAGTTTGCTTCTCTTGTTCCAGACCCGCATCATTGCAGTGATCAACGTCTTCGCCCTGCAGGCAATCGTTCTCGCCCTGTCCGTAGCCTGGCAGGCCTATCTGCAACAGGCGCCACACCTGATGGTGACTGCCGCCATCGCGCTGATCGTCAAGGGACTGATCATTCCATTTGCGCTCCAGCGCATCGTGCGCCGACTCGATATTCATCGCGAGGTGGAGACGGTGATTGCCGCCGGCCCCACCATGCTGGCAGGACTCGCTCTTGTGGCGCTCTCGATCCTGCTGCTGCAGCCGAGTGAAGGCAGCGTCTTGACCCGCGAGGACTTGGCATTTGCTTTGGCAGTGATTCTGCTCGGATTGCTGATGATGATCACGCGACGCAACGCCGTCACCCAGATCATCGGCTTCATGTCGCTGGAAAATGGGCTCATCCTGGCTGCGACCGGCTCGCGCGGCATGCCGTTGGTCGTGGAGATTTCGGTCGCGTTCTCCATTCTGATCGCGTTCGTGGTGTTCGGTATCTTCGTGTTCCGGATCCGTGAGCGGTTCGACACCGTCGACGTTGCCGCGATCGACCGGTTCCGTGGCGAACGGAGGGAACACCTGTGATCTCGCCGGTCGATGCGCTTCTGATTATTCCGGGGATTGCCATCCCGGTTCTGGCGCTGGTCAGCAACTACCGTCTGGGTGCGGCGCTGAACGTGGTCGCCTCTGGAGCGTCATTCGCCGCCGGCGTCGCGCTCTTGTTCGCGCAGCGCAGCCGCAGCGACCTGATCATCGTTGACGATTTCAACATCTACCTGATCGCACTGACGACGTTCGTCGGCTTTACCACCAGTATTTTCAGCGCGAGCTATATCGCCCATGAGATCGAGATAGGTCGTCTGACCCCGGGTTTTCTGCGCTTCTACCACGCCATGTATCAGGCGCTACTCGGCGCCATGAACGTGGCGCTGCTTGCCAACAACATCGGACTGATATGGGTCGGCGTCGAGGTTGCAACGCTGTCGACCGTGATGATGGTGGGGATTTATCGCACTCCGGAAGCCATTGAGGCGGCCTGGAAATATTTCATCCTGGGGAGCGTTGGTATCGGGCTCGCATTCTTCGGCACGATCCTGGTCTACCTGTCCGCGCAGGAGGTTCTTGGGGAAGGCCTCCCCGCCATGGCCTGGGATCTGTTGGTCAAGGCGGCGCCGAGCGTTGATCCGCGCCTGTTATCGCTTGCATTTGTATTTCTGTTGGTCGGCTACGGCACCAAAATCGGGCTTGCTCCGTTTCACGCATGGTTGCCAGATGCCCATGCCGAGGGGCCGACGCCGATCTCCGCGGTGCTCTCCGGTTTATTGCTCAACGTCGCGCTCTACGCACTGCTGCGTTTCAAGATGGTCCTCGCTGCCAACCCGGCGACGCTCGACGTCGGCGCGATCATGATCACGCTCGGCGTGGTCAGCCTGATGTTTG
>JAFAXD010000042.1 GCA_019241285.1 Xanthobacteraceae bacterium | reverse complement strand
ACAGCATGGTCACGTGCCTGCCGACGTGCCAATCCGCCGACAACCCGGCCAAATATCCGCCGATCAAATCCGGCGACTACCTGCTCAGCCGCTTCCGCGACGTGCAGAAATATCGGAATGCCGCCGCCTGAGCGCATGAGCGCGAGCCGAGGCAAGGCGACGGTCAAGGACGTCGCGCGCGCGGCTGGCGTGTCCGTCACGACGGTATCGCGGGTGCTCAATAATCCCGACCTCGTCGTGTCGGAAAAACAGGAGCTGGTGCAGCGCGCCCTGCAGACGCTCGACTACATCCCCAACCAACTCGCGCGCTCGCTGATTTCGCGCCGGTCCAAGGCGATCGGTCTGGTCGTCCCGACGATTTCCACGGTCTTCGCCCCGACCATCGAGGCGATCGAGCGCGCGCTCGACCACGCCGGCTACGCGGTGCTGATCCACTGCTGCGAGCGTGATCCGGAGCGCGAGTTCAAGCAAGTCCGCACCCTGATCGAGCGCGGCGTCGATGGCGTCATCCTCACCGGATCAGTGCACGTGCCGGAACTCGCTGCGCTGCTCGCCCGCACCAAGCTTCCCTACGTCTCGCAAGACGTCGCCGTCGACCTGCCGCTCGGCCCCAGCATTGCGCTCGACAACGCCGGCGCGCTCGAGATCGCGATCGATTACCTGCACGAGATGGGACACCGCGCGATCGCCGTGTTGACCGGCCCGATCGCGAACACGCCGCCAATCAACGATCGGTTTGCGAGCGCGGTCGGCCGCATCAAGGCACACGGACTGACGCTGCCAGACGATTGGTTGGTGATCACCGATGACTACCGCGGCGTAAGCGTCAAGGCCGCGGCTGCCCGGCTCTTCGCACTGAGCCACCGTCCAACCGCTGTCGTCTGCACCGGCGATATCCTGGCGCTCGGCGTCGTCAGCGAAGCGCGTGCGCAAGGCCTGCGCACGCCGGAAGATCTCTCGATCATCGGCTGCGGCGACACCGACATGGGCCACTATGTCGACCCGCCGCTCACCACGGTGCACATGCCGTTCGCCGAGATGGGCGAAGCCGCGGTCGCGCACCTGCTCGCCCTGCTCGAGGGCCGCGCCCCGCCCCCGTTCATGGTTTTGCCGGCGAGGCTTGTGGTGCGGCGGTCCGTGGCGCGGCGATCACTGACCCGATCGGGATTGAGGTGATTGCGGAGTCTTTGAGCAAGCTCGTCGAACTCGGTCATCTAGGAGAATTCCAAAATCATTTTAAGACAGGGCGTCAGGCGAGCCGGGAGGCCAATTTCGATATTATTTCATCAGTTGCAGCACGAAACTAGTCCTATGGCTTGGAGCCCCTTTCGATCATTCGGCGATCTTTCCACTTGCTAGTTCGTGGATGCGGGCGAGTTGCTTCGCGAGCAGCGACGCAATCAGGGCTTCCATGGCAGACACATCAACGCGACCTTCCTTCCACGCAGCATCGGCGAGATCGAGAGCATCCTCATAGGCGTGCCGATGCGCTATGACGAGTTCCGGGAACGTCGGCGTGCCCGGTAACACAAAGCCGAGCTTCACCGACAGCACGAAAAACGACAGGATGCGCGACGTGCGGCCGTTGCCGTCCACAAATGGGTGAATCCAGTTCAGACGCCACATCGCGTAGGCCGCTAAGTGGATCGGCGTCGCGTCCCAATGTTCGTTAACGTAGTCGCACAAGTCTTCCAGCAGCGCGAGCACAAGATGAGCACCCGGTGGTTGGTGCTTTGAGCCTCTGATCTCGATGTTCCCAGGTCGTGTTAAGCCTGCATAAGGGCTGATGCCCTCTAGCGCTTTGCGTTGGAATGAAACAATGCGCGACGCCCGCAACTTAAACGGCTGGCGCTCCAGCACCTCAGCGACCGACTCGACCGCATAGTCGTACTGGCGGAGGCCGTTGGCCGCCTCTGCCTCAGCCTTCAGCTGCGGATCGGTAATGAGCTCCGGTTCAGCCGCCCGGCTTTCCCGTACCTCACGGTTTTCGCTTGGCATCGGCGGCCAGCTTCTCGGCCTGCTGGTCAACCATCTTGCGGGTAATGCGCGGGTTCTCAAACGCCGTGTTGCCATAGGCAAAGCTGCGGCGCTGCTCTTCGCGATCCTCAGGTGTCGGGGTTACGCGTTTGGCAACTTCGATCAGATACTTAAGTTCTTCGCTCATTGCCAATCTCCCGTACGCGGCGATTCCGGAACGCGACCGTAGTCGGTTATCGGCATATTTGACAAGTAACCCTTGATAAGTGGTTTGCAACGCGGTGCGACGATCCTGCGCCTCGATCAGCCTCATCGCCGCCGATGTGTCCGGGTTCTTGCGATACATGGGGTGAGGTTCAGCCGTTGCTGCGGGGAACATGAGCATGATTTCATGGTGCGGACGGTGGGACTCGAACCCACACGGAGTTTCCCCCAAGGGATTTCAAGTCCCGCTGGGTTCATTGAATCTGCAGGAGTTTTTGGCCGCATGTCGCGTTTATGTCGGGTCGAGCCTTCTGTCCTGCACAATTTCATCCAGAATGCGCTTGAGCGCCTCCGGCCTGAACGATACCCAGCGGTTGAGTTGGCTGCGAAGAACTCCGG
>JAFAXD010000394.1 GCA_019241285.1 Xanthobacteraceae bacterium | reverse complement strand
CTCAACGCCACCGTGATCATCCAGCACGATGCGCGCGATGTGGAAAAGCTGCCGGCGTTTCCAGCCGCAGCAAAATAGGCGAGCGGTCACCCGCCCTAAACGGCTGACCCGCGCGCGCCGCTACGTGCGAAATCTTCGGTCCTGGCGCCGGAGCCGCGCCCTGCGACCCACAACGCCGCGATGCCAAGGATCGAGGCCAGCAACGACGCCATGAATACGGCAATCTTGGCGGCCTCGAAATCGGCTTGCAGCGGGAATGCCTGGCCGGCAATGAACAACGACATGGTGAAGCCGATGCCGGCCAGGACGCCGGCCGCGCCGAGCTGTGCCCACGAGTATTCGTTCGGCTTGGTGGCTAGACCGGCCATGACCGCAGCGCCACAGGCGAGCAGGAAGCCGAGCGGCTTGCCCACCACCAGCCCGATCACGACGGCAAGCATGAGAGGCTCACGACCGCCGATCGTAGCGATCGATAACACGACACCTGCGTTGGCGAGCGCAAACAGTGGGAGCACCAGATAACTCGAGCGCGATCCGGCGTGCCGCAGCAATCGATCCGCCGGCGATTCAATACGGTCATGAATTGCATCCAGAGCCCGCAATGCTGGCGTCGACGGTCCGTGGCGCAGAACCTCGCGGTCGTGCTGCGCTTCCGAGGAGATGATCACCTCTGCCTGCGTCATCAGGGCTTTGAGGTTCGGCGGCGCACGGGTCGGAATGAACAATGCGAGCACAACGCCCGCCAAGGTCGGGTGGAGGCCAGACGCCAGAATGCACGCCCAGAGGAGCACGCCGAGGACCGCATAGGGTGTCAGCACATAGATGCGCGAGCGGTTCAGCAGCGCCAACAACACAACCACGGCGAGGGCCAGGCCAAAATAGACAGCGTGCAATTCGCCGGAATAGAAAATGGCAACGGCGAGAATTGCGCCGATGTCATCAACGATTGCCGCCGCGGTGAGGAATATCCGCAGCGCTACCGGAACGCGCCGTCCCATCATGACGATGAGCGCAACCGCGAAAGCGGTATCGGTCGACATTGGCACACCCCACCCGCGCGCCCACGGCCCCGACGGGATAACGAGGAGATACAAGAGCGCCGGCACCACCATTCCGCCGACCGCGCCGGCAACGGGCAATGCCGCGGACCGCCAACCCGCCAGATGGCCGACGGTGAATTCGCGCTTGATCTCGAGCCCGACCACCAGGAAGAAAAACGTCAGTAGCCCATCGTTGATCCAGTGCCGCAGCGACATGTGAAAGCTGGAACCGTCAAGCGCAAAGCCGAAGTCCTGCTCCCAGAATGCATCGAAGGCCGGTCCGGCCGCCGAATTGGTCAGCGCAATCGCGAGCACCGTTGCTAACAGAAGCAAGGTCCCGGCCGATGGTCCCCAACTGGCAAAATCAAGCGCAGCCGAACGCACGCGGTGCCCCAAGGTGCCGAGCATGGCGTCCGACAGCGAGCTTTCATCCCATGGTCCATCATAACGACGACTGTTGATGAAAAAGGTCGGGGTGATCCGAACGCCGCTCGCCCGCGAGCTTGCCTCGTCAGCTTCGACACGCGCTTTTGCAGCGAGTGCTGCGTCTTCCGAGATCCCATCATCCGCGCCCAGGTCGCGGGCCACGACCTGCAGATCCTCTTCGGTCAGCGTTCCCGACCGCGTCATCAACTTGACGTGCGCGTCCCAGAAGCGCGCGGGGGTGTCCGCAAGCTCAACCAGCTCGGCTGCGCGACGCGCGAGATCGTTCCCGGTCAGCGGCCGGTGACGGAAGACGTAACGCAGACGGTCGCCGAATTGATCGCGGACTTCGGCGATACGCTCATTGGCCGCTCGGCAATAGGGACACGCGTAGCTGCCATATTCGACGAGGGTAATGTCGGCGCCGGGCGGGCCAAGAACATGATCCGATGCTGCGTCGACCTCCCGATCGAGCCAATTGGCTCCCGATATATCCGACATGATAGCCTCGTTGCCCCGACGGGAAATGATCTCTAAGGCACAGCTCGCAACAGCCAAGCCTCCGATGACGCTAACTCGACTTGCGCTACCCGCTTAGGTAACTTCGTGCATTCAGCTAGAGGGATTTGCCTGATATGAGCCAACTCGACGATCTTCTGCGTGATCTCGTGGTCGCCAATCGTATCCTGTCGAACGAAGACATCGTCGATGCCTATGGCCATATCAGCGTGCGCCACCCGGACAATCCGAAGCGCTTCTTCATGTCGCGCTCGCGCGCGCCGGAATTGGTGGAGCGCCACGACCTGATCGAATTCGACCAGGAAGGCGAGCCGGTCAACGATAAGCGCCAACCCTATCTCGAGCGCTTCATCCACGCAGCGATCTTCGAAGCCCGGCCCGACGTGACCGCCGTGGTGCATGCGCATGCCGAAGATGTTCTGCCCTTCGGCCTGGTCAAGACGCCGCTCCAGCCAGTGATCCACTCCGGCAGCTTCATCGGCGGCAAGGTGCCGGTCTGGGACATCGCCAAGAAATTCGGCGACACCAATCTCCTCGTCACCAACATGGCGCAAGGCCGCGACCTCGCCAAATGCCTGGGCAAAGGCAATGTGGCGCTGATGCGCGGCCACGGCTTTGCCTCAGCCGCCCGCTCGATCATCGAAGTGGTGCGGCTCTCCGTCTATCTGCCCCGCAATGCTCGTGTGCAGCTCGCCGCGATGCAGCTTGGCAAGCCGGTGAAGCTCTCGAAGGGCGAAATCGCGGCGCGCGCCGCGGGTTATAAGCCGCATGCGCCGGAAACCTGGCGCGCCTGGGAATATTGGGCGAACCGCGCCGGCTGCGGCGACATGATCGGCGAGCCGCACGCGCACGCCCCCGCACCGGAGCAGCCGCGCGAGCAGAAGGCAAAGCGCTAGACCCACTCGCGCAATCACCGCCGAGTCTCGACGATGAGACCGACCGCTGCCTAATTTTAGGGCTTGCGGGCGGATCGGGCATCTGTTTGTAAGGGAAAATCGAGTAGAAGCGGTCAGGGCCACCGGCCCGGGACATTGCTCGGCAGCCGTTTTCGACGGAGCCCGAGATGCTTCTTTTCCCCCGATCCCCCAAGTCCCGTCCAGAACAGGCGCCCGGTTCATTAGCCGGGCTTGCCGGCTCGTGCCCAAGCCCGGCAGAATACCAGATCCATGGAGATGACAATGGCAGCTTCCAGCCAAGTCTATGCGCTTGATGAGCTCAACAAGGAGACCACCTTCGGCGGTGCCGGCCGAACCAAAAGCCGGGCGATCCCGCAGATCGATATGCGCGATTTCGCCGCGCGCAAGGGAGAGATCGCTGATCAGCTTTGGCAGGCCTCAACCGAGATTGGATTTTTTCAGCTGATCAACCACGGCATTCCGCAGCAACAAATCGACGAAGCGTTCCTGATGACCGAGCGCTTCTTTGCCCTGCCGCAGGATACTAAGGCGCAATTTCCCATGCGCAAGGGCACCAACGCGGGCTGGGAATACATGAGCCAGGTGCGCCCCTCCACCGGAACCGCTGACCAGAAAGAGTCCTATCAGATTACGACGCTGCGCATGGCGGGGCTGTGGCCGACCGGTGATCAGCTCCCCGGCTTCAAGGCCGCCATGCTCGCGTTCGAACGCGTCAACTGGGCGCTCGGCATGAAGGTCTTGTCATGCTTTGCCCTCAAGCTCGGCTTTGCGACGGATTTCTTCACCGAGCTGCATGATCCGCTGACAAGCACGTATCAAAGCACGCTGCGATTGCTGCATTACTTGCCGATGTTGAACATGAAACCTGCCGATTTCGAGGGCTGGCGCGCGGGCGCCCACACCGATTACGATTGCTTGACGTTGCTGCACCAGCGCACCGGCCAGGGCGGATTGCAGCTCTGCCCGGGCAAGGAATCAGAGGAGTTGGCCTGGACTGATATCGAGCCACTGCCAGGTGTCGTGACGTGCAACATCGGGGACATGCTGATGCGCTGGAGCGACGACAAGCTCCTCTCCACGCTGCACCGGGTGCGCATGCCCAAACCCGGTGAATATCTCGGTCCGCGCTACTCGATGGCCTTCTTTTGCCAAGCCAACACCGATGCGGTGATTCAAGGTCCGGGCAACCGCTATGCACCGATCACCGCGCACGACTATTTGCAGCAGCGCATCGCAGCGAATTTCGCTGGCTAAACTCTGAGCGCTGTTATCAGACTCTGACGCCGGCCTATTTGCCGGCGTCCTCATACAAACTTCGCAAGCAAAGAAGAGGCAGCGCTAGGAAGCGCCGGGCGGGAAGTACATCAGCTCGATGCGGACGTCATCGGGGGCTTTGATAAAGGCGATGCGAATGCCTGTAGGCGTCGTGAAGGGCCCGTCCAAGACCGAGGCGCCGAGCGACCGCAAATGCGCCAAGTCGTGATCGAAGTCTTCGGTGGCTACCGCGAAGTGCTCAAGCCCCAAATGCGGTCCGGCGTCGCCGGGCTTGAGCGTCTCGCCGGTTTTTTCGCCTGAGATGATCACCATCGTTCCATCGATCATTTTACAGGTCAAAAATAGGTCGCCGGCGGGCCGCTTGATCTTATCCGTCACGGTGAGGCCGAAGGCTCGCCCATACCAGGCGGCGGTTTGCTCCGGATCGCTCGCTTTCAGATGCAGGTGGTTAAATTTGATCGGCATCGTGCCGGCTCTCCAAGCTTGTCTGGTCCTCAGCATTATGGTGTCGCCAGAATACGCCCGAGGATGCCGGCCTGGAAGCCCGCTGCGCGTGGGCGCAGCCATGCCTGCTTTACAGGCACCGGACCCTCCCGTATCGTAAGCGCTTCTGCTTGCCTGGGTCATCACATGAGCAACGCCCCTCCCCTGTCGCTCCAGGAACTGGAGCAGCACATCGCCCTGGTTCGCGAGAACATTCGGCAATTGATTGAACAAGCCGCCGCATCCTCGGGGGCGGGCGACGAAGACCGCAATGCCGATCGCATCGCCCAACAGAGCGAGGAGCTCGAACGGCTGACAAAAGAACGCGACACGCTGCTCAAGGCAATGAAGCACAAATAAAGCGATCGTTCGCCGGCGAGGAGCCAAGATTTTTCAAAATCGTGACCGTTGCGGCTTCCGAAGGGCCGCCTGCCGTTAATTCTTCTTTCAACTCTCGGCCCAACCATCCGGCCCGCAGCTTGCAGCGGCAGTGGGAATGGCATGGGCCATCAGCAGACTGTGTTCGAGCGAAAACGGACGCCTCCGGAGGGCCCAGGCGCTGCACCACCCAGCAAAGCCCGGACCCGAGAACCTGGCAAGGCCCCTGCGGCAACGGCCGCCAAAGCGCCCGCAAAAGCCGCCGTAGCGGACGACGTTCCCATAATTTCGCGCTCTGGACTGATTATCGGGCTGCTGTTGGTGATGCTTTTCCTCGGATCGATTACCGGATCAATCGTGTACCGCCTGGTCGATTCCACAAATTCAGAATTAACCACGATCGACGATTTTACGGCGCTTGCGGACCTGATCATCACCGCAGAGTCGAATGGTAATCCGCGCGACAAGAACAAGAAGTCCAGCGCCACCGGTCCGGCACAATTCTTGGACGACACGTGGCTGGAGATGATCAACGCTTACCGCCCGACCCTGGCGGCCGGACACAGTCAGAAAGAGCTCCTCGCGTTACGCCGTGACCCAGACCTGTCCCGAGAAATGACCACGCGCTTCATGCAACGAAACGCCAAAATCCTGCGAAAGCGAAACTTGCCCGTCACCCCTGGCACGCTGTACCTGACCCATTTCGCCGGCGTTGCAGGGGCAATTGCCATTCTGTCGGGCCCCGACAATGAGCACGCCGCAAGCATCATGGCCAAAGCCGACGCCTCAGGGCATCTGACCCGGGCCAAGCTCGTCGCCGCCAACCCGTTTCTGGCCGATTTCACAGTCGCGGATATCAAACGCTGGGCCGACACGAAGATGCAAAGTTCCGGCCGTTAGCTTTGCACCAGGGCCTAAGTTCAGGGCGTCGACAAGGGTGCAAGCATGTGAGCCGCCGCGCGCCGCCGCCGCATAGATGACCTCGCTGCATAGATGACATTGATGACGTATTGTAGCCCGACGGAGAGGCGCCGCGCCCTCACAGGGCGACCCCAAATCCGCAGGCGACCGTTCCGCACGCGCTTGCATCGGGACTGGAGCCTGCCACCTGCATTCCGCTTTTGCTTGCAGCGGCGCATAGATGACGTCGTTCGCATAGATGACGTTTATCTCCATTGATGACCTTTGAAGTCTGCCCGCGTATTCCGGCCTTGCTTGTGGCGACTTGTCCCGGCACTCGCATAGGAGACAGCGCACATAGATGACGTGGCCCGCCAGAGATGACCTGTGGCCATCCTTCGAGACGCACGCGAGCTTGCGCTCGCATGCTCCTCAGGATGAGGGCTGCGGTTCGCTGTGAGGCTTCAACAATTTCAGCCCTCGTCCTGAGGAGCTCATGCGCCATAGCGCATGAGCGTCTCGAAGGACGGCCGCACATTTTGCTTCGATTATCAAACAGCCCGACGCGGACATGCGCCGTTGCCCGACCGAGGCAAACCGGGCCCCGAGCTCGGTTTGCCAGGCGCGGAGCCTGGATCCCACTCATTATTTTGCTAATTGAGATGTCAATACAATCGATCAAGCCGCGACGAGAAAAGCTTCGCGTCGTGCGCTATTTCTTGCCCTGCGTCTGTTGCGCGTCGAGCCAGCTGCGGATTGCTGCAAAGTCGACGACCCCTTCCATGACTGTCGTCGCACCATCCGCGCCGATGAGGATGGTGCGCGGAATTTCTCCGCGCCATTGCGGATCGACTTCATAGCGCAGCGGTTCGACAAAGTCGTCGGCAAAGACCCAGTTCTCAGCCCCGCCAAGCCCAGCCTGATCAAGCATTGCGGCGACCGCCCCCGGTTCGTTGGGAACGAGATCGGCATCGATCAACACGAGGTTCATGTCCGGGCGTTCGCGCACCAACGCGCCCCACTGCGGCATCTCGGTCCGGCATGGTCCGCACGTGACGCCCCAGATGTGAACGACCGCCGGTTTGCCGCGGTGAGATTGGTGGATTTGGTTCCAGCTCCCGCGCTGGAATTCGCGCAAATTGTCGATCGTTGCCGAATCGGCGCTCGTCGCCGCAAGAACCAGAAGCGAGAGTACAAGCTTTGCCAACCTGGTCATGACAGGTCCTCGATTGCGATCAGCCGGTATCCTTCGCGGCGCGTCAGCCACGATAGAAACGCATGCGCGCCGTTGGCGATCAGCAACGGGTGATCGGACGCATCGGCGGTCTGGGCGACGGCTTTGGGAGAACTCCAGTGATTGCCGCCGTCGTGCGAAGCCATGATTTGGACGACGGTGTTGGTCCCATCAAATTCCTTCCAGGCGAGCCACACGGCGTCCGCGCTCGCGAGCACCGATGGTCGGCTCGGAGCACGATCCGGATTGCCGATCGGCATCGGTGTGGAGAAGCTGCGCCCACCATCGCTCGAATGCGCGTAGAAGAGCCCCTTACGCGCGCTGCCACTGGTGAACCAGGTTGCGTGATAGTCGCCATTCGGCGCGATGGCGAGGCTCGGCCCATGATGCGGGCAGGCCTCGATGCGCCAGTTGTCGACACTCACGCGGTGGACCGGGCCGGGTGTCACCGGGTCGTCGAAGGTCGTGATCGCGTGATCGCGGACCGAACCCTCGAATATGTTGCGGAACAACACGACCGGTCGACCCGGTCCTGCAAACGCGACGCCGAGCCGACAACATTCGCAAGTGTTGTCTTGAGCGAGACGGGTCGCTGAGAACGTCGCACCTTGATCATTCGACCACGCAAACGCCAGCGCAGCACCCGGATATTTCTCGCCGCGCTCGCGCGCTGGGGCGCGATTGCGCTTGTCGAGCCAGGCCGCAAACAAGGCGCCGTCCGGATCGAAAGCAACGGCCTGAAAGCGCTGACTCTCGGCATCGGCCGTAATCGGCTTCGGTGGTGCGAAGCTGCGGCCGCCCTCCTCCGAGCGCGTGTAGAGGACCTGGCCATTGAACTCCTTGTCCTTGAAAATATCGAAGACAACGGCGATGCGTCCTTGCCGATCGACCGCGATGGCGGGGCGCGCATCGGGACCCCAGTCAAGTGTCAGCGACTCTGGGTTGACCGCGACCGGGGGCGAGAACGTACGGCCGAGATCATGCGATTGCGCAACCGACACGAACCCGCCCGCGTCCCACGCCAGCCACAGCGTCCCGTCTGGCGCAAATGTCGGTGTCGCCTTGGCGGCGCAGGCGAGCGAGGCGCCCTGGCAGGCCGGATGACCGCTGTGGTCATGCGACATCTGCGCATTCGCCAGCAGACCGGACGACAGCAGCAGAGCGTAGGCGCCCAACCAGCTATATCTGTTCATCATTGCAACCCTGTCTCTGTTTCAGATCGCATGCTGGTCGTTTCATTGAAACGCCAGCTTCATGCCGCCGATAAATGCCCGTGGAGTGCCCGCGTAAATTGAGCCTCCTGCGTTAGCAAGCACGCTGCCAGGAGTCTGAAGTCCTGTCGTCGCGTTGACGGAGTCCGAAATATTGTTGGCCGAAGCCACGTAAGTCCGATCAAAAAGATTTTTGATCTCGAAGAAGAGGATGGCGTCTTTGATGTAGCTATCAGTCACCTGCTTGTCGTAGTGCAGATTGAGGTTGACGATTTCATAGCCTGGAGACTTGAGAAGGTTGGCGTTGTCCATGTAAAAGCTGTCGTTCCACTGGTACTCAATGAAACCACCCACCCCTTTCCAAGGACCCGTTGGCTGATCATAGCCAAGCCGCGTGACCAGCTCGTTGGGAGGAACACCAGGGATCAAGTTGCCAGCGCGGTTGAAGGATACGGTTCTGGCCCCGGCCGCGAACTGTTCAACAAACTGCGTATAATACTGATTGTCGTACGTGTAAGCCATGATGAATTGCCAACCCGGGAGAGGCTTCCAATCGACCGCGACTTCAATGCCCCGGTGCGTCGAATGCGGGACATTAAAGGTGAAAGCCATCAGCCCGGCGCCTGGGGACTGCGTGATCTGTTCATTGTTGAACAGCTCGTAGAAGCCGGTGACAACGACTTTGGTGGCAGAATTGGGTGTCCAATCCACCCCTACGTCGTAACCCAGATTGGTTTGCGTCTGCAATTGCGTGTTGTTACCGGGCACGCCGGCGGGCGTCACAAACAGTTGACCAAGATTGGGCGTGCCGTACCCGGTGGCAACACGCCCGCGCAGGCGCCATTCGGGGGTCATCTGGTAGGCCAGCCAGGCCTCAGGGGCCATATTCAGAAAATTGCGGTTGGCGTTGATCGGCACCTGCGTCACCGCCAATGACGGAGAACTGTAGATGTAGTTCGTATTGAGCCCGCGGATGTCGCCGCGCTCGACCGCAAACCCAACGAGACCGGTCCAATATTCGTTGAACTTGACCTCCTCCCGGGCGCGCGCGCCCCAATTTTCCTGCAACCCGGCCTGGTAAGCGCTAACGGCCCCGAGCGTCGCGTTGCCGCCCGGAGCAACATTGTAGGTGTAGTTGTAGGATTGCTCCGCATTGTAATAGACACCGATATAATGCGTCGCGTCCGTGCCCAGAAGCGTGGTCTTTTTGGTGAGATCGCTGATTATATTGTAGGATGGGAAATCGCCCACCGCCGAGGTCGTGCCGGTCGGCTGGTTGATGTTGCGGTCATCGAGAACGATCTGTGATCGCCACGTCGTGGCATTGTCGAGATCATGCTCCCAACGAAGACCGCCGATCGTGCGACGGTCATCGCGGTCGAGGCCAGCCTGTTGCGCGGTCTGCGCAATCTGAGGACCCGTAACGCCATTGGCGAACAGGTTGATCGTCGCGCACCCGGGCGCAGCCCCGATGGCTGCCGTGCAGCCGCGCTGAAACGGATTGGTCTGGAACTGGTTGAGTGAAAGCCTGATCGGCAGATTAGTGTACAGAAGATTGTTGATGAATTTGAACGTGATGCGATCATCCGGGGTCGGCGAATAGGTCGAAAGGGAGTTTACCGTCTGGGTGTTGTAGGAAAAGTGGCTGATATAGCCGTCTCCCCTTACGTCGCTTGCGAATAGCGAGCCTTCGAATTTTTGGTCGTTATCACCCTTGTTCGTTCCGCCCATCAAAAAATAATTGTTCAGGTACCCGAAACTTCCACCTTCGCTGCCGACGACGAAACCGTTGATGTCGCTACCCCGGCGCAGTCGGAAATTGATCGCCCCGCCGGTCGCATAATCGCCGAACAAAGCCGAGGATGGGCCGCGCCAGACATCGACCCCGCTATATGCGTGCGGATCGATCAGATCCGTGCGCGACAGTCCGTCGGGCTGCGTCACCGGAAACCCGTCCTCCATCATGACGATGTTGCGCACCCCGAAGCCATTGCGTGCATTGGAGCCGCGGATGGAAATGCCGTAGTCGCGCGGACCGTTGCCGAGCTTGACCGTGACGCCCGGGCTTCCAAGGACGAGGTCATCCACAGCCATCGCGGGCGAAGCTTTGACGCGCTCCTGCGTCACCGTCGTTTCGGGCTGCCCTCCGGGTTGCTGCAGCATGTTCGGGGCGCCCGGCTCCGCGGGTGCGGGCGAAGCCGCAACTGCGGGTACGGCTTGGGCGGGGGCGCGATCCCGACGCGCGGTCACCCGGCCTGCGCCGGCGGCTCTCTGCGCCCGACGAGGCGCGGTCGGTTCCGGCCGTGCCGTAGCGTCCCCCGGTGCAGCAACGCGCGGTTTGGGTTCGCGCTTCGGAGCGGCGTGGCGCTCTTGAGGAACCGTCACCTTGATCTCCGGGAGCGGTATTGCGCCCGGGGTGGTCGGCGCCGCGCTAGGTGCAGCTGCCGGGGCCGTTGTTCCAGCGTCCTCAGGCATGCCGGACGGCGCGACAGGTTCCGCCGGCGCCGGCCCGGCCTGCACGGGCTTGGCGAGTTCAGCCGCCTCGGGTGGTTTTTCCTCTGCGGGCTGACTGCGTCCTGGCGTGAACAACGCTATGGACAGCAGCAGCCCAGCGGCGAGCGATGAGGTGAAGCGCAACATGGGTCCGACCGACTCTGAATGACGTGGCAAATGAGGGGGCGCATGCCGACGCGTTGCTCGGAATGCGAGCTAGCCCAGCCGATCAGACTGATGAGGAAACGACAGCGGATCAGCCGGCGAAAGCCGCGCCTTCCGGTGGCCCACGTTGGTAATGACCCGTTGGCGATGCGAACGCGACGATCATGTCGCGTGCGTTCGGCTGGAGACTCGAGCCGGTCGCAAACGCAACGGCCACAACCGAGGTCGGGTATGGCAACACTGCGGGAGTACCCGCTGCGGTACAAAAAACGCAAATTGGGCCGTGTTCCGAACCCGGCTGGCCCTGGCCGGTGCCATCGCTATCGGCTGAGCCGCTGTGCGCGGCGCATATCGCCGACAAACCATCGGAGGTGGTCGACGCGGCCCCAAGCTGCCCAATGAGCAAGCCGCTCAGCAGCACCTGCAATACCAACGCATAGACCGCTGTAAGCGCGATCCAAGAACGACGTCGGCCGATGCTTCCTGCGGTGCGCACGCGCCACTCTCCTCGCCCGAGTGTAGCAACAACGCGGTGCGCGCCGTAAGTACCCTGCGGTGCGCACCTGCTCACGTGTGACAGTAAGGCCACAGACGCGCCATTCGGCTTTATTGCTATAATGCGATGATGAACTCCGTTGCGCCCGCGCCGGCCGCTCTGCCGGCTTATCCGAGATACCCGACCATCATTCACGCGCTCGCCAGGGCGGCGGAACTCAAGCCGGCCGCGCCCGGCATTGCTTGCGAGGCGCGCGAACTCTCCTACGAGGCTTACGCACGCGTCGTGGCTGCGCTCGCGCATGAGTTTGGGCGGCTGGGTCTGGCTCACGAGCGCATCGCCTTCATGATGAGCAACGGGCTTGAGGCCTGTGTTGGTCTACTGGCCGGCATGGCGGCGAGCGCGCAGGTCTCGCCGCTCAATCCAAACTACACAGAGCCCGAGCTCGAACCGCTGCTCCGCGACGTGGAGCCACGCCTGCTCGTGTGCGATGCGGGGTCCTCTGCAAAAGCTCGCGCACTGGCCCAGCGGCTTGGCATCGCCCACGTCATCAAACTCGGAGCGGCCGGGATATCGATCGATGCATTGCTCGCCATGCCGCAGCGCGCGCTGCCGCTGCCGCGCGAAGACGATTTGTCCGCCCTGTTCTTCACCGGCGGCACCACCGGCATCCCTAAAGGGGCCAACCACACACATCAGAGTCTGATGGCGTACTGCTACGGCATCGTTGCACTGTGGCCATTTCCGCTCGACGATGAGCGTATTCTCAACGTCGCACCGCTGTTCCATATCTGGGGCTTCTGCTTCACCCTTGTAATGCCGGTCTACATCCGCGCTTTCATGGACATCATGCCGGCCTACAAGCCGGCGCTGGTGCTTGACGAGTTCCAGAAGCGCAAAATCACGGTGTTTGCCGGCGGGCCCGCGGCGCTCTATCTCGGGCTGCGGGCGAACGAGAACTTTCCCAAGACCGACTTTTCCAGCCTGAAGATTTGCCTCTCTGGTGGCGCGCCCTGCCCCGAGGAACTGTTGCGCAGCTGGGAAAAGGACACCGGTTGCGTTCTGCTCGAGGGCTGGGGCATGTCGGAAGGCGCTCCCATCAACTCGAACCCACTCCATGGTGTGCGCAAGATCGGCTCAGTCGGTGTGGTTCCGCCGAACACCGAGGTGCAAGTTGTCGATCTGGATACCGGCGAAACCGTCATGCCGGTCGGCGAGCGCGGCGAGATCCGCGTGCGCGGCGCACAATTCACCAAAGGCTATCGCAACCGCCCCGAGGAGAACGCGCGGGCGATCCGCAATGGCTGGTTCTACACAGGCGACATTGGCTACTACGACGCTGACGGCTATTTGTTTCTCGTCGATCGCAAGAAAGAGATGATCATCGTCGGCGGCTACAACGTTTATCCGCGCGAGATCGACGAGTTGTTGTTCAAGCACCCGGCCATCCTTGAAGCAGCGACCGTGGGTGTTGCGGACACCTTCAGTGGCGAGGCGGTCAAGTCGTTCGTGGTGCTGCGCCCTGGCGCCAGCCTCACCGTCGACGAGCTGCAGGACTACTGCCGCAAATCACTGGTCAAATACAAGGTGCCGACCCGGGTCGAATTCGTCGATGCGCTGCCCCGCTCCGGTGTCGGCAAGATCAACAAGCTCGAATTGAAGAAGCGCGGGTAAAGATTATTTGTGGCGCGTTTTCGCCCGTCCTTCTATGACGGGGCCGCGTCGACAATGGCGGCACATTGCAAAATCAGTAACCCGAGGTAGTCGGCATCACCACGAGATCGCGGATGCAGATGGATTGCGGCAGCTTGTAGCAAAACAGGATGATCTCGGCGATGCGCTCGGGTGCGATGAACTCCGGGTTGCCGAGCATTTTGCAATATTCTTCGAACGAGATCCCCATGGTTTCGTGGATATTGGTCTTCACCAGACCGGGCGCAAAATTCATGACGCGAATGTTGTTCTTGGCCTGGCCCTGCTGCAGCGATTCCGAGAGCGAGCGCACCGCCGCTTTGGCGGCGTGGTAAGTCTCGCCCGACGGTCCGGGCCGGCGGTCCCCGATGGAGCTAACGTTGACGATGGTGCCGCGCTTGCGCTCGATCATGCCCGGAAGCACCGCGCGCACACCGTGCAAGACGCCCTTGAGCAGCACATCGGTCTCATAATCAAGGTCATCAATGGCACGTTTGCTGATGTCGCCAATGTGAATGAAGCCGGCGTTGTTGACGAGGCAATCGACCGGTCCGAACTGCGCCTCCGCCTCCTCGATCGCTCCCGCAAGCGCCGCGTAGTCCGTAACGTCGGCGGTGGCGAAGCGATGCGGGTGACTGGCGAGCTCGGCTATCGCTTCCGCGCGCCGGGCGATCAGCAACAGCGGGTGACCGTCCGCCGCAAACGCCAGCGCAAGCGCGCGCCCGATCCCATGGGTCGCGCCGGTGATGACGATCAGCGGTGCGGCCATGGGGACCTCACCGATTACAAGGGGAGATTGTCGTGTTTCTTCACCGGCATTTCCATTTTCTTCTCGCGCAGCATCGCGAGCGCGCGGCATAGCCGGCGGCGCGTCGCGTGCGGCATGATCACTTCGTCGATGTATCCGCGCTCGGCGGCGACGAAGGGCGAGAGGAACCGATCTTCATATTCGCGTGTGCGCGTCCCGATCTTCTCGGGGTCGCCGATATCGGCACGGAAGATGATCTCGACCGCGCCCTTGGCGCCCATGACGGCGATCTGCGCGGATGGCCAGGCGTAGTTGACGTCGGCGCCGATGTGCTTGCTCGCCATCACGTCGTATGCGCCCCCAAACGCCTTGCGGGTGATGACGGTCACGAGCGGCACCGTTGCCTGCGAATAGGCAAACAGGAGCTTGGCGCCGTGCTTGATCAGCCCGCCATATTCCTGATCGGTGCCGGGCAGGAATCCCGGCACGTCGACGAAGGTGATGATCGGAATATCGAAGGCATCGCAGAAGCGCACGAACCGCGCCGCCTTGCGCGAGGCGTCGCTGTCGAGCACGCCGGCGAGCACCATCGGCTGATTGGCGACAAAACCGACCGTGCGCCCGGCCATGCGGCCGAAGCCGATGACGATGTTGCGGGCGAAGGCCGGCGAGAGCTCGAAGAAATCGCCCTCGTCGGCGACCTTCATGATCAGCTCGCGGATATCGTAGGGCTTGTTCGGGTTCTCCGGAACCAAGGTGTCGAGCGAGCGGTCCTCGCGCTCGATGTCATCATAGGTCGGCCATTCCGGCACGCCCGATGCGCTGTTCGACGGCAGGAAATCGATCAGCCGGCGCATCTGCAGCAGCGTCTCGAGATCGTTCTCGAAGGCGCCGTCGGCGATTGACGACTTGGTGGCATGAACAGAGGCGCCGCCCAGCTCCTCGGCGGTCACGACCTCGTTGGTCACCGTCTTCACCACGTCCGGGCCGGTGACGAACATGTAGCTCGTGTCCTTCACCATGAAGATGAAGTCGGTCATCGCCGGCGAATAAACGTCGCCGCCGGCGCACGGCCCCATGATGACGGAAATCTGCGGGATGACCCCGGAGGCGAGGACGTTGCGCTTGAACACCTCGCCGTAGCCGCCGAGCGCCG
>JAFAXD010000317.1 GCA_019241285.1 Xanthobacteraceae bacterium | reverse complement strand
TGGGCGGCGTCGTACCGCCGCAGGATTATGAGGCGCTTACGAAGGCCGGGGCCGAAGCGATTTTCCCACCCGGGACTGTGATCGCCAAAGCCGCAGAAGAGCTGATCCGCAACCTCAACGCTCACCTGGGCCACGGCCGGCAAGCGGCGGAGTAGGATTGCCTAACCGAAATCTGCAAGCCGCACTGAAAAGCCCGGCAATGTCGGTGTGGTGAGCGCGTCATTCGGACCGTGCTCAATAATCGATGACCAACCTTCACCCTTTGGGACCGAGGTGGACCCACGCGATCCGCTCACTGGCGTCGACCACCCAGAGTTCGGGAACACCATAGCGGGCATATAAGCCCGCCTTGAGCCCACTGTCGTAGCGCAGACTTGAGACCGAGATTTCGATGACCAAAAGCGGATTGTAACGCTCGAAATGGCAGAAATCAGCATCGGAGCGCACGAGAGTTTGCTTGTCGAACACGATCAAATCGGGTTCGAGGATCGTGCGATCGGTGAATTGGACAGAGACAGCGACCCCAACCATCAGATCCGTAGATGCCGAACGTATGATCACCACATTCAAATAATTTTTGATCAGGTCATGATCGTAGACTTTCGGCTCCAGAATAACAAACTCCCCTTCGACGAGCTCCGTGCGTTCTTTTGCGTCACGGATTCCGTTCTCCACCATCCGACGCACATCGTGGGCCGTAAAAGAGCGGCGGGCGAAGCCTTCCGCAGCGCGTGTACCTGCGAGGTTCATGCCGGACTGTGTTCCTCGTTTCAGCGATATCCTAGCATAAAACGACTCACGAACTCTGTGCGCTCAAGGTACAACGATGATGAACGTCGGACGCCAAGCTAGGCTCGGCTCTCCGGCGTGCGCGTTTGCGATTCGGCCGTGAACGTGGCACGCATGATCAGCGTCTAAAGACGGGGCGGCAAAATCCAGGTCAGTCATGCGCAATATCAAGCTTTTCATCGGCCTTGGTGCCAGCGCTTTGCTTTTATCTGCGTTGCCAGCTGTTGCCGAGGTCACGACCTCGATCAAGAACAAGACGGCCGAGATCACCATCAACGTCGATGACAGCCTCAAAGCCTATCCTAAGCTGTTCGAAAACCTGGCCGCCGAGGGAAAGGTTTGGGCAGCGAAAGCCGACGCCGAAGCCGAGGTGGAACTCAAGGAGCTTCCGAAGCGGCCTGTATCGACCTCGCCATGGAGTTACGAGCGCAGCTACAATCTGCGCTCGGCCGTCGGGCCTTATATCGGTGTGCTACGCCAGGACTACACCAACACGGGCGGCGCCCATCCAAATCGGTACACCGACACGATCCTGTGGGATCGTGACGCTGGTAAGCGCATCAGCATACGGCCGTTGTTTAATGAAACCGAAGATGGCGGGCCTACAATGACCGCCCTTGCCAAGCTGGTCCGCGCCGCGCTGGCGCAAGAAAAGAAGCGGCGTGACGCCCCTGTGGCGAGCGATCCCGCAAAGGATGAGTGGCTGCGCAGCGTGAAGCCATGGCTGCTGAAGCTCGGACCAATCTCGCTTGCACCATCGACTGAACGTGACAAGAGTTCCGGGCTCTCGTTTCACTTTTCCCCCTACATGGTCGGGCCCTATGTGGAAGGCGATTATGTAGTGTTCGTCCCGTGGACCGATTTGAAGCCGTACCTGTCCGCGCAAGGCACGGCTCTGTTTGGTGGTACGCGGCCGGCGAGCGACAAGGACCAGCAACCATAAGCGACCTGATGCCGGGCAGTGCCCTCACCCAGTTGTCCGATGTGGCCGAGCTTGCCCGGCGGGTGCGCGCCGGCGAGCGCGCCGTATTGGCGCGGGCCATCACGTTGATCGAGAGCAAGCGGGCGGACCATCGGGGCACCGCCCGCGCACTCGTCCAGGACCTGCTGCCGCACACCGGCCACGCGATGCGCGTCGGCATCACCGGCGCTCCCGGCGTCGGCAAGTCCACGTCGATCGACGCGCTGGGGACCTATCTCACCGGCCGCGGACACAAAGTCGCGGTGCTGGCGGTTGATCCGTCGTCGGCGCGCAGCGGCGGTTCGATCCTGGGCGACAAGACCCGCATGGCACGGCTCTCGGCGGATCCCAATGCGTTCATTCGTCCCTCACCGGCCGCCGGCACCCTCGGCGGCGTCGCCGCAAAGACGCGCGAGACAATGCTGATCTGCGAGGCGGCCGGGAACGACGTGATTCTGGTCGAGACCGTGGGTATTGGACAATCCGAAACCGCCGTCGCTGACATGACCGACTTTTTTCTGGCGCTGATGCTGCCTGGCGCGGGTGACGAGTTGCAGGGGTTGAAGAAGGGTCTGGTCGAGCTCGCCGACATGATTGCGGTCAACAAAGCGGACGGCGATAACATCCCCCGCGCTCGCGCCGCGGCAGCCGAGTATCGCGCCGCGTTGCATATTCTCACCCCGCGGTCGCCGAACTGGATTCCGCCGGTCGTGACTTATTCGGCGCTTACCGGCGATGGAATTGACTTGCTGTGGTCAAAAATCATCGAGCACAAAACGAAGCTCACCTCGACCGGAGAGATCGACGCATGGCGGCGCGACCAGCAAGTCAAGTGGATGTGGTCCATGTTCGATGAGCGGCTGCGGGACCGCTTACGAGCCGATCGCACTCTGAAGGCGCGCCTGCCGGAACTCGAAGCGGGTGTGGCTGCCGGACGGCTCTCTCCTGCGGTCGCGGCGGACGAAATTGCTCAAGCACTCGGGGTCGCACAGCGATGAATACGAAGCTCATCCCTAATCGAGCCTTATGTGTGCTGGTCACAGGATTTGGTCCATTCCCCGGGGCGCCATCGAATCCGACGCAGCAGCTGGTCGCTGGCCTCGCGCGCTTGCGCCGCCCCGCGACCGCCGCCCTGCGGCTCGTCACGCACGTCTTCCCGACCAGCTACGCGGCGGTGGATCAACAACTAGCAGGGTTAATCGACAAACATCAGCCGGATGCGATCGTGATGTTTGGGCTTGCGGGCCGAAGTAAAGCTATTCGGATTGAAACCCTGGCACGCAACCGGACCACACGGGTCTATCCCGATATCGATCGCAAAATCCCGCTGCGCGCCAGCATCACGCCCGGCGCGAGCTACCGGCGCGGGCGGGCGCCTTTTGCGCGGCTCGCGGCCGCGGTGCGCACGAGCGGGTTGCCAGCGCACCTGTCGCGGGATGCCGGTACGTACCTATGCAATTACGCTTACTGGCGCGCATTGGAACAACAATCACGGACGGCCGATCCTCGCGTCGTGGTGTTTGTTCACGTCCCCAACATGCTCCGCCGCCGGAGAACCAGCGCTCGCTCAAAAGCCCCCGATCTTCATCAGCTCCTGCGGGCGGCGCAGAACGTCGTGATCTCCGCCGCCGCGGCCGTACGGCGGCAGGATTAGTTCCCCCCGCCCCTTAATGATGCAGCACAGCGCATCTCACCGACCAGGGTTCCTCGCCAGTTGCGTACGGCAGCGTGAGCATACCTTACGAGCAGCGGATCTTCGCCGATCAGGCGCATCAGGACGCCGCCCATGATAACCTCGGCGGCGCGCCCCGCACCGTCGTCGCATTTCACCGCGATGCCCAGGCCCTGCTCGGGCAAAGCCGCACAGTAGACGCCCTCGGCCCCGCCTTTCACGAACACCCGCGCTCCGAAATGGTCCATGATCTCGGTGGCGAAAAGTCCTGTTCCGGCGACGAACCAGGGCTTTGCCGCGCACGCGGCGCGCAAGCGCCGACAGGCGGCGGCGCGTGCCGGTGACAGACCTTGCTCACTGGCAAAGGCCGCGAATGCGCGCGCCAAACCGACGAGAGGCACCGCAAAGGTGGGGACTGAGCAACCGTCGATACCGATGTGTTGATCGTCGATTCTGGTTCCAGACAACATTTCGAGCGCGGCGCGTACCTCGCGCTGAACACCGTGTTCGGGAGCCGAATAGGTGCCCGGGTCCAAGCCCATCTGGCAAGCAGCGCAGAGAAAGCCCGCATGCTTGCCGGAGCAGTTGTGATGCAAGGGTGACGGCGAGGCACCCGCGCGAACGAGCGCGTCGGCAGACGGACGGTGGGTCGGCCAATGCGTCCCACATTGCAGCGCGCTGACGTGAAGGCCAGCGCTCGCAAGCATGCGCTCGACGCCAGCCACGTGTCGCGGTTCGCCGGCATGGGACGCGCAGGCGAGTGCCAGCTCCTCGTCTCCAAACCGGTAGCGATCCGCGGCCCCGGATTCCACCAGCACCAGCGCCTG
Organism: Xanthobacteraceae bacterium; assembly: GCA_019241285.1. Taxonomy (GTDB): domain Bacteria; phylum Pseudomonadota; class Alphaproteobacteria; order Rhizobiales; family Xanthobacteraceae; genus JAFAXD01. The sequence goes on along the minus strand of JAFAXD010000317.1, from coordinate 5,208 downwards.
GATGGCTTTCACGGCGGAGCGCGGATAAACCGGCGCCTGCGTGTCGCCGCTGTTCAGAACGATGCCCCCGCGCGCGTCCATGACGCAGACGGCACCGCGATGGCGGCTTTCGACCAGAGCGCCGCGCGTCACTTCAACCAGGACCGGATTTTTCATCGCGTTGCTTTCACGGCGAATTGTCAACCTTTTGCACCGGCATTGGGTGACGAGGCACTCCATTTGTGCAAGTTTTCAGCCTACTACAAGCGTGCTGAAAGGTGATTGGCGGGTATGCGAGATACGTGGCCCCTGCTCGACGGGATTCCGTTTCCGGCGCTCGCGCGGCGGACCATCGACACACTGCAGGTCAACCTCGGGTACCGATGCAATCAATCATGCGTGCACTGCCACGTCGCGGCAGGGCCCAACCGCACCGAACAGATGAGCTACGAGGTCGTGCAGCAAGTGCTCGCCGCCCTTGAGCGCCGCCGCATCGCAAACCTCGACATCACCGGTGGGGCCCCGGAGCTCAATCCATATTTCCGCCAGCTTGCGCGCGCCGCACGCGCCATGGCGGTGCGTGTGATCGATCGTTGCAACCTGACAATCCTGAACGTGCCCGGCCAAGAGGACCTGGCCGAATTCCTCGCCAGTCACCAAATCGAAATCACGGCGTCGATGCCCTGCTATCTTCAGGACAACGTCGACCGACAACGCGGCAAAGGTGTCTTTGACGGCTCGATCCGCGCGTTGCAGAAGCTCAACGCGCTTGGTTATGGTATCGACGGCACAGAGCTGACGTTGAATCTCGTCTACAACCCGCAAGGAGCTTCTCTGCCGCCTGGACAGGCCGAGCTTGAAGCCGATTACAAACGCATTCTCCGTGAGCGATACGGGATCCAATTCAATCATCTCTACACGCTCGCCAACATGCCGATTCAGCGTTTCGGTTCGATCCTGATTTCGAAGGGCGAGTTTGACCGCTATGTGCGTCTACTGCGCGGCGCGCATCGTGAGGAAAATCTCGATGGGGTCATGTGCCGCAACCTGATTTCTGTCGACTGGCGCGGACTGCTCTACGACTGCGATTTCAATCAGATGCTCGATCTTCCAGCGCTCGGACGCGATGGGAAACCACTGCATATCCGCGATCTGATATCCGCCGAACTTGTTGGCAACGACATCCAAGTGGCCGGTCATTGCTACGGATGCACGGCCGGGCAAGGCTCGAGCTGCGGCGGCGCGTTGCGCGAAGCAGCCGAATAAGTGGGGACCTGTGACCGCGCTGTCCATCATCATCCCGACGTTGAACGAAGCGGACGGGATTATCGACGCGCTGAACGCGTTGTCGCAGCTGCGCGCCGATGGTGTCGAAGTGATCGTTGCGGACGGCGGCAGTGAGGACCGCACAGTCGAATTGGCACGGTCGCGGTGTGACAAACTCATCGAGGCGCCGCGAGGGCGGGGGGCCCAGATGAATACCGGCGCCCAAATTGCAACGGGCGAGGTGTTTTTGTTTCTGCACGCCGACACGCGGCTGCCGCAAGGGGCCGAGTGCCTCGTCACCAAGGACCTCGCAATCAGCACGCGCACTTGGGGCAGGTTTGATGTCGCGATTGCGGGTCGCAGTTTCCTTCTCCCCGTTATCGCCTGCTTGATCAATTGGCGCTCCCGCCTGACCGGAATTGCCACCGGCGATCAGGCAATATTCGTGAAGCGGGGCACATTCTGGCAGGTCGGTGGATTTCCCGACGTTCCGTTGATGGAAGATATCATCGTGTCGCGAAGGCTGCGGCAGATCTCGGCTCCGCTCTGCCTGTCAGCACGGGTAGTAACCTCCGGGCGTCGTTGGGACGAACGTGGTCCAGTGCGCACGATCTTGCTGATGTGGCGGCTGCGTGCCGCGCATTTTCTTGGTGCCGACCCGCACACGCTGGCGCGAGCCTATGGATATGTGCCGCGCGAACCGTGAGATTACCATCGCAATTCTGGCAAAAGCGCCGATCGCCGGACTTGCCAAGACTCGGCTGATCCCAGCGCTCGGTCCGGAAGGCGCCGCGCGGCTGCAGGAGCGGCTTCTGACCGCAGCGGTTCAAACCGCGCTCGAGGTGGGGGCTGTGACCCTTTGGGCCGCACCGGACTATTCCCACCCGGCGTTCCAGCAGTTCGCTCCGCGCGTTCGCCTCGCCTGTCAGCCTGACGGAGACCTTGGCGCCCGCATGCTGGACGCAATCGCCGCTGAGAACCGGCCCGTGCTGGTGATCGGGACGGACTGCCCCGCCCTGACCGCCGACCACCTGCGCAGGTCAGCAGATCTCCTGCATGATGGAATCGACGTGGTGGTCAACCCCGCGGAGGACGGCGGGTACGTACTGATCGGCATGCGCAAGCCCGAACCGCGGCTGTTCGCCGATATGGAGTGGAGCACGGCCACCGTCATGATGGAAACGCGGCGTCGCCTCGCCTGCCTCAACCTCAGCTGGCGCGAGCCGGCCCGCCTCTGGGACGTGGATGTGCCGCAGGACCTGCAACGGATGCGCGCGGAGAGCCTGGCGCATCTGTTGCCGGAGTAAGCCGGCCAGGTAACCCCATTGGTTTGTTTGAACCCAAACGGGAAGCGCTCTAAGGTATCGGGAGGGGTGACTCGATGTTCACAACGCCGCGCCTGATTGCCATCGCGCTCTGCGCCGCTCTCAATTTTGCGGTGGGTTCAATCGTCTACTTGACGAAGCTTCCCATCTACCTCGATTCCATCGGCACCATCCTGTGCGCGATGCTGATCTACCCGGACCGGATCGCGGCATTCGTATGCGCATTCGTGGCGGCCATGATCAGCACCGTGATCACCAGCCTGTTCATCAATCCATTTCTCATCTGGTTTACTCTGACCGAGGTCGCTATCGCCTTCATTGCGGCCTTCGTGGTCGCGCGCGGCGAGGCGCTGTTCCGGGAGCGGCCCTTGCCCATTGTGAGGTTTGTGATCCGGGTAATCCTGTCAGGCATCCTGCTTGGCCTCGTGTCTGCCGTCGTCTCGGCCCCTGTCGTCGCGTATGTGTTTGGCGGCGTCACGGGCAGCGGCTCGGCATTCCTGGTGGCATTCTTTCTCAAAGCCGGCGAACACCTGATGTCAGCCGTTCTGCATTCCGGATTCACCGCTGAACCGATCGACAAGTCGCTACAGGTTCTGCTGGCGGCACTCCTCTTTCGCGCCACGCCGAAGGATTTCATCGCCCTGGTGCGCGCGCGTCCCCTACCGGCGCCGACATGACGCCGAACGGCGCCGTCGTTTTTGTCGTCATCGTCATCGCCGCAGCCATGCTGGCGCGGGTGTCCGGGCTGGTCGTCCTCACCTCGTTATGCGCGCTGTTCGCAGTCACCGAAGTCGGCCTGGGGGCCGTGGCTGCACTTCGACGCGCGGTGATTTTGATTTTTCCGCTGGCTGTTTTCATGATCATCGTGTGGGTCGGGGTGGTCGGCCGATCGCCTGCGCAGATCGCGGCCGATCAACCCGGTTCACGTGGCGCCGCGTTTATCTACGTTGCGGTCGTATCGGCACGGCTATTTCTAATCGTTGCAATCGTGCAAGTGGCGGCGTTCCGCTTTGTGGCTTTGACGCCGCTTCAGTTCATCCGCGAGCTCTATGCGCCTCTCGCCGTGAAGCGCATCGCGGTGCTGACATTGTCGTTGGTGGAAACCCTGCAGCAAGCGATCGATCGGGCCTACACGGCACTGATCGCGTCGGGGATCATCACGCGTCGCTTCTCGATACGCAATCTGCTTAACGGGTGGATACTGGTGCAGACCGTATGGCTCACGGCCGTGACAAGCGTCACCGGTCGCATGCGCGACAAGTGGCCCGTTGAAAAAACACTTGGCCTGTTGGATCCGCTGCTGACGCTCGAGCGCAAGTCCGAGCTGGGCGAGCGCGACACGATCTGGATTCTGTCCGGTGTCGTTGCCGGGGCCGTCATCATATGGATGGACCTGCATGGGGCGCGGTGAATTCATTTCAGGTCCCAATTTTTCAGGCCGCAGCCGATTGTTGCTCGCTCGCGCCCGGGAGCTCGGCGCCGCGACCTATTTCGTTGGACCCTACGCCGAAGCTGCCCTGTCCGGATTGTCGTCGACGATTGCGGATGAAGTCCAAATCTATCGCGCAAGCAGTCGCGACCGTGATCGGCCGCTGTTCGAGCGCCCACGCGCGGCGCTGCGCCAGAAACCGCAGAGCCTCTCGGGAGGCGAGCAGGTCCTGCTCGCGTTACACTGCTTCTCCATCTCCGCGTATGGCTCGGTCGCCATCGACACCGCGCTCGAACAACTCGATACGCGCAACCGCGCCCAAGCCTTGGACTATCTCGGAACCGGTCGGTTCGATGTCGTCCTGACCGACAATCGGGCGCAACCGCGCGGCTGGGACACGACGCAGCTGCAGGAACGCGGGCACAATTTTGCCTGCGACTGGGAGGGCTTGCAGCAGTCGATTACGCCGCGGCGAGCGCCCCGGATCCTCATCCGGCAGCTGTCGTTCGGGTATCGCCCAGACGCTGACATTTTCCACAATGCCGAGGTCGCCCTGGAACCTGGGCAAGCGCATCGCCTGTCTGGCCCGAACGGTGCGGGGAAAACGACGTTGCTGAAAATTCTGGTGGGCGCACTCGTCCCCCGGTCGGCACACATTTCGCTTGATGGCGCTGCCTACGAGCCATGGCGAACCGGCAATACAGCACTGGCCTTGGCGACCCAGAATCCCGATCAGCAATGGTGCGGAGCCACTTTGCGCGAAGACATGGACCGGCGACGCGCGGCGCTGTCGGGTCACCCCGCAAACGCGATGCTGACGCAAGCGCGGGTCTCAGCACTCGCCCGCCAGCTTGGTGTCGGCTCGACCGACCAGCACCTCTATGAGCTGCCAATCGCGGCGCGCAAGCGCATCAGCTGGTTGTGGCCTTTCGCGGGCGCACATCCCTGGATCATGCTCGACGAGCCGACCATCGGTCAGGATGGCGACACCTGCCGTGCCCTGGCCCGCACCATCGAGCGGCTGTGCCAATCGGGCTACGGCGTGATGTTTGTCACCCACGATGACGAATTTGCTGCGACTGTGCCGCATCGCGCCTTGCGCATCGAGAATAAGCGCATCAGCTAGCCTTTGCGCGGGCCCGGCCAGTGCCCTGGTCAATGCCGCTACCGCAATGGTATCGTTGCCGAAATCGCCCCTCCGCATGGGCC
>JAFAXD010000098.1 GCA_019241285.1 Xanthobacteraceae bacterium | reverse complement strand
AAACGCCATGGAGGCGATGGCCTCGGTCACGGATCGCCCGCGCGACCTCATCATCCGATCGGGTCAGGAGGGAGATCAGGTGCTGGTCCCGGTCGAAAGACTCCGGCACCAGAATCGAGTCTCATCACATCGAGCGCCTGTTTGGCTCGTTCTACACGACCAAGCCCGGCGGGCTCGGCATGGGGCTTTCAATCAGCCGCTCAATCATCGAAGCGCACGGCGGCAAATTATGGGCATCGCCCAATGCGGGTTCTGGCGCGATTTTCCAGTTCACGCTGCAACAGTATCGGCGTCACCAGAGAGGATTTGAGCATGTCCGAGACCGTGGCGGATCAATTTGCCGAAATTCTTGCGACCGCGGGCGTGAAGCGGATCTACGGCATCGTCGGCGACAGTCTCAATGGTTTGACCGACTCGCTGCGCCGCCAAGACAAGATTGAATGGATCCATGTCCGGCACGAGGAGGTCGCGGCCTTCGCGGCCGCAGGCGAAGCTCACCTCACCGGCGAACTGGCCGTGTGTGCCGGCAGTTGCGGGCCGGGCAATCTCCATCTGATCAATGGATTGTTTGATGCGCAGCGCTCGCGTGTGCCGGTCCTCGCTATCGCGGCACATATTCCGTCGGCGGAAATCGCCTCGGGTTACTTCCAGGAAACTCACCCCGAGCATCTGTTCCAGGAGTGCAGCCATTTCTGTGAGCTGATTTCCAACCCGGACCAGATGCCCAGGACCTTGGAAATGGCGATCCATGCCGCCGTGTCCAAGCGGGGCGTCGCCGTAGTCGTCATCCCCGGTGATATCGCGCTGCAGGCCGCAATGGATGCGCCGTTGCCGAACCGCGCCGCGCTCGTGCCCGCACAACCCATCCTGTCTCCCGCACAGGCTGATCTCGACCGGCTGGCGGCACTGCTCAACAGCGGTGGTCGGGTGACGATGTTGTGCGGATCCGGTTGCCAGGGCGCGCATGACCAAATCCTGGCGTTGGCCGAACAGTTGCAGGCACCGATCGTGCATGCGCTCAAGGGCAAGGAACACGTCGAGTGGGACAATCCCTATGACGTCGGCATGACCGGGTTGATCGGCTTCTCGTCCGGCTATTACGCCATGCTCGATTGCGACATCCTGCTGATGCTCGGGACCGATTTCCCCTACCGGCAGTTCTACCCACGCGGCGGCGGGGTGCGGATCGCCCAGATCGACTACCGGGGCGAGGTGATCGGGCGGCGGGCGCCCGTCGATGTCGGTGTTGTCGGGGACGTGCGCGCCACCATTGCGGCACTGCTGCCGCGGCTGAAAACAAAGCGTGACAGCAAACACCTCGATCAGGCGCGCGAGCATTATCGCAAAGCCCGCAAAGGCCTCGACGAACTCGCGGTTGGCCGCCGCGGGAAACCGCCGATCCACCCACAACAGATTGCCAAGGCGATCAGTGATGCCGCGTCCGAAGACGCAGTCTTTACCTGCGACGTCGGTCTGCCGACGGTGTGGGCGGCCCGCTATCTCGCCATGAACGGCAAGCGCAGGCTGATCGGTTCGTTCTGGCACGGCTCCATGGCCAACGCCATGTCACAGGCGATCGGCGCCCAGGTGGCATTCCCTCAGCGCCAGGTGGTCTCGCTCTCCGGCGACGGCGGCTTCACCATGCTGATGGGCGATTTCCTGACCCTGGTTCAGCACGAACTGCCGGTCAAAGTCGTGGTGTTCAACAACAGCGCGCTTGGCTTCATCGAAATCGAGCAGAAATCATCGGGATTTCTCGACTTCGGCACCAGCTTCAAGAACCCGAACTTCGCTGCCATGGCGGAAGCCATCGGCGTGCGCGGCATCCGGCTCGAAGATCCGGGCGACGTCGAGGGCGGCATCGCCGAGGCCATGGCGCATAAAGGACCTGTGCTGGTCGATGCCGTGGTGAGCCGCATGGTGCTTCCAATTCCACCCAGCATCACCGTCGAAATGGCCAAAGGTTTCACCCTCTACATGATCAAAGCCGTCATGGGTGGCCGTGGCGACGACCTCGTCGATCTCGCGAAAACCAACATCTGGCAATAAGCCTGATTGGAGCTTGCATGCGCCTTCCCCTCATCCCTCCCGCCAAACTCACGCCCGAGCAACGGCCGCTCTACGACGATATGCGCCGCGGGATCGAACAGAATTTCAAGGGCTTCCAGGCCATCGTCCCCACCGGGGAGTTGATCGGGCCATGGAACCCATGGCTGCACTTTCCCAAATACGGCAAGCCCGTGTGGGAGCTGGTGAAGGCGCTCGCGACCGCGCCGAGCCTGCCCAAGCCGGTGCGCGAGGTGGCTATCCTGGTCACCGGCGCCCACTTCCATTCAGCCTATGAAATCTATGCCCATGTGCTGGTGGCGGAAGCCCGCGGACTGCCGGACGAGAAGATTGCGACCATTACGGCCGGCCAGCGGCCGAACGACCTCACCCGCGAGGAAGCTGTTGCCTATGACGTTGCCGCAACGCTGGTCGCCGGCGGCCTCCTGTCGGAACTGACCTATCGGCAGGCCGTGGGCCTCTTCGGTGGGCACGGCACGGCCGAGCTGATCAACCTGATCGGCCTCTACTGCGCGGTATCGATCACGCTTAACGGGTTCGATGTCCCGGTGCCTGACGAGGTGCGCGGTTAGATCAACCTGCCAGCTGACGTGCGGGAGGCCCTCGCAGGGTCCACTATGCTTGTTGGTCGGCTTCTCGACAGAGTAGCCCCCGCCGCGTGGCGCGCTTGCTCACGTTTGGAGACTGCGCAACCTCGGATTCTCCGCTCTCTGGATCTGTTGCGCGGTCTGCAAGCGCCGCGGTTGCGCGCTGCCTCCACATTGATTCAGCGAGCCTCGCCGTAGAACGCGAATCCAGGGCGCTTGCACACGCCGTAGCCGTAGAGGTTGTCCGGCGATCCGGCTAGGATCAATCGAGACTGAGCGGCTTGGGCCTGAAGGAGATGCCGTGAAAAGAATCGCAATCTCATCATTTGTTGTTGTCGCCGCCGTCACGGCTTCGCTGGCCGGGCTTCAAATCCGGGCGCAGACCACGGACCAGGCTTGGTCAACGTTTCTTGGGGGCGACCAAGCGGATCTGCAGCCAAACCGCATCAAGATCGAGTACGCGGAGCCGGAGCACCCTCAAGTCGAACCCTTCCGCGACATGCTGATCCAGCGCCGTCCGCTGGAAAAGGTGCAGGAGATTTTCAGCCCTCTGCGCCTGCCGATGGACCTCACGGTGCGCACCAAGGAGTGCGGCATTTCCAACGCCTGGTACCGACGACCTGACATTACGATCTGTTACGAGTACTTGCGCGATATTGTGGAGATGGCGCCGAAGGACATGTCACCCGAGGGAATCAGTCCGATGGACGCCATTGTCGGACAGTTTCTGTTCACCGCGGCGCATGAAACCGGTCACGCCGTGTTTGACCTTCTGGACATCCCGCTGTTTGGTCGACCGGAGGATGACGCCGATCAATTCGCCGCCCATGTTCTGATAAAGATCGGACAGCAGGACGCCCGTCGTCTGATCGAGGGCGCCGCCTACATGTACAACGAATATATCAAGAACCCGACGGTGACCGTGCGGGTAACCGCTTTCGCCGACGTGCACGGAGCGCCCGTGCAGCGTTTGTACAATCTGCTCTGTCTTGCCTACGGTGAAAATCCGGACGCATTCTCCGATGTCGTCGACAAGGGCTATTTGCCCAGGAGCCGCGCTCCGGCATGCAAACAGGAATGGGGTGAGGTCGACTTCGCCTTCCAGAAGCTGATTTATCCCTACATCGATCGCAAACTGCTCAACGATGTCCTGAGCAAGTCCTGGGTCCCGGATCGAAACATTCCGCCACCACGCATGACCGATGTTCCGCAGTCGGTACGTTAAGGTCGGGCGCGCAGATCGAGGGTCGCGAAGCCGGGCTTACGTAACAGTCCGGCGCGTAGCCAGCGCCGGACGGTTACCGCAATCGAGTTGTTTTCGGGTGGTTCTTACCTGCTTTGACACACAGTGATGGTCTTCATCGCGCTCTCGGCTTGCGACTGCGAGGTGTAGACCGTCCCGTCGCCAACAACCGTCGTGGTTGTTGTTGTCGGCTTCTGTGACACCACCGAGCATCGCTTGGTGGATGCATCCTGCACGACGTAGTAGCTGTCGGCGAGGGCCGGACCAGCAAATGACACCAGCAGGGCCGCTCCGATCAGATATTTCACACGCATTGCTGTTCTCCTCCTAGAACCATCATCCTAATTCGGAGTGCGTTGTTAGGTTCCCTGCCCGACGGCTGATCAACATCATCCAACAAAAACCCCGGCGCCGAGGCCGGGGTTCATCATCGCGAAAAACCGTCGTTGCGGAGTGCTCAGCGCATCCGTTGGGCCAGAGCTTGTTCCACCGCCTCAAGTCCGGCGACGAATTGCGGGCCGCGCACGGTGCGCCGTGGCTCGGCAGGTGCCTGGTCCCAGCCTCCGGGCGGCGGCCTCACGCGGACGGCTTCATCCGCCTCAGGCTGGGGAGCAAAGGATTCAATCCCCGCTTTGACACTGGCGCGCTGGCCTGCATCGAGCTGTTGCGCAATCTCATCGCGCTTTTCCAGGGCCGCAGGGTCGCCGTGGCGTGCGGCCAGCGCAAACCATTTGTACGCCTCGATCGGGTTGCACTCGACTCCCGCGCCACGCTCGTAGAGAACGGCGAGATTGAATTGGCTGTCCGTTAACCCGTGCATCGCGGCTTTGCGAAACCATTGAGCCGCACTTGCGTAGTCAAGGTTACCGCCGGCGCCTTGCGCGTAGAGCACCGCAAGATTGTGCATTGCCTTAGCGTTCCCGCGCTGCGCAGCCGCCAAATAATAGACGCGCGCGAGCCCCGGGTCCTTTGCTACTCCCAACCCCTTTTCGTAAATGCCGCCGAGCGCGAGTTGCGCGGGCGCGATACCCGCCTTGGCAGCGCGGTCGAGCCAGCTTACGGCCTGTTCGGTAGCAGCCGGCCCCAGGCGCTGGGTGAGGCGCACACCAACTTCATATGCAGCCGCCGGATCGCCCGCAGCTGCAGCGACAATCAGCCTTGCCCCGATGGCGAGCGGCAGGTTCGCCGCCGCGGATAGGTCCGGGATAGAGGCTAGCGTTCCGGGTGCAGCGTGAACCGACGCACTGTCCAGCCGAGGACCTCGATCGGCGACATTCGTCGCAGGTTTCGCACTCTCAGCGACCGGTCTGGGTCGCACCTGCGACAGTCCCAGCTGCAGCACGGCCGTGGATCCGATGGCCAACGCCAACCCAAGCATCAGTTTTGGGAAGGCGCGGCGGAACGCTTGGTTGCGCTTGGATGATGCAGGAGCCGCGGGAGCCGGATCAGGGATGTCAGGCGCCGCTTGTCGCAAAGTCGTGGAGGCCTCAGGTCGAACGGGCGTTTCAGGCGATGGCACTTCTGCCAGCCGGGCGAGGCAACAATCGACGTGCGTGCGCGCCTCGTGCACGCTGCGAACCAGATCGGCAATGCCGCGCTCGATGGAATCGAACTTACAAAGGTGAAGCTCGGGCCGCGGCTGGGCAGGGTGCGACCGGTCCGGCGCCGTGGAGTTTACAGCGCCCTTCTGGGCGGCTTCCAACAGCTCAATTTTCTCGCTCAGGACCCCGATCACGGTGTCGAAATTCTGAGCCGCACGGCGACGGTTCTCGGCACGCAGCGCAGCGATCCCATCGGCAATGGCCGCGATGCGTTGGTCCAGATTGGCGAGAGCATCGCCGTCGAGTGCGGCGGATCGCGGCGCCGAGGACTGGGCGAGCGCATCAATCTCGCCGCTCAGATCCGACAGAGCCTCATTGGAGCGAACGTGGGCAATGACACCCCGCAAGCCGGCAATCGCCGTCTCCAGGGCATCCTCGATTTGCGCGCCATCGGCGAGGGACACGCGTGCCTCGCCGGACCCTCGCACGCGGGGCGAAGCAGCTTTGCGATGCCACGGTGCGCTGAGTTTCATGCAAGAACTCGTGATCGTGCCGCGTCGCGCGGCGGGTGCGTCGGGAGCGTGCAACCGCGCTGGCACGCCGGCACAGTGTTAAAGTTTAAGGTAAACAGCCGGTTAAGCGGACCTGTTGCGGCGCGCGCCGGCGACCCAATGATGGCCTGTGTGGCCCTTTTGCACCTTTACGGGGGTGCCGCCTTGCATCAACAATGGTTAAAACCAAAGCGGGACACCGAGCCGGGAGAAACGCATGCCGACCTACAAGGCGCCCGTAGAAGATGTGCAGTTTCTGCTCAACGACGTCTTCCACGTCGAACGCTATGACAATCTGCCGGGCTTTGCTGACGCGTCGCCGGACGTGGTCGAGGCGATCCTGAGTGAAGCCGCAAAGTTCGCCGAGGAGGTGCTGGCGCCGCTCAATCGGGTCGGTGACCTTGAAGGCTGTACGCGCCATCCCGACGGCAGGGTGAGCACGCCCAAAGGCTTCAAGGAAGCCTACAAACAGCTCTGTGACGGTGGCTGGCTCGGCCTCTCCGCGCCCGCCGAATATGGCGGCCAGGGATTGCCGGCGACCCTGAACACCTGCGTCAGCGAGTTCCTGATCTCAGCCAATATGGCGTTTGCCATGTATTCTGGGCTGGTCCAGGGCGCGGTGTCGGCCATCCTCATTCACGGCGATGATGCCCAGAAGAAAACTTTCCTGCCCAAGATGGTAGCCGGCGAATGGGCTGGCACCATGAATCTGACCGAGCCGCATTGTGGTACCGATCTCGGCCTGTTGCGCACCAAGGCGGCGCCACAACCGGACGGCAGCTACAAAATCACTGGAACGAAGATCTTCATCTCCGGCGGCGAGCAGGATCTGACCGACAATATCATTCACCTGGTGCTTGCCCGCATCGACGGCGCGCCGGCCGGCACCAAAGGCATTTCGTTGTTCGTGGTGCCGAAAATGTCCCTCAAACCTGACGGGACGCTGGCGGGCCCGAACGGGGTGTCCTGTGGCTCGATCGAGCACAAGATGGGCATCCACGGCAATTCCACCTGCGTGATGAACTACGAGGACGCCACCGGTTGGCTGGTCGGCGAGGCCAATCGTGGCCTCAACGCCATGTTCACGATGATGAATCACGCGCGCCTTGGTGTCGGACTGCAGGGTCTTGCGTTATCCGAGGTCGCCTACCAGAACGCGGCGACCTACGCCAAGGAGCGCCTGCAAGGCCGCGCGCTGAACGGACCGGCCTATCCCGACAAACCGGCGGATCCGATCATCGTGCATCCGGACATCCGCCGCGTCCTGATGTCGATCCGCGCCTTCAATGAAGCGGCCCGCGCGCTCGTGCTGTGGATGGCACTCAACGGCGACGTCGCGCACCGCTCCGAGGATGCCAAGGCGCGGGAGGCGTCGGACGATCTCATGGGCCTGCTCACCCCGGTGATCAAAGGCGTGCTGACCGATACCGGTTTCGCCAACACAGTCCTGGCGCAACAAGTGTTTGGGGGGCACGGCTACATCGCCGAGCACGGAATGGAGCAGTTCGTGCGCGATGCGCGCATCGCCATGATTTACGAGGGCGCCAACGGGATCCAGGCGCTCGATCTGGTTGGACGCAAGCTTCCCAAGGATGGCGGCCGCGCCATCATGGCGTTCTTTGCCGAGGTGCAATCCTACATGAAGGATCACGCCTCAGACGCCGCACTCAAGCCGTACCTCGACCCGCTCGGCAAAGCGCTCGGACATCTGCAGCAGGCGACGATGTGGTTCATGCAGAACGCGATGAAAGCACCCGATAATGCCGGCGCCGGTGCGACCGACTACATGCATCTGTTCGGATTGGTAGCGCTTGGCTACATGTGGTGCCGCATCGTCGAAGCCGCCAACGCGAAGCTTGCGAATGGCGCAAACGGAAACGCCGACCGGCTGAAGACGAAGCTCGTCACCGGGCGGTTCTTCGTCGAGCGACTGCTGCCGGAAACCGCGGCCCACCTCGCCCGGATCGAGGCCGGCGCCAAGAGCACCATGGAACTGCCGGTGGAGGCGTTCTGATGCCCCTGTAGCCATCGCCTGGGCGTCCGCCGGCAGGGCGCGTCAGTGCACGATCGTGTTGTGCGACTGCAGAGACCTGAGGAGGAGTCTTTTCGCCGGAACACAAATGATGTTCTTGCGAATTTTGAGAATAGGGACAACACCGCACGCGTGCTAAATCAGCGCAGACACCCCGGTCAACACCCCGTAGGCTGCATGCTGATCGCGAGGAGTTTGTAGGGAGAGGTCCAATGACCGACGCATTCGTCTACGACCACGTTCGCACCCCGCGCGGCCGGGGCAAGCCGGACGGTGCACTGCACGAGGTCACCGCGCTTGATCTCGCGACCCACGCGCTCGCCGCCATCAAGGAGCGCAACAAGCTCGAGCCAAAGCTGGTCGACGACGTGGTGATGGGGTGTGTCGACCCGATCGGCGAGGCCGGCGGCGTGATCCCACGCGCAGCAGCGCTCAAGGCCGGCTATGGGGACCAGGTTCCCGGAGTCCAGCTCAGCCGGTTCTGCGCGTCGGGGCTCGATGCGATCAATTTTGCCGCGGCCGAAGTCATGTCCGGCCAGCACGACATGACCATCGGCGGCGGCGTTGAATCGATGAGCCGCATCGGCATCGGGGCTTCCGGTGGCGCTTGGCCGATGGACCCATCCATTGCGGTGCCGACCTATTTCATGCCGCAGGGCATTTCCGCCGACCTGATTGCCACCAAATACGGCTTCTCGCGCGACGATGTCGACGCCTATGCGGTCGAGAGCCAGAAGCGCGCCGCACACGCGTGGGAGAGCGGCTACTTCAAGAACTCGGTCGCACCGGTGAAGGATGTCAATGGCATCACCTTGCTCGCCAAGGACGAGCACATGCGGCCATCGACGACGATGCAGTCGCTTGCATCGCTGCAGCCGTCCTTCGTCATGATGGGCGAGCAGGCCGGGTTCGACGCCGTCGCGGTGCAGAAGCATCCGGAGCTGGAGGGCGTCAATCACGTGCATCACGCCGGCAATTCGTCCGGCATCGTCGATGGTGCCGCCGCGGTGCTGATCGGCAACAAGGAAGCCGGCGCCGCCAGCGGGCTCAAGCCACGTGCCAAAATCCGGGCATTCGCCAATATCGGCACGGAACCAGCCATCATGCTGACCGGCCCGGTGGATGTGACCAGGAAGGTGCTCAAGCGCGCCGGAATGGAGATCAAGGACATCGATCTCTTCGAGCTCAACGAAGCCTTTGCGTCAGTGGTGCTGCGCTTCATGCAGGCGTTCGAGATCGATCACGCCAAGATCAACGTGAACGGCGGCGCTATTGCGATGGGTCATCCGCTGGGCGCGACCGGCGCGATGATCTTCGGCACTGTGCTCGACGAACTCGAGCGGCGCGGCCTGCAGACCGCGCTGGTGACGCTGTGCATCGGCGCCGGCATGGGAACCGCGACGATTATTGAACGCGTTTGAGCATTTGCCGGGGGATCCATGCCGAAAGTCGATATCAGCAAGGCGAAGGTGCGGACCGGCACCAACTATCCGCCCCAGTTCCAGAGCGTCGTGAAGGGACGCGAGAAATCTCCTTTGGGTGATTTGGTCGGCCTCACCCAGTTCGGAGTCAATCTCACTCGCCTCAAACCGGGCGCGGCGTCCGCGCTGCGGCATTGGCATGAGAACGAGGACGAGTTCGTCTATGTACTCGAAGGCGAGCTTGTGCTGATCGAGGACAAGGGCGAGACCGTGCTGCGCCCCGGCGATGCGGCAGGCTTCAAAGCTGGCGTCGCCAACGGCCACCATCTCGTCAACAGAACCCAACGAGACGCCGTCTATTTGGAAATCGGGACCCGTGCCCTTTCGGAGCACGCGCATTATCCCGACGTCGATCTCGACTTCATTCGTGACAAGGACAAAGCCCAGGTGCGTCACAAGTCCGGCGAACCTTATGCGTGATGGAGGAAACGCGTGACCAATTTCAAGTATGAGGTCGACCAAGACGGCATCGCGCTGATCACATGGGACATGCCGGGCCGTTCCATGAACGTCCTCAATGCCGACGTGCTGAGCGAGCTTGAATCCCTCCTCGACAAGACCACGGCCGATGCGGCCATCAAAGGTGTGGTGGTCACCACCGGCAAGGATACGTTCTCCGCCGGTGCCGATCTCACCGTGCTGCAGAAATTGAACAGCCAGTTCGAGCAGGTGCGCAAGTCGCAGGGCGAGGAAGCCGCGGCGCGCATTTTCTTTGAAGAGAGCCGCAAGGCCTCGGTGCTCTATCGCAAGATCGAAACCTGCGGAAAGCCGTGGGCCTGCGCCATCCGCGGCACTGCGGTCGGTGGCGGGTTCGAGCTTGCGCTGGCCTGTCATTATCGGGTCGCAAGTGATGACCCGCGCACCCGTGTCGGCCTGCCCGAGATTAAAGTCGGACTATTCCCCGGCGCGGGCGGGACCACGCGCATTGGCCGCATTCTGCCGCCGGCCGATGCCTTGCAGTATCTGCTCAAAGGCGACCTGTTGCGCACCGATCGCGCTCAGAAGATGAAGCTGATCGACGCGGTCGTGCCGACGGCAGACCTGGTGAAGACCGCGAAGGATTGGATCAAGGCGGGTGGCAACCCGAAGAAGCCCTGGGATGCGGACGGCTTCCGCCTGCCCGGAGGCCCTGTCTATTCCAAGGGCGGGATGATGACCTTCCCGGCCGCAAACGCGATTTATCGGCGAGAGACCTACGACAACTACCCGGCAGCGCGCGCCGTTCTACAGGTCGTATACGAAGGCTTGCTGGTGCCGTTCGATCATGCGCTGCGCATCGAACAGCGCTGGTTCGCGAAGATCGTGCGCTCACCGCAAGCGGCCGCCATGACCCGCTCACTGTTCGTCTCCTTGCAGGAGCTGAACAAAGGCGCACGCCGCCCAGCGCAAGTGCCGGCCTCGCGCGTCAAGCGCGTCGGCGTCATCGGGGCCGGGTTCATGGGTGCGAGCATCGGTTATGTAACGGCACAGGCCGGGATCGATGTTGTGCTGATCGATGAGGATCAGGAAAAGGCCGATCGCGGCAAAGCCGTATCCGAGAAGTTGATCAGCGAACAGGTCAAACGTGGCCGCGCAACGGACGCAGAACGCCAGGCACTGCTTGACCATATTACGGCGACTCCGGACTATGCGGCACTAAAGGATTGTGACTTGGTTATCGAGGCCGTGTTTGAGCGCCGCGACGTGAAGGCGCAGACGATCAAGCGCGCACAGGACATCATCGGCAACAACGTGATCTTCGGATCAAACACCTCGACTTTGCCGATCACCTCACTTGCCACCGAATGTAAGGACCCGGCGCGTTTCATCGGCATCCATTTCTTCTCTCCAGTGGAAAAGATGATGCTGGTCGAGATCATCCTCGGCAAGCACACCGGCGACGCCGCACTTGCGACGGCGATGGACTATGTCCGCGCGATCAAGAAGACACCCATCGTCGTCAACGATTCGCGCGGCTTCTACACATCACGCGTGGTCGGCACGTACATCCGCGAAGGTCACCTGATGCTGAGCGAAGGCGTTCCGCCGGCGATGATCGAGAACGTGGCGCGCGCGGCCGGCATGCCGGTTGGCCCGCTCGCGCTCAACGATGAGGTTGCGGTCGATCTCGCTTGGAAGATTCTGCAGGCGACTGAGGCCGATCTCGGCCCACAGGCCGTCGATCCACGCCAGAAAGCGCTGCTTGAACAGATGGTCGACAAGCTCGGCCGCAACGGCCGCAAGAACAAGAAAGGGTTTTACGATTATCCCGAGCAGGGCCCTAAGCGACTTTGGCCCGGCTTGGCGCAGCTGCAGCCGAACCGGCTTGCGCCCGATAACGTGGATGTCGACGAGCTCAAAGCGCGTCTGCTCGGGATTCAAGCGTTGGAGACCGCGCGCTGCTTTGAGGAACACGTGCTTACGGATGTGCGTGAAGCGGATGTCGGCTCGATCCTCGGATTTGGCTTTGCTCCGTTCTGCGGCGGCACGCTCAGTTACATCGACATGATGGGGGTGCCGGCATTTGTCGATCAATGCCGCAAGCTCGAAGCCAAACACGGTGAGCGTTTCAAACCAGCGCAGCTCCTTATCGACATGGCAGCCAAAGGTGAAAGCTTCTATGGCCGCTTCGCCTCGGCCGGCCATGAGAGGGCCGCATAACGAATACGAACAATCGCTCCTTCCTGAGTTGGCGCGAGGTTCCCGGGGGCGTCTGGGCGCTGGGCGTCGTCTCGTTGTTGATGGATCTCTCCTCGGAGATGATCCATGCCCTGTTTCCGCTTTATCTCGTAACCGTGCTCGGCGCCTCCATGCTCACGGTCGGCATGATCGAAGGGGTGGCCGAAGCCATCGCGATGATCACCAAGATCTTCTCCGGCGCGCTCAGCGACTACATCGGCCAGCGCAAGGTCCTCGCTGCGTTGGGCTACGGCCTTGCGGCTTTCACCAAACCAATCTTCCCACTCGCCCTGACTATCGGTTGGCTCATGACGGCGCGGTTCGTGGACCGTATCGGTAAGGGTATTCGTGGCGCCCCGCGCGACGCACTCATCGCGGACCTTGCGCCAGAAGATCTGCGCGGAGCGAGCTATGGCCTGCGCCAATCGCTCGATACGGTTGGTGCCGTATTGGGACCGCTGCTGGCTCTCACGTTAATGTACGCACTGGCTGACAACTTCACGGCTGTTTTCTGGATCGCTGTTGTCCCGGCATTCGCCTCTTTCGCGGTGATCTCGCTCTGGGTGCACGAGCCGCAACGGCCAACTCCCAAAGACGGCAGTGAGACACGCCTGACATTCGGGGCACTTGCCAAGCTTGGCCGCGCCTATTGGCTCGTGGTCATTGTCGGCAGCCTATTCACGCTCGCGCGCTTCAGCGAAGCGTTTTTGTTGCTGCGCGCCCAGTCTATCGGCCTGCCGCTCGCGCTGGTTCCGGGCGTGATGGTGGTGATGAACGTTGTGTACGCGCTCGTCGCTTGGCCAGCCGGCACCTTGTCTGACACCCTCGGCCGCTACGGATTGCTGGCCGCAGGATTTGGCCTGTTGTTGGTCGCCGATCTTACGTTGGCCTTCGCAAACAGCGTGGCATGGCTCGCCCTTGGCGTTGCGCTGTGGGGCCTGCACATGGGCCTGACCCAGGGGTTGCTCGCAAGCCTCGTTGCCGATACCTCGCCGGCGCCGCTCCGCGGGACCGCTTTCGGCGTGTTCAATTTGCTCACCGGACTTGCCACGTTGCTTGCGAGCGTGATTGCCGGTGCGCTTTGGGACCGAATCGGACCCACAGGGACGTTTTTGGCGGGCGCGGTGTTTACCGCAATCGCTCTGCTGACGCTCCTGCCGCTGCGCGCAAACGTCGCTCCGCGATCAGCATAACGGAACACCCTGCATTCTCGTCGCGTTTGCCCATACGGGGGACGCGTGGAGGCGAACATGCGTTGTCCGCTCGTGTCCATCTTTCTCGTTTCAGTTGCTGTCGTGAGTGCGCACGCGCAACCCGGCAAGCCGGGCCCCGGAGGCGGTCACGCCGGGCCGGCACCGGCTCCTGCAGCCCCACCCGCCGCGGCCGCTCCGCATCCCGCCCCGGCCGCACCTGCACCACACATGGCTGCACCCGCGCCCGCGCCGCACATGGCCGCGCCTGCACCACCGCCCGCTGCTGCCCCGCATGTTGCGGCGCCGCGTGCGGCCCCACCGCACGTCGCTGCACCGGTTCCGCACGCACCCCCGCCACACGTCGCGGCCCCGGCACGTCCGGCGACGCCGCGGGCCTCCACACCGCGCGCAGCTGAGCGAGCTGCGCCTTCGCAGCGCCTCTCGGCACAGCCACCGAATGTTCAGCGCTCGCCACCGGCGCAAGCCGCTGCGCCGCGTGGTCCGGCTGCCCGCGGTGGTCCAGCTCCGGCGCCGCAGATCACTCAAGGCCCAATAGAAAACCGCAATGCTGCCCCGCAACCCGGTCCATCGGGTCAGAACGCACAGGCACGGCCCGGTCCTGGGCAGCAACAACTCGGCGCGAGTCTTCCTCCGAGCCGTTCCTTAGCGCCGGGCATCATCGCCTCGCCTGAACCGCGCAATCCGGCGCAAGCGCCCGCACAGGTCACGTCGCGCGTTAGCCCGCAGGCCGCCGCGCAAGGGCGCTTTGCAGCTCCGTTCGTGTCCCAGACGCTGCAACAACGCGCGGTCGCGTTACCGGCGTGGGATGCGTGGCGTCAGCGCCGTCGCGCGGCGTTCGTGGCGTGGGCCGGGCCGGTGTTTTGGCCGTATGTCTACGCGGACATGTTCTATTACGCGTTCTGGCCGACCGCTTACGATGACGGTTATTGGGCCTTCGCGTACGACAATCTGCTCGATGGCGCGTTCTGGGCTTATGGGGATCCCTACTCGGCTTTTGCTTATGCAGGGCCGAATCCCGATACAGCCGGCCTAGCCGGTGGCACAGCCCGCTCGCGTGCTCGCGGCGCCGGCGCACAAACGGCTGGCCCACAAATCGCAGCCGCTTGCGCCCAGAACGCGAGTATTGCCGATTGGCCGTTCGATCAGATCCAATCTGCGATCGGTCTTGATCCGGACCAACGCGCTCTGCTCCAGCAACTGCAAGCTGCGGCCCAACAAGCAGCCGGTGTGATCAAACAATCCTGCCCGAGCACATTCCCGCTTACACCGCCAGGACGACTGCAAGCGATGATGACCCGGCTCGACGCCACGATATCGGCAATCGACGTCATTCGCCCGGCGCTGGTTGCGTTCTACAATTCGCTCAACGACGAGCAGAAGGCGCGCTTCAACGCGATCGGACCCAATCTGGGCGGACCACAAGAAACCCAAACCGCAGGACTATCAGCAACAAATAGCTGCGGCGGCGCAAAGCCGGGATTAATTGATCTGCCGATCGACCAAATCGAGGCAAGGGTTCACCCAACAAATGCTCAGCAGCGTTCGCTCGATCAGCTCCGACAGGCCAGCGGCAACGCAGTCAACGCCCTGAGCTCGGCCTGCCCTAATGGGATTCCGGGTACTCCGATCGGGCGCCTCGATGTCATGCGCGACCGGTTCGCTGCGATGCTGCAAGCGGCCCAGATGCTGCAGCCGGCGCTCAGCAACTTCTATGCTTCGCTCAACAACGAGCAGAAGGCCGCATTCAACACGTTGGGTCAGACAAAGCAAAGCCGCGGCTGAGCTAGCCGCGGCTCTTCGCGCCAACTCGGATGCTTACTCCGCGGCGATGCGCACCTCGGGAGCGGCCGCGCGCACATCGGCGTCGACGTGGCTTTCGTACTTGGTGAAGTTCTCCTGGAACATGCGCACGAGCTTGCGCGCCGTCTCGTCGAACTCCGCCTTGTTCTGCCAGGTTTTGTAGGGATAGAGCAGGTGCGGCTCGACACCCGGGACCGAAGTCGGGACCGAGAAGCCGAAATACGGATCGGTGCGGAACTTCGCGTTCTTCAGTGATCCGTCGAGTGCAGTGGTGAGCAATGTGCGCGTCACCTTGATCGGCATGCGCCGGCCGACGCCGTAGCGTCCGCCGGTCCAGCCGGTGTTGACGAGCCAGCAATCGACGCCATGCGCGCCGATCAGCTCGCGCAGCAGATTGCCATAAATGGACGGATGTCGCGGCAGGAACGGCGCGCCGAAACAGGTAGAGAACTCAGGCTCCACACCGGTGAGGCCCTTCTCGGTGCCCGCGACCTTGGCGGTGTACCCCGACAGGAAGTGATACATCGCCTGGGCCGGCGTAAGCTTGGCAATCGGCGGCATAACACCATATGCGTCAGCCGTCAGCATGATCAGGTTTTTGGGCTGACCAGCGCGACCGGTGCGCGACGCATTCGGGATGAACTCAAGGGGATAAGCGGCGCGCGTGTTTTCGGTCCTCGAATCGTCGTCGAAGTCGCAGATGCGCGTCTCGGGATCAAACACGACGTTTTCCAGCACGGTGCCGAAACGATGCGTGGTCGCGTAGATCTCCGGCTCGGCTTCAGCCGAGAGCTTGATGCACTTGGCGTAGCAACCGCCCTCGAAATTGAACACGCCTTGCGGGCCCCAGCCGTGCTCGTCGTCGCCAATCAGTGTGCGGTTCGGGTCCGCCGACAGCGTCGTCTTGCCGGTGCCGGAGAGACCGAAGAACAGCGCGACATCGCCGGCTGTCCCAACGTTCGCCGAGCAATGCATCGGCATCACGCTCTCCGCCGGCAGATAATAGTTGAGCGTTGTGAACACCGACTTCTTCATCTCGCCGGCGTAGTAGGAGCCGCCGATCAGGATGATGCGTTTCGTAAAGTTGATGGCGATCACCGTCTCGCTGCGCACGCCATGCCGCTTGGGATCGGCCTTGAACGATGGCAGGCAGACGATCGTGAAGTCCGGGACGTAGTGTGCAAGCTCGCTGCGCTCCGGCCGGATCAGCAGCGCGCGGATGAACATCGAGTGCCAGGCAAGCTCGGTGTAGACACGTGCCTTGATGCGATATTTGGCATCGGCGCCGCCATAGAGGTCCTGGGCAAACAATTCCTTGCCCTGCGCATGCGCCATGAAATCATTGAACAACAGGTCGAACTGCGCCGGCGTCAGCTTGCCGTTCTTCTCCCACCACACCGTCGCTTCGGTATGTTCGTCGCAGACCACGAACTTGTCTTTGGGCGAGCGGCCGGTGTGAACCCCGGTCTCGGCACAGAAGGCGCCGCCGTAGACGACTTCACCTTCCTTATTGGCGATGGCGTGTTCATAAAGCCTAGGCTCGGTGAGGTTCCAGTGAACAGCCGCCAGACCTTTGAAGCCGAGTTTATCGGCGCCATGAGCGCCGTTCCGCAGTCCCGTTTCGCGCACGAATGTCCTCCACTCCGCATCCGGCGAAAAAGGGCCGGAATCCTCCCGGGCTGGCCATCGCGGCCAGACCAACTATAGGCCCTCAGGGAAGGCTAGGCGACCTATAGTCACGTCGAGGGCTTCTGCCAAGCAAGGTTTGTACCTCGCTGGCGTCGGGACGATTAACGGGTGCCCGGTTGCGCAGTTCCATTGTGCGCTGCAAGACGCGGAGGCTCAGTCGACGAGACCCTTGCTGGCCAGCCACTTCTGAATGATGTCAGCGATCTGCGCGTTATTGCGATCCATGATCACCATGTGGGAATTGCCCTTGATCCCTTGGTCCGGTAGCTCGATCACATCGACACTGCCCCCGGTCGCGCGCACGGCCGTTGCATAATCAAGATCGGTCTTGTGGTAAGCGGTCCAGCGCGCGTCCTTGTCAATATTGTCGCCGAACAGCATGAGAACCGGAGTGCCCTTGAGGGCGCCAGCGCGATCGATCTGGCCCGCACCCGCAGACTCTACGGCGACAATCGCCTTCACTTTATCCGGGCGCGCCTGCGCAACCTTGAACCCGAAGGCACCGCCTTGGCTGTGGAACAGAATGACGCAGGGGCAGACCTTGTCGACCAACTCCGTGTAGGCGGCTACGATCGCGTCGTCGGTTGAGAGCCAGCGCGGCACCACTTGTTTCATGAACTGGTCATAGGCTTCGACCGGAAACTGATTGCCCGACAGAACATGACGTTTGGCCGGATCGGGATCGTACGAGCCCTGCCCGGTCCCGATCCGAAACCGCTCGAACGGATCGGCTGCGTTGAGGAAGACCGGTTCGCCCTTCCAGATATCCGGGCCGGCGAAGCCGGAACGGCCACGCTCAACCGCGTCGGAGATGTAAACGTCCCAGCCCTTGCGGATGAACATGTTGAGCCAGCCCTCGCGTCCGTCGGGCGTCGTCTCGAAGCTCGCGCCCGTGAGGCCGCCGCCGTGCCACAGCAGCAGCGGGTATTTGCCTCTACGGTTTTGCGGCAGGAAGTATTGGACGTACATCTGCTCGACCTGAAAGCGGCCGTTCGGATCAAGACGCGATGGAGGCCCGCCGGGCACGCGCACAATCTCCTGAACTGGCCGGCCGCTGATCTCGACCACCCGTCCGCCGATGTGAAACGACCCCATGTCGCGCAGGGCTAGTGGCTCGCCCGCGAGCACCGGCGCCAGCATCAAACAAAACAGCAATGTCGCGGCGACGCGCATAGAGTTTCTCCTCGCGCACAGTTGATGCGCGTCTGACGGATCATCCGCCGTTGAGGACGCGATCGCGAAATTGAACCGCAGGTGTGTAACACGTCTCCAGCTTGCCGAAGAAGCGAAGCCGGTTGCGCGCAATGAATGTGTAGACGCAATCCCGGACGGACATTGGTATCAGGCGCAGGACGCGTGCGAGCGACCACGGCGGACCTAACAATTCGAGAATGCGGATGCTGGCTTCCGATTTGAAATAAGCCATGCCGTCTGCGATCAGAACGTTGGTCTCAAAATCGTAAGGATCAAGCCCGTAGTGCACATAGAGCGCGTGTCCCAACGCAGATTGGGCGGCAAGCAGACGACATTTTCCGGGGTGATCATGGTCGAGCACAAACCGCGCATATCCTGAGCACAGCGCGCAATGGCCGTCGAATATGATGATCGGGTGGTCATCGGGAAACGCTGGTATCGCCCGATCGCCGCGATAGCTGAACGGCTCGCTTCTGACGCGGCTCATGCCTTCGCCCGGGCAACCGCTTCGTTGATCAATCGGCGCGCCTCTGCGGCGTCGCCCCAGCCAATCACCCTCACCCATTTGCCGGGCTCGAGATCCTTGTAGTGTGCGAAGAAGTGCTCGATCTGTTGCAGCGTGATCTCGGGCAGGTCCGTGTAGTTGATGACATGCGCGTAGCGTTTGGTCAGCTTCGGCATCGGCACGGCGATGATCTTCTCGTCATGGCCGCTGTCGTCTTCCATCTTGAACACGCCGATCGGGCGCACATTGATCACGGCGCCGGGCACGATCGGGCGCGTATTGGCCACCAGCACGTCGATCGGATCGCCGTCCTCTGACAGTGTGTGCGGGACGAACCCGTAGTTCCCCGGATAGCGCATCGGCGTGTAGAGGAACCGGTCCACCACCAGCGTGCCGGCCCGCTTGTCCATCTCGTACTTGATCGGCTCACCGCCGATCGACACCTCGATGATGACGTTCACGTCCTGGGGCGGATTCTGGCCGATGGCGATGGCGTCGATGTTCATGATCGGTCCGGATCCTCACGCGGCCCGTGCGCGATCGGCGAGTTGTTTGAGGATATGGCGCAACATGCTCGGCTCATCGACACGGCGGGGAAATGTCAACCGCAGGGCCGTGCGGCCGTCCTGCAACTCGAGGCCTTCGGGATCGTACCCGGCGCAGCGCCAGTCACCATCACGGGCGCCGAGTAGCTTGGTTGCGTAGAGGCGCGCCGCATCCCGCTGATCGCGGTTCATGTGCGCGAGAACGTCGGCTTCCGCCGCAACCAGGGCTTCCATTCCGGCGAGGTCGATCAGGATATCCCGCGGCTTGAGGTCGACGATGCGCCCAAACCCGGCGACCAGATGCGCACCGCTCAGTTCCACCCGGAAGAAACCAAAATCGCCAAATCCCGCGAAGGCTTCCGCTTCAGGTTGCCGGTCTAGATAGCGGCGCCGCGCTTCCGGGTCCGCGGTCGCCTCAGCGCGGCCCATCAGCATGACCCGGGCGCCCTCAAGCGGATCCCCCGCTTTGCGCTCATCGATCATGAGCGATATGCGCGAGTCGGCGAGGATATTCTTGGTGTGCAGCGCCAGTCGGGACAGTAGCAGCAGGGGCGCGCCGTCCGCAGCGGTTGCGACATTGACCAGCGAGCAATAGGGATCGCCGGATCCGGCCATCAAGGTCGCCAGCGCGCCGGACCGCCCCTCACGCAAGAGCTTTTTGGCGGCATTTTGCGGGTCGAAGTCGGTTTTGCGGTCCATTGCATGTCCTGGTCATTAGGATGTAGGCTTGTAATCGTAGCAGAATCACATAGTTGTTGCATAAAAGTCACATTTTGGCCGGCCTTTTCGGGCCACCTCGGGCGGGGGATTTACCGTCACGGAACAAAGACATGCCGACCATCGCTCTCGTAGACGATGACCGCAACATCTTGACGTCTGTATCCATAGCTCTCGAAGCCGAGGGTTATCGGATCATGACGTACACGGATGGGGCGTCCGCGCTCGACGGCTTCAAGACGTCGCCTCCAGATCTTGCGATCCTGGACATCAAGATGCCGCGCATGGACGGAATGGAGACGTTGCGGCGCCTGCGCCAGAAGACCGATATCCCAGTCATATTCCTCACCTCGAAGGACGAGGAGATTGACGAGCTGTTCGGGCTGAAAATGGGCGCGGACGATTTCATCCGCAAACCATTTTCGCAACGGCTGCTGGTGGAGCGCGTGAAAGCGGTCTTGCGCCGCGTGTCGCCCAAGGATGCGGCCGCGCCCAAGGAAACCGATTCCGCCAAGGTGCTTGAGCGCGGCTTGCTGCGCATGGATCCCGAGCGGCATACCTGCACATGGAAGAACGAACCGGTGACTCTGACGGTGACCGAGTTTCTGATCCTGCAAGCGCTGGCGCAGCGGCCGGGTGTGGTGAAGAGCCGCAACGCGCTAATGGATGCCGCCTATGACGATCAGGTCTACGTGGACGATCGGACCATCGACAGCCACATCAAGCGCCTGCGCAAGAAGTTCAAACAAAGCGACGACGACTTCGACATGATCGAAACGCTCTATGGGGTGGGCTACCGCTTCAAGGAAATGTGACGGTCACAGGATGGAGTGGGGGCGCCGGCAGTTGCTAAAATTTCCGGCGCTGGAAGGCATTTAAACGGAATCGCTGGAACGCCAGGTGCTCGATCGAACCATCGACGCAACCGAAACGGCTGCCAAGAGATCTCTTCGCGGCAAGGCGAGAGCGCTGCTCGAACCAAGGCAGTCGTTCCTGGACGGGTTCACGGCCCAGACCGCGCGTGTCGCCAAATTGATGCGAGCCGCACGGGCGCACAGTGCGAAAGCCCTACATCAAACGTTGCAGTTGCTCCCCGGCAGCATTTCGGACCTCCTGCGCCAAGGCTGGCAATTTCTCTCCAACATCCTGGGCCTTGGCTGGCAATTTTTTGTGGAGCAGAGCTTCTCGAGCCTCACCCGGCGCATTGTCTTCATCAATGTGGTCGGGCTCATCGCATTCGTCGCCGGCGTTCTGTTCCTGTCACAGTTGCGCGCCGGCCTCATCGATGCGCGCGTGCAGAGTTTGGTCGTGCAAGGCGAAATCATCGCCAGCGCGATCGCCGCATCTGCGACGGTTGAGACCGATGGAATCGCCATCGATCCGGACCGGTTGCTCGAGTTGCAGAACGGGGAAAGCTACGGGCCACCGGACGAGCAGGTGTTCGGTCTCGAGTTTCCCGTCAACCCGGAACGTATCGCGCCGGTGCTGCGGCGGCTGATCTCCCCGACGCACACACGCGCGCGCATCTACGGCCGGGATGGCACGCTGATCGTCGACAGCCGCAATCTCTATGGCCGCGGCGACGTGCTGCGCTTCGATTTACCGCCTCCCAATGCGGAGAAACCGGGCCTGCTGGAACGCGCCTATATCGGGCTACGCAAATGGTTCAGTCGGGGCGACCTGCCCGCTTACGGCGAACTCGGCCTGGAGAATGGCAAGAGCGACCCGGGTGTGTTTCAGGCGCTCCACGGCAAGGAGGCGCACGTCGTCTCCATGAACAATCGCGGCGAGGTCATCGTTTCGGTGGCTGTGCCGATCCAGCGGTTCCGTGCGGTGCGCGGTGCGCTTCTGCTATCGACCCAAGGCGGCGATATCGACCAGATCATTGAAGGCGAGCGGCTGCAGATCCTGAAAGTCGCCGGCGTCGCTGCCGGGGTCGTCATCATTCTCTCGAGCTTGCTTGCCGGCACGGTCGCATTCCCAATCCGTCGCCTCGCCGAAGCCGCGGACAGCGTGCGCCGGCGCATCAAAGCGCGTGTCGAGATTCCCGATTACACTCGGCGACGCGACGAGATCGGTGATTTGTCGGGCACGCTGCGGGCCATGACCGACGCGCTTTATACTCGCATCGAAGCCATCGAGCGGTTCGCGGCCGACGTAGCGCACGAGTTGAAGAATCCGCTGACGTCATTGCGCTCCGCGGTGGAAACGCTGCCGCTCGCCAAATCGGAAGAGAGCCGAGGGCGCCTTCTGGCGGTGATCAAGCACGACGTCCGCCGGCTCGACCGCCTGATCTCCGACATCTCCGATGCAAGCCGGCTCGATGCCGAGCTGCAACGCCAGGAGGCCGTGCCTGTTGATCTCTCCCGCTTGCTCAAGACCGTGGTTGGCGTGGCCAACGAGGTCAAGCGCGATGGTGTTACCGTCGCGCTGAGCTTCGAGGGTAGCTCTTTCGTGGTACCCGGCCACGACTCGCGACTTGGTCAGGTGATCAACAACCTGGTGGACAACGCGCGCTCGTTCTCACCGCCCGAGGGCGTGGTCCGCGTCACGTGCCGGCGTGCGAGCAATGTCATCGAGATCGTGGTCGATGATGATGGGCCGGGGATCCGGCCCGACGCGCTCGAGAGGATCTTCGAGCGCTTCTACACCGACCGCCCGCAGCAGAACTTCGGGCAGAACTCAGGGCTGGGCCTGTCAATCTCCAAGCAGATCGTGGAAGCCCATGGCGGTCGGCTGTGGGCCGAGAACCGCATGGGACCCGATGAGCGCGTGCTCGGTGCCCGCTTCACGTTGCACCTACCGCAAGCGTGATGGCTGCAACTGACACCGTCGTCTCGCAACCAGCCTCGGTCCATGCGACGGCGGTGTTGGTCGGCGGTCGTGCCGTTCTGATCCGAGGCAATTCCGGATCCGGAAAATCCAGGCTGGCTCTCGCGCTGCTGCAAGCGGCGCAGGATGGCCGACTGTCGTTTGCGCGGCTCGTTGCCGATGACCGGACCAGGCTCGAGGCGGTCAACGGACGCCTGCTCGCCCGTCCGGCCCCCGAACTCGCCGGATTGCTGGAAGTACGCGGTGCCGGGATCAGGCAGGTGCCCTACGAGCCGGTCGCCGCGGTGTTCCTGGTGATCGACATCGTCCATGAGCCCCCACGTATGCCTGATGCGAGCGACCTGACCGTCGCCATCAATGGTATTTCGCTGCCGCGACTCGCGGTCGCATCCAATGGCGAACCTCTACCCTTGGTGCTTGCTGAGATTGCCCGCTTCCAGTCCCACCGGTAACGAAATCGGAACGATCCATCGGATAAACAGGCCGGATCGCACCTGAAATTCCGCAGCTGCGGAGCAGGTCTGCCGCGCTGCAACACTGTCGCAGAAATGCCCAAAAGGGCCTTGCACTCGGATTTTGGATGGTCAACATGTGGGCCCTTTCGTGCGGCGCAACCAGCGCCCGCGGGGAGTTTTCATGATCGGCCTTGTTCTCGTCACCCACGGGCGGCTTGCCGTTGAGTTCCGCGCCGCTCTTGAGCACGTGGTCGGGCCCCAGGCGCAGATCGAGACGGTGACCATCGGCCCCGACGACGATGTTGAGAAGCGCCGCTACGAGATCATTGAAGCGGTAAAACGGGTGGACACCGGCGACGGAGTTGTCATTCTGACCGACATGTTCGGTGGCACCCCTTCCAACCTCGCGATCTCGGTGATGAGCCGGCCCAAGGTCGAGGTGCTGGCCGGTATCAACCTGCCAATGCTGGTGAAACTCGCGAAGGTGCGGGACGACAGTCCTCTCCCTGAAGCCGTTGCTGCCGCCCAGGAAGCGGGGCGGAAGTACGTCACCATCGCCAGTCGCGTGCTCGCGGGTAAATGAGCGGACCGGCTGCCGAACCCGCCACCTCCGGCCCGGTCACCCGGGTCATGAAAATCATCAACCAAAAAGGGCTGCACGCGCGGGCCTCGGCCAAGTTCGTGCAGACGGTGGAGAAATTCGACGCCGAGGTGCGCGTCAGCCGGGGTGGCGAGACCGTCGGCGGCACCTCGATCATGGGGTTGATGATGCTCGCAGCCTCCCCCGGAACATCCATCACGGTCGAGGCCAGCGGGAAAGATGCGGCCGCGGTCGTCGATGCACTCGAAGCGCTATTGGCGAACCGGTTCGGCGAAGACGAATAGCCGGCAGTATTACCGTCGAAT
This sequence comes from Xanthobacteraceae bacterium, assembly GCA_019241285.1. Lineage (GTDB taxonomy): Bacteria > Pseudomonadota > Alphaproteobacteria > Rhizobiales > Xanthobacteraceae > JAFAXD01. Next base: position 6,848 of record JAFAXD010000098.1, on the reverse strand, counting down.
TAGAGACATAAAGAACTCTTTATATTTAGCTTGCCGCGTCCCTGACGCCTTGGTATAGGCGCGCCGTCGGAATGCCGGCGCCAACCTCATCTGAAAACCGAGAAGGATTGCCATGAGCCCTACCAAGGACTGCGCCATCAAGGACATCAGCTTGGCCGACTGGGGCCGCAAGGAAATTGCCATTGCGGAAGTCGAGATGCCCGGGTTGATGGCGACGCGCGAGGAATACGGCAGCCAGAAGCCGCTCAAGGGCGCCAAGATCGCCGGCTCCCTGCACATGACGATCCAGACCGCGGTGCTGATCGAGACCTTGATCGCTCTCGGCGCCGAGATCCGCTGGGCTTCCTGCAACATCTACTCAACCCAGGATCATGCCGCTGCAGCGCTGGTCGCGCGCGGGATTCCGATCTTCGCCATCAAGGGCGAGTCGCTCAAAGACTACTGGGACTATCAGCACAAGATCTTCGAGTGGGGTGACGGCAGCACGGCCAACATGATCCTCGATGACGGCGGGGATGCCACATTGCTGATCCATCTCGGCTTGCGCGCCGAGCAGGGCGACACCGCGTTCCTCGACAAACCGTCGAACGAGGAAGAAGAGATTCTGTTCGCCGCGATCAAGAAGCAGCTCAAGGACAAGCCCGGCTGGTACAAGAAGAACGCCGAAGCCATTCGCGGCGTCAGCGAGGAGACGACCACGGGCGTGCACCGTCTATACGAGATGCAGAAGAAGGGTACGCTGCTGTGGCCGGCGATCAACGTCAACGACAGCGTCACGAAGTCGAAGTTCGACAACCTCTACGGCTGCCGCGAGTCGCTGGTGGACGGCATCCGCCGCGGCACCGACGTGATGATGGCTGGCAAAGTGGCCATGGTGGCGGGTTTCGGCGATGTGGGCAAAGGCTCTGCCGCTTCGCTGCGCCAGGCCGGCTGCCGCGTCATGGTGTCGGAGATCGATCCGATCTGCGCGCTGCAGGCCGCCATGGAAGGCTATGAAGTCGTGACCATGGAAGATGCGGCGCCGCGCGCCGACATCTTCGTGACTGCGACCGGTAACCTCGACGTGATCACGGTTGATCACATGCGTGCCATGAAAGACCGTGCCATCGTCTGCAACATCGGCCACTTCGACTCGGAGATCCAAGTTGCAGGGCTGAAGAACTTCAAGTGGCACAACGTGAAGCCGCAGGTGGATGAGATCGAATTTCCGGATGGCAAGCGCATCATCTTGTTGTCGGAAGGCCGGCTGGTGAACCTCGGTAACGCGATGGGTCACCCAAGCTTCGTCATGTCATTGTCGTTCACCAATCAGACGCTGGCGCAGATCGAGCTGTGGGCCAATCCCAAGAAGTACGAGAAGAAGGTCTACACGCTGCCCAAACATCTCGATGAGAAGGTCGCGCGGCTGCATCTCGACAAGATCGGCGTCAAGCTCACCAAGCTGAGCGACAAGCAGGCCGAGTATATCAACATCCCGGTAGCGGGTCCGTACAAGCCGGACGCGTATCGTTACTGATCAGCGCGATTTCGCGCAAACCCATCGACTCTCATGGCCGGGCTTGTCCCGGCCATTTCGTTTAGGAGAGCACCGTGCCTCGCTAACCGAGATGCGCGGGACAAGCCCGCGCATGACGAACCGATAGGTTCGCACTTGAAACTAACGCGACGGGATCGTCGCGATCACGAAGTGCTGGGGTGGATCGGACGCGCCCATGTAGCGCCGTGAAACGTCCACCTCAGCTCGCTTGCCACCGGGTGACGCACTGGCACGCGCGTTGAGTGCATTCATGCACAAAACATTGTCTGCTGGGCACACCATCGCCATCCCGTCGCGGGCGAGCTTGGCGTCATCGATCCAGGGCGTCATGCGCGGGTTGGCAATGTCATAAGCCGAGGGGCCGTCGCGATAATAGAACAGCGTTCCTGAGATGAGGTTCTCGTAGGAGCCGACGATACGCAGCGGCTTGTCGGTGGTTTCGCGCCAGACTTGTTCCACCGCCTCGGCAACAAGCCGGTAATGCGGCGAGTCCGTATCCGTCCCGACGCGGTGAATCACCAATGCGACAATCGGCGACGCCGCGAGCGCAGCAAACGGCACCGCGATGGAGAGCGCCAGAATGCGCAGCATCGCCGTCCGGGAGAGCTTGATCAAATCGGACGACAGCAGGATCACCGGCAGCGGAATGATCCCAGCGAGCGGCCACAGCGGCACGAGCTTGCCGCCGATGATCGGTGCGAGCAGCACGGGCAGCAGCAGCGGCGCGAAGAACGCGAATACCACGAGGCGCCGGTCGGTATCGTCGGGCCACCACGAGTCGCGAATCGCCCGCAGGCTCGGCATCGCCGCGATCCAAACAATCAGGAGCGGTGCCGCGATATACCCGGCCATCCCCAGCATATAGTCAATGCAGGAGCGCAGCGCCGTCGCGCGATCCGCCGGATGCGATGAGAACGCCCATTCAAAAGTGCGCCAGCCGTGCGTCGCGACCCAGATCAGATGCGGGGCGATCACGAGGGCGCCGAGCGCGATGGTGATCCAGGGGGACGATGAACGAAGGTAATCAAGTCGCCGGCGATCGAGCAGGGCCGCCACGCCAAGCCCCGCGAGCAGAAAAACCGACCAATATTTGCTGAGCATGGCGGCGCCCGCCGCAAATCCCGCAAGCGCGGCCAAGTCGGCGCGTCTCGTCTCATAGGCGCGCAGAAACAGCCACGTTGTCGCCGCCCAGGTCGGCAACGAGACCGCATTGTTATTGAACTTCAGCGCCAGGAAGTTGAAGACCGGAACAAAGGTCAGCAGCGCAAGCCCGACGATCCGTTTCTCGGCATCCAGGTAACGGGCCATGAAGCGCCACGCGAACCACAGGGCCGTCGTCGCCACCAGCATAGCAAACAGGTAGTAGGCCCAATCGGTGCGCGGAAAAAGCGAGAACCACGCCCGCACCAGCCACGGCGCCAGCGGCGGGTGTTTGGGCGTCGCCCAGGTCGTGTCAAGCGACCAGGAATACATCTCGCCAAAGTCGAAATGCAGGTCCTGGCTGCCTTTGGCCACGACGGCATAGAAGGTCCACACCGCCGCATAACAGGCGAGCACGCCCACGACCGCCCATTCACGGCGCGCCGGATCGCTGAGCGCGCTCAGCAGCCGTTCCGGCGCGTTTATGATCTTGGCGCGCCAATGGTGGAGCGGCGACTGCCCCTGATCTACGGCAACGACCAATGGTCCCCCTGCTGCAAGCTGTTCCCGGCGGCAACCCAATAGAACGTCGGTCGTCTCCTGACTACTTGTCACCCGCCAGGGCACTTACGGGTCAACGCGAAGTGAGCCGAATCGGAGGTAATTTTCGTCGCTCTGCCTGAAAGCGAACAGATTTCGCCCCCATATGTTAGGTAAGAACGAAATTGCGTGGGCGAGACTGCCAATGTGCCGTTGGATTGCCTATCGGGGCGACACCATCGCCCTCGAGCATTACGTTACCGCGCCGGCTCATTCGCTCATCGAGCAGAGCATCCGGGCGCTCGAATCGACCGCGAGTATCAACGGGGACGGGTTCGGGCTCGGCTGGTATGGCGACCACCCGGAGCCTGGCCTTTACCGCGAGCTGCGCCCGGCTTGGTCCGACGAAAATTTGCGTTACCTGTGCCGCCACCTGCGCTCGCACCTGTTTTTCGCGCACGTCCGCGCTGCGACCGGAACGTCGATCACCCGGCAGAACTGTCACCCGTTCGTCTGCGGCCGTTGGATGTTCATGCACAACGGCCTAATCGGGAATTGGGGGCGGTTGCGCCGCAAGGTCGAGAGCCTGGTCCCGGACGAGCTCTACCCGCTGCGCATCGGGACCACCGATTCGGAAGCCGCCTTCCTGGCCATCATGGGCGCGGGCGCCGAACGTGACCCGATCGGCGCCACCGAGCGTGTGCTCGAAGTGCTGACCAACATGGTTTCCAGCGACGGATTGCGCGAGCCGCTGCGCTTCACCTCCGCGCTGACGGATGGAAGCGACCTCTACGCCTTCCGCTACGCGGCGAACGACAACGCCAACACGCTCTACTATCGCACGGCGGACGAAGGCGTCGTGGTGGTGTCAGAACCGCTCGATAAGGAGCAGGACATCTGGCAGCCGGTGCCGACCAATCACATGCTGATCGCGCGGGCCGGTAAGGAGGTCGAGCTGCGGCCGATGTTTGCCGCGCACCGGATTGCCGCTGAGTAGACGCATCTACGCTGCTCACGAGCGCGGCGCACGACATCGCAGCCGGCCCCGCGTCGGCTTGCCGCCCTATATCCCCGGTGCTATCCCGCGCCCATGACCACCGTGCCGATCGAGAACATCCGCAACTTCGCCATTGTGGCGCATATCGACCACGGCAAATCGACGCTGGCCGATCGGCTGATCCAGATCACCGGTGGTCTTGCCGAGCGCGAAATGGTCGAGCAGGTGCTCGACTCGATGGATATCGAGCGCGAGCGCGGCATCACCATCAAGGCGCAAACGGTCCGGCTGCACTACAAGGCGCGCGACGGCAAGGATTACATCCTCAATCTGATCGATACGCCCGGCCACGTCGATTTTGCTTACGAGGTCAACCGCTCGCTGGCCGCTTGCGAAGGCTCGCTGTTGGTGGTCGACGCAAGCCAGGGCGTCGAAGCGCAGACGCTCGCCAACGTCTATCAGGCGATCGAGAACAATCACGAGGTCGTGCCGGTTCTCAACAAAGTCGATCTCCCCGCGGCCGAACCCGACAAGGTCAAGCAGCAGATCGAGGACGTGATCGGGCTCGATGCCTCGGACGCGGTTCTGATTTCCGCCAAGACCGGCCTCAACGTCGGCGACGTGCTGGAGGCGATCGTTCATCGCCTGCCGCCGCCCAAGGGAGATCGCGACGCGCCCCTCAAGGCACTGCTGGTGGACAGCTGGTATGACGCCTATCTCGGCGTCGTGGTGCTGCTGCGCGTCGTCGATGGCAGCCTGCGGCGCGGTCAGCGCATTCGCCTGATGGGCACCGACGCGAGCTACGAGGTGGATAAGATCGGCGTCTTCACACCGAAGATGCGCGACGCCACCGAGCTCGGCCCTGGCGAGATCGGCTTTCTGACGGCGTCCATCAAAGAAGTCGCGGATACGCGGGTCGGCGATACCATCACCGACGACAAGAAGCCGACCGCTGCGCCGCTGCCGGGTTTCCGGCCGGCTATCCCGGTCGTGTTTTGCGGACTGTTTCCAGTCGACGCCGCCGACTTCGAGACGCTACGTGCCGCCATGGGCAAGCTGCGGCTCAACGATGCGAGCTTCACCTACGAGATGGAGACGTCGGCGGCGCTGGGTTTTGGCTTCCGCTGCGGCTTCCTCGGTCTCCTGCATCTTGAGATCATCCAGGAGCGGTTGGAGCGCGAGTTCAACCTCAATCTGATCGCCACCGCGCCTTCGGTGATCTACAAGATCAAGCTCACCAACAAGACAGAGATCGAAATCCACAATCCGGTCGACATGCCGGACGTGGTTCGCATCGAGGAAATTCACGAGCCGTGGATCGAGGCCACGATCCTGACGCCGGACGAATATCTCGGCGCCATTCTCAAGCTTTGTCAGGACCGGCGCGGGTCGCAGGTTGACCTGAATTATGTCGGCGCCCGCGCGATGGTGAAGTACAACCTGCCGCTCAATGAGGTCGTGTTCGACTTCTATGATCGGCTCAAGTCGGTCTCCAAGGGTTACGCATCCTTCGACTATCACGTGACCGAATATCGGCCCTCCGACCTGGTGAAGATGTCGATCCTGGTGAACGGTGAGCCGGTCGATGCGCTCTCCATGCTGGTGCATCGCACGCGTGCTGAAAACCGCGGCCGTGCCATGGTGGAAAAGCTCAAGGAACTCATTCCGCCGCACATGTTCCAGGTGCCGATCCAGGCGGCAATCGGCGCCAAAATCATCGCGCGCGAGACGGTGCGCGCACTCCGCAAGGACGTGACCGCGAAGTGCTATGGCGGCGACATCACGCGCAAGCGCAAGCTTCTGGAAAAACAGAAGGAAGGCAAGAAGCGCATGCGCCAGTTCGGCAAAGTCGAAATCCCGCAGGAAGCCTTTATCGAGGCTCTTAAGGTCGACGTGTAATTAGTTGATCACAATCCGGGTGCGGCCGGGTCCTTCATGCGACACCAAGCTGAACAAAGTCGCCGCGTTACCGGGGTGCAGCCGCACGCAACCATGCGAGGCCGGACCGCCAAGCCGGTTGATCGCATAGCTGCCATGGATCGCGTAGCCGCCGTGGAAGAAGATCGAATGCGGCATCGGCGAATTGTAGTAGGCGTGGGAGAACCAGCTCCGCGCCATCCGCTGCGGACCGAATACGCCGCTCGGCGTACCATAGCCGGCACGGCCAGTGGATACCGCCCATTGATAGATCGGCTGGCCGTCGCGCACGACGGTCATGCGCTGGGTCGCTTTACTGACCTGAATGACGAGCTCGGCCTCGGCCGGGCCCGCGCCCAGGATCGCTGCAGAGAAAGCAATGAGGCCAAAGCCAAAAATGCTGAACTTTCGCATCAGGAACTCCCGCCGTGTTTTATGTCCGCTGTGACGCTGGTTTGGATTGATTGTCACGCCGGTTAACGAAAAATTCACCCTGTCCTAAGGTTTAACCTGCAATCGTGGTAAATGGCGCGGGGCGTCATCGAATCACTGCACGGAGGCGGCGGCATGGCGCCCAACTGGTTGAGCGCGTCGGTGTTTCTGCTGGCCATCCTTGCCGGACCGGCCTGCGCGCAAGATCTGGGCACGCTCAACTCCAAGCCGTTGCCGCCGCTGGCCAACCCGAACGATCCGAGATCGGAAGAGCGTCGTGTAGGG
>JAFAXD010000069.1 GCA_019241285.1 Xanthobacteraceae bacterium | reverse complement strand
TGGGCGGCGTTGGAGATGTGCATGAATTCGACGCCCAAGGTCTGGCAATAGGTCCGCTGCAACAGCGCGACGATCTCGCGGATGGTCGCGAAGTCGAGCCCGAGCACCCGGTCGATGAAAATCTTGCGGTCAAAATCCGCGTCGGTGAAGCCGTAGGTACGCGGATCGAGCTCCTCGTGGTCCTTCGGCGGCTCAAGCCCGAGCGGATCGAGATTAGCGTGGAAATGACCGCGGATCCGATAAGCGCGGATCAGCATCAGGGCGCGCACCGAATCGCGCGTTGCGCGCTGGATGTCGGCTTGAGTCACCTCGACGCCGGTGCTCTGCGCTTTAGCCTTGACCTTGTCGCCGATCGTCTTGTTGACCTCGCCCCAGTCGCCGTCGAGCGCGGATGTGAGATCATTCCGGGCCGGCGCCGGCCAATGCGGGAGTTCCCAGGACGGGCCCTGCGCGCTTTTGCGGACATCGGCCGCGCTGTCCTTCAGGCTGGCGAAAAATGCGCGCCATTCCGCATCGATCGATTGCGGATCATCCTCGTACCGCGCGTAGAGCTGCTCAAGGTAGTCGGCATTGCCCCCATAGAGGAACGAGGTGCGGGCGAAGGCGGCGTTCGCGTCTTGGCGGGACATTAAGGTGCTCTCCTAGTGAGCCACGCTGGCAGCCGGAATGGGCAGCAAATCCCGGACCCTGCGGAGGCTCGCGTCAAGCATCCGGTGCAGATTCAGGAGCAAGGAATTCAGGCCCAATTTGCCCTCCGACGACCAAGAACCAGTGGCGAGAGGCGAAATCAGCCCAATCCCGGCGGGGCGTACTCTCTCGACGTTATTTAGGGCCTTCTTGCGGCTATTTCATCCTGTTGATTTGCCTATCATTCATGCAGCGTCAGCAAACTCTGAATCAGCGTTTCAGTACTTCGACGAGGGTCTTGCCGAGCCGGGCTGGCGAGGGTGAGACAGAGATGCCCGCGGCCTCCATAGCGGCAACCTTGGAGGGGGCGTCGCCTTTACCGCCCGCGATAATTGCGCCCGCATGGCCCATCCGCCTGCCTGGAGGAGCGGTGCGCCCAGCGATGAAACCGACCACCGGTTTCTTGCGGCCACGCTTGGCCTCATCGATGAGAAACTGCGCGGCATCCTCTTCTGAGCTGCCGCCGATTTCGCCGATCATGACGATCGACTGCGTCTCGGGGTCGGCCAGGAACATTTCCAGCACCTCGATGAAATCGGTGCCCTTGACCGGATCGCCGCCGATGCCGACCGCCGTGGTCTGACCCAATCCCTCATGGGTTGTCTGGAACACAGCTTCATAGGTCAAGGTGCCGGAGCGCGACAGGATGCCGACGCTGCCGCGTTTGAAGATATTGCCCGGCATGATGCCGATCTTGCACTCGCCGGCGGTCATGACGCCGGGGCAGTTTGGCCCGATCAGCCGCGAGTTGGACCCGGCCAGCGCGCGCTTCACCTTCACCATGTCGAGCACCGGAATGCCCTCGGTGATGCAGACGATGAGCGAAATCTCGGCAGCGATCGCCTCGCAGATCGCGTCGGCCGCGCCTGGTGGGGGAACGTAGATGACGCTCGCGTCGCATCCCGTCTTCTCTTTCGCCTCGGCGACGGTGTCGAAGACCGGCAGACCGAGATGCGAGCTTCCGCCTTTTCCGGGCGACGTGCCGCCGACCATCTTGGTGCCGTAGGCGATCGCCTGCTCGGAATGGAACGTGCCGTTCTTGCCGGTGAAGCCCTGGCAGATGACCTTGGTGTTCTTGTCGATCAGGACGGACATCAGGCGGACTCCCTCACCGCCTTGACGATTTTCTGCGCGGCATCGTCGAGGTCGTCGGCGGACGTCACATTGAGGTTGGACTTGGCGATGATCTCTTTGCCTTGCGCCACGTTCGTGCCTTCGAGCCGCACCACGAGCGGAACGCGCAGGCCGACTTCCTTCACGGCGGCGACCACGCCTTCGGCGATCACGTCACAGCGCATGATGCCGCCGAAAATGTTGACCAGGATTCCCTTCACGTGGTGGTCGGAGGTGATGATCTTGAACGCGGCGCTCACCTTCTCCTTCGAGGCGCTGCCGCCAACGTCGAGAAAGTTCGCCGGCGCTTCACCGTAGAGCTTGATGATATCCATGGTCGCCATGGCGAGCCCGGCGCCGTTGACCATGCAGCCGATCGTTCCGTCGAGAGCCACGTAGTTGAGATCGTATTTGGAGGCCTCGATCTCTTTCTCGTCCTCTTCGGTTACATCGCGCAGCGCCACGATGTCGGCGTGTCGGTAGAGCGCGTTGTCGTCGAACCCGATCTTGGCGTCGAGGCAGAGCAGCTGTCCGGTCTTGGTCACCACCAGCGGATTGATTTCGAGCAGGCTCATGTCCTTGGCAATGACCGCGGCATAGAGCTTGGCGATCAGGCTTTCGCACTGCTTGCCGAGATCGCCAGTGAGGCCGAGCGCTTTGGCCGCGCGTCGCCCATGATGCGGCATGATGCCGGTTGCCGGATCGACCGAGAATGAGACAATCTTCTCCGGCTCGGTGCGCGCGACTTCTTCGATCTCCATGCCGCCTGCGGTCGAGACCACAAACGCGACGCGCGACGTCGTGCGGTCTACCAGTGCAGAGAGATAGAACTCGCGATCAATCGTCGAGCCTTCCTCGATGTAGAGCCGATTGACCTGCTTGCCGTGCGGGCCGGTCTGGTGGGTCACCAGAATCGACCCAAGCAGGCGCTGCGCCTCCTTGGTCACATCCTCGATTGACTTGACCACCTTGACGCCGCCGGCCTTGCCGCGCCCGCCAGCGTGGATCTGGGCTTTCACCACCCAGATCGGGCCGCCGAGTTGGTGCGCAGCCTTATCGGCTTCTTCGACCGAAAACGCCGGAATCCCGCGCGCGACCGGTACTCCGAATTCGCGTAGGACCGCCTTGGCCTGATACTCGTGAATATTCATGCCACGTCCTTTGAGACCTGTTCTCGTGCCCGGCTCGTTGATCGAACCGGGAGACTGTTAGGCCAGGGTCGGGGCGATCTTCTTGCAAGCCTCGATCAGCGAAACGACGCTGCCGGCCGATTTCTCGAACATGGCGCGCTCGTGGGCGTTGAGCTCGATCTCGACGATGCGCTCGACGCCCTTGGCGCCAATCACCACCGGTACCCCCACATAAATGTCGCGCTGACCATATTCTCCGGACAGATAGGCCGCGGCGGGCAGCACGCGCTTCTTATCGTGCAGGTAGCTCTGCGCCATCTCCACGGCGGACGCCGCGGGGGCGTAGAACGCCGACCCGGTCTTGAGCAGGTTGACGATCTCGCCGCCGCCATTGCGGGTCCGGTCGACGATCTCTTCGAGCCGCGCCTTGGTGGTCCAGCCGAGATCGACCAAGTCATGCAGCGGGATGCCCGCGACCGTCGAATAGCGGAGCAGCGGCACCATCGTATCGCCGTGGCCGCCGAGCACGAAGGCGGAGACGTCCTCGACCGAGACGTTGAATTCTTCTGCTAGGAATAGACGGAAGCGCGCCGAGTCGAGCACGCCGGCCATGCCGACGACCATGTGCTTGGGCAGGCCGGAGGTCTTCTGCAGCGCCCACACCATCGCATCGAGCGGATTGGTGATGCAGATGACGAACGCCTTGGGGGCGTACTTGGCGATCCCGGATCCGACCTGCTCCATTACCTTCAGGTTGATGCTCAGCAGGTCGTCGCGGCTCATCCCCGGCTTGCGTGGTACGCCCGCGGTGACGATACACACGTCGGCGCCGTCCAGCGCATCGTAAGAGTTCGCGCCGACATAGCGCGCGTCGAAGCCTTCGACCGGTGATGATTGCGCAATATCCAGCGCCTTGCCCTGCGGAATGCCTTCGGCGATGTCGAACAGGACGACGTCACCGAGTTCCTTGAGGCCAATGAGGTGAGCGAGCGTGCCACCAATCTGGCCCGCGCCGATCAGTGCAATCTTTGTACGCGCCATGAGCGGAGAAATCCTTGATGAAGGCGGTCCCGGCGCCCGGGTGTTACCCGTTTCGTGAGACCCGTTCAAGACACGTGCCAGCGTGCGGCGTGCGCGTCGTCACGTCTCGATGATTCCTTCGGTTGAGTGGGTCAGTGTGGGTCGCCCCCCGTGCGGCAGAGATAAGTAGGTCTCCGATCCCATTTCGATCAGGCGAGATGCGGTGCGCTTGAATTCGCTGGCCTCGAATCCCTGATCGGCCTGGTAGAGCAAATCCGGCTCGGCCGCTGCAGAGGCCACCAGCTTTACCGCCCGGTCGTAAAGGGTATCGATCAACAGGATGAAACGCTTCGCCTCGTTGTGCGTCTCATAGTTCATCACTGGGATGCGGTCGATGACGAGCGTGTGGTACTCGCGCGCGATTTTGAGAAAATCCAAGGCACCCAAAGGCTGGACGCAGAGATCGGCGAAGCCGAAGCGAGCAGCCCCCAGTGCGGCGCGCGGAACATGGATGGTGCGGCCCTTTAGAGGCAATTGCTGCGCCTCGTCCGGGTGTCCTGCCGTCAGGCGGCGCCAAGCCACATCCAACGCGGCATCCGCTGAGGCATCCGCGGGCACGTACCAGACCTTGGTCCCGGCGAGCTTTTCCAGCCGATAGTCGGTTCGCGCCGCAAGCTGCACAACGTCGACCTTCTGCTTCAGGAGCGCGATGAAGGGCAAGAACAGGGCTCGGTTGAGCCCGTCTTCATAGAGGCGGTCGGGCTCGACGTTCGACGTCGCGACAACAACCACGCCGCGACTGAAGAGC
>JAFAXD010000415.1 GCA_019241285.1 Xanthobacteraceae bacterium | reverse complement strand
CATGCTCGAGGGGGCTCGACATGACAGCTGTGGCGGTCACCCAATCCCAGGCACGCTCCCGGTTCATGGCGGTTCTCGCAGCCTCGATCGGCAACGCGCTCGAATGGTTCGACTTCGTTGTTTATGGCTTCTTCGCGCTGACAATCTCAAAGCTGTTCTTCCCGGCCGGCGATCCGACCATTTCGCTGCTGCTCACCTTCTTGACGTTCGGGGTGCCGTTCTTCATGCGCCCGTTGGGGGCCATTGTGCTCGGCGGCTATGCGGACCGCCACGGCCGCAAGGCAACGCTGGTCCTCACCATCGGCCTGATGATGATTGGAACCGCCGTAATCGCGGTGATGCCGACCTATCAAACAATCGGCGTGCTTGCGCCGCTGCTGATCGTGATTGCGCGCATGATCCAAGGCTTTTCGGCCGGCGGTGAGTTCGGTAGCGCGACCGCCTTCCTGGCCGAACAGGACCCAAAACGGCGCGGCTTCTTCGCGAGCTGGCAGCTGGCAAGCCAGGGCGTCACCACGGTGCTGGCGACGGGCTTTGGGGTCGTGCTGAGCAGCATGTTGACGCCGGCGCAAATGGACGCGTGGGGCTGGCGGACACCGTTCGTGTTCGGTTTATTGATTGGTCCGATCGCCTACTACATGCGCCGCCATGTCGAGGAGGCGCCGGAGTTCCGGACCGCACGGCGCAGTGAAGCGCCGTTGCGCGAGGCATTCCTCAATGACCGGAGCCGGATGCTGATCGGGCTTGGCGCAGTCGTGCTGGGTACGGTCGCGACCTACATGACGCTGTTCATGCCGGCCTATGCGGTGCGTCAGCTTGGCTTGCCGGCGGCCGGCAGCTTCGCGGCCGGTCTGCTCTATGGCGTCCTTCAGATCGTGCTCATTCCGGTGTTTGGTGCCCTGTCGGATCGGATCGGACGCCTGCCGGTGCCTGCCCTGTGCGCCGTGGTGATGCTGTTCGGCACCTACCCGATGTTTGCCTGGTTGGCGGACGTGCCAACTCTGCAAACCCTGCTGTGGGCCTGGGTCATTCTGGGGGTCGTGGTCGCCGGTTATCAGGCGAGCCTGCCGGCGCTGCTGTCGGACCTGTTCCCGATCCACACGCGCACGACCGGACTCTCGATCAGCTACTCCTTCGCGGTGATGATCTTCGGCGGCTTTGCTCCGTTCATCGTGCAATGGCTGATTGACGCGACGGGGAGCAAGCTCGCGCCGAGCTTCTATATGATGTTCGCCGCCGGGATCAGCATCATCGCCCTCGCCGCCGCTCGCGGCGCGGGTTTCCGTTAAGAGCGGGCGCGGATCAGAGCGTCAGGTTGCAGGCATCAAAGACTAACGCCACGGCATCATGCGCTCCGGTGACCTTGAACAGGCGCTCGATGCTGCCCGCCGCGGAGGGAACGCGGACCGTGACCTCGTTCGAGTTAGCGATGGTTTTCATCACCCGGGCCGCCTCGCCGTCGCTGAGCTGAAATTCGAGCAGCAGATTGCTCAACGCTTTGGCCCGCACCTCAAGAGGGGGCGAGCCGTCAGCACGGAGGTTGAGCGTGGCAAGCTGGCCGACGGAAAAGCCAGCCGGGTCGGCGTGATCGATAATGCCGATCGACGGCGCCTGATCGAAGCAACGCAGCACCAAGAGCGTCGTCTTGTCGGCTAGTACGGACGCAACGACCGTCGTTCGGCCTGAGAAGCGATCGAGATCGCTGGTGACGCGCCATTCGCCGAACGTCTTCTCGGCCGCGAGACCCTGGGTCAACCAGTAGCCCAACGTGGCGACGATTACGATCAGGCGCACAAAGGTCTCCATCCCGAAAATGCGAGGCGGGCGCAGAACAACGCAAACCGCGGACCCACTGATTGACGGTTAACCGCCAGCTTGAGTTTTCAGCCACTTGCGCGTCGCAAGCCGGCCAAAGTCCGCCATTTCCGGCGAATATGGCATGCTTGTTACAGCTTCAGACGCTACCCCTTCAAGGCGATACTTGCGATTGGATTTCAACGTTTCGTGGGGCCAAGCCGTCGGTTCGCGCCCCTCGGGGCCCCTGTACGAACAAAAGGGGGGCCGGCAACCGCATTCCGAGCCGCCGATACCGAACCGGACGGCAAGCGGGCGGAGCAGGTCAGAGGCAATTCAGCAAACGACACGGTCAGTCGTCGTGAGGGTCGTATCGATCGTCCCAAGCGTCGTATTGATCGTCCCAGTTATCGTGCCAACCAGGGGGAGCGCCGTCGTCCTCCCAGCGATATTGGCTCCAACGGTCGAGCTCGCCATAGAAATCGTAATCGCGATAATGGTCATCCCAATAGGTTGGCAAATTGAACGTCACGATCGGGACTTCAGCTTGTGCGGTATAGCCGGGCACATAGACGTGGCGCGTTTCGTAAACGAACTTGATGTGGGCACCGGAGGCCCAGCCGCGCAGGCCCGGCGCGCTGACGTCACACCAAGTGTAGCGTGCAAGGCATCCGTGAATGGTAAGTGCTGAGCGGGCCCCTAATATGCCGATAGGGGGGAACCTGACGCTGGGTCCAGAACGGATGTTGAGATTAACGCCGGAATAGCCTGCGATATCTGCGGCTGTGACCTCCCGAGCGAAGCCGAACAGGATAAGGAGAATTGTCGCAAAAGCGATGGTTCGACATTTCATGGAACAACGCCCTCTTGAGGGGTCGCCGAAAAGCAGGCACTCGTTAAAGTCATCATTTGGACGCTGATTTTCGTACTTGCATTACCGGAACGTGACGAACCAACCACGGGCGCACGTAGGGGCGCCGCGGACCTGTTTCGACCGGGAATCGGAAAGCACTGGTGTTAGAAAAGTGGGCACCAGCTTTGGAGTGCCGCAGAGAATGACAGGAATTTCAGATCCACCACACACTCGGACGTGTGAATATTGGTGGGCGCACAAGGACTCGAACCTTGGACCCGCTGATTAAGAGTCAGCTGCTCTACCAACTGAGCTATGCGCCCTTCCCTAATCTTGACAGACCTTTAGGGAACACACGCGACCACACGTGGTGCCAATTGGCACGGGCCAACGCGCGCGTTCATATAGCCCTGGGGTGGTTTTTTGTCGAGGGCGTCGAAGCGGGCCCAACCGGACCCGCCCGCAGGCACTTACTCGTCTCGGAATACAGGCCGGCGCTTTTGCCATGCCAGCGCCGAGTCGATGCTTTCGCGGAGCAGCCAGCTCCATCGCAACCTTGCACAAAAAAAGAAGCCGCGCATGGCAACGCGGCAAGTAAGCCAGTAGGCTTGAGCGCAGTTGATACCTGAAACGGCCGATTGTGGGAATATATCCAGCGATATAGAGCCTGGGCCGACTGCTACGGCGCGGTACGCTGGTTGACAGCGCCTATACCAACGTCTCGGGGCGCTAGCCCAATGTAGACTACCCCCCATCTACCCGACGCTCCACCTTTCTACCCCTCAGGACTGCGACCGAGCCAATCCCCGGGAGATGGCCGGCGTGGTTCGAGACATGCGTACTGAGACGACGCAGGGAGAGTTTTCTTGGTGAATAGCCGCGGTGTGGGAAACTCGCGTTCGTTTGGACGCGCGCTGGGTCTTCTGACAATCGTCACCGTCATCACGAACACGACGCCCGCAGCCGCCGGTTTATTTGATTTCCTGTTCGGCGGATTTCTCGCTCCGCAGGCCGCAACGCCGCGCCCATCAATCAACCGCGTTGGCACAAACGCAGCCTATTGCGTTCGCCTGTGCGATGGCCGCTATTTCCCCGTATCGGGTGGCGCAACGTCGAAAGCCGTATGCGACGGCCTATGCCCGGCCGCCAAGACCAAAGTATTCGTCGGCAGTGAAATCGCGCAGGCGACCGCAGACGATGGCAGCACGTATCAGAAACTTGCAAATGCCTTCGCATACCGCGAGCGAATTGTTCCCGCCTGCTCGTGCAACGGCCGCGACTCGTTTGGCACTGCGAGCATGAAGCTCGAGGATGATCCGACGCTGCAGGCGGGTGACCTGATCGCGACCAATCATGGTGTGGTTTCGTTCCAGACTTGGCGGAAGGCCAACGCTTTCACGCCGATTGAACGCAAGGGAGTGGACAGACTCATCATCATGACCTCGGAGCGTGAACCCGCCGCCCCAGCAGCACGACCGCAGCGCCGGGCACCATTACGGGGTGCCGGCGCGGCACCCTCTGCAATGCCCGCCTCACACCAGTGGTGGTGAACGGCCGCTCGGGCATCCGTTTGAGATTCTAGCTTTGATCTTTTATGCGCGGACTGGCGCATTTCGTGCGCCACGCTCCAACTCGCGGGCGCTCAGGGCGAGGCGTTCAAGACGTTCCGCAATGGTGAGTAGCGTCATCTTGATGTTGGGGTCACGCACACGGTTTGCGTTGCGGCGCGCCTGAGCGGCAAGTGCACGCCATGATCCGGAGTCTGCACGCTTGCGCGAACTCTGGTCGGCGCTCAAGGCCTTCGTCCCCTCCACGCCCATCTCCCCGCTGCCGTGCAAAAGAAAAAAGTGCCGCGCATACCGACGCGGCACTTGAGTAGACTCGGAGAAATTTAACTAGCAGTGCGAAACGATCATGAACATAGTCGGAAGGTATATAGTGAGAGTTGTTCAGATCCTGTGTGTATACAAGTCAGCGCCGTCGCCTATCTTTTGCGCAGGTTTGTCGGCCTTCAAGCAGTAGGTCAGAAACGCTCCAAACAGAAACGGGAAACCGCCGGGCACTAGGCCCGGCGGCTCACGACGGCACGGGATCGCGGGGTGGGGGGCTTGGAGGCGATCGCCGATACCGTACTACTCGTGGTCGTCGCCGTCCGGACGACCAAAGCCATGCCCCATCATGCCGCCGTGCGGCCCGTCACTCATTCCATGCGGCCCTTCACCCATTCCGTGATGCCCGCCGGGTCCGAATCCGTGCGCCATGGCAAAATGCCGATGCTGCATCATGAAGCGGGTGATCGCGACAAACCGGTGTTTCTGAGCATCATCGAGGCTCTGGTAGAGGGGGCGCGTCGCCTTGGCCAAATCCTGCAAAGCTGTTCCAAACTGAGTGATTGAATCAGCCCGACGCTGCAGGCGATCAACAAGTGTCTGATCGCCCGATGGTGCAGCGGCATCGCGGTTGGCGGCGAACCGGTCAGCGCGCAGCTTAGCGAGATTACGATAAGCTTGTTCGAATGCCGGCCAGTTCTTTTCCTGATCGGAGTTGAGCCGCAAGCCTGCCTTGAGGGCCGCGACCCGCGCGTCGGTAAACGCTGCGAAGTCATCCGCGCCCGGACGCCACGGCTGGAACGATGCGTGGCCGTCGCGAACATCGAGGTTCTGCTGTTGCGTCTGCTGTGCCACCGCGGCGGAGCCGACCAACATGGCCGCAGTCGAAAGCACCAACACTTTGTTCCACATCTGACTGTTCTCCTGTTTGCGGAGAAATCTGTAGATGCCAGTACAAATGCGCAATGAGCCGGGGGCAACTTAAATTTGCGTAAGCATTAAAAGCCCGTAAGATTTGCGCCGCAGCATGTCGCCAATGTTCCGCTTTGCGCGCAGCGCATAACAAGCGCGACCTTCGCTTGCGCTTAGTCTCCAGCTTTGGATAATTCGAAGAGCGGCAGCGCGTCGTCGAAACGACGCGACATGCCGCGCGTGGGAGGTTTGACGCATGGATAAAGCCAGGAATGAGATGTTGACGCGCGTTGGCCGCGGCACCCCGATGGGCGACCTGCTACGGCGCTACTGGCATCCAATCGGCGGCGCGAGCGAGCTTGCCGACAACCCCATCAAGGCGGTGCGGCTGATGGGCGAGGATCTGGTTCTGTACCAGGATTTGAGCGGTCAATACGGCCTGCTCGGCCGGCACTGTCCGCATCGACGGGCCGATCTGTCCTACGGCTTCGTTGAGAAAGCCGGCATTCGCTGCAATTATCATGGTTGGCTGATGGACGAGCGCGGTGGCTGCGTCGAGCAGCCGTTCGAGGACACGTTCAATCCCGCCTCGCCGCTGCGCAAGAAATGCACGAGTCCAGCCTATCCGGTGCGCGAGATGGCCGGACTGCTGTGGGCCTATATGGGACCGGAGCCGGCGCCGGAGCTGCCGGTCTGGGAGCCATTCACCTGGAGCAACGGCTTCAAGGAAATCGTCGCCTGCGAGGTGCCGTGCAACTGGTTCCAATGCCAGGAGAATTCGATCGACCCCGTGCATTTCGAATGGATGCACGACAACTGGAGCCTGCGGCAGCGCGGCGAGACCGGCCCCTATGCGGCGCGCCATCTCCGGCTTGGCTTCGATGAATTTGAATACGGCTTTCAATATCGACGCATTCGCGAAGGCGCGACCGAACAGGACCCGCTGTGGACCGTCGGCCGTGTCACCCTGTGGCCAAACGGCTTCTTCCTTGGGTCGCATTTCGAATGGCGCATTCCGATCGACGATGAGAACACGCTCAATATTTGCTGGTTCTTTACCCGCGTGCCGAAGGAGAGCGAGCCCTACGTGCAGAACCGCGTGCCGACCTGGTACGGGCCGATCAAGGATACCAACGGGCGCTGGATCTCGAGCCACATCATCAATCAGGACGTCATCGCCTGGGTCGGCCAAGGTACGATCGCCGATCGCAGCCAGGAATTGCTTGGATCGAGCGACCGGGGCATTGCGATGATCCGCAATCGATTCTTCCAGGACATGGACGCGGTGGCGCAAGGGCGCGATCCCAAGGGCATCGTCCGCGATCCCGAAAAAGCCAAGCTGGTGAAACTGCCGATCGCGACACCGAAGACCTTCACGGAGAGCCTGCCACGCGAGCAGTGGCAGAAGGATCCATATTTTGGCCGGCGCGCACAGCGCTTCCCCTGGCAGGCCGGGCAGCCAAGCGAGGTTTGGAACGAGTTTGCCAACGCGATGGGGATCGACCCGGGCGGACGTGATCCGAGCGAGCTGCGGGTCTACTGACGTTTATCAAACGTAAACATGCACGTCCGATGTTTACGGAGCGTTAACCGTGTTTATACTTTTGTCGCGATTGCGGCGGGAATCACGCATGTTCAATCAACTGTGAATCCCTCTTTGAAACCAAATACAAACTTCTAGATTGTTACAACACGGCCAGGGTGGCCGGGCGTATTTGTTGTAGATCGATCGGCCAACCTGAAATGAAACAACAGAAGGTTAACCGGTAGATTGTCCCGGCCGTCTCAGTTGACGGAGAAGTGCCATGAGCAATGCATCATTAAGAACCGCTGACCAGACAACCCACCTCAAGATCGTCGTGGTTTCCCTCATCGCGTCGGTCGCCGTCATGGTGGTTTGCATCACGGCGCGCCCGCTTCCGGAGGATGTGACCACGGCCCGCGCCCAGACGGTCGAACCGGTCGTGAAGGCAGCCAAGCCGGTTGCCATTTCCCACTCGGGCGTGACCGTTATCCGCTGAACGGCGCGAGCCGCATCGGGTTCGAAAGGAGCCGCCCGCAACGGCGCAGGCTCTGGCCAAGTCAGCATCAAGTAGCCCCCCGCAACCCTTCCACCCCGCGATTATGCCGCCGCTGCCCAGCGAATTCGGCGGCACGTCCCCGTCGCCTCGGGCCCATGCACGCGCTAAAGTCACCCGCTCGTTCGAGCGATCCATCACGCAGCAAGGGAGGACAGACCATGGCCAAGGCCTACTGGATCACGACCTATCGCAACATTTCCAATCCGGATGCGCTCGGCGAGTACGCCAAGCTTGCCGCACCGGCCATCCAGGCGGGCGGGGGACGTTTCGTGGTCCGCGGCATGCCGGCCAAGACTTACGAAGCCGGGCTCAACCAGCGCACCGTCATCATTGAATTCGATAGCGTCGAGCGGGCCGTCGCGGCGCACGACAGCGACGGCTACAAGGCAGCCCTGAAAGCTTTGGGTAACGCTGCCGAACGCGACATCCGGATCGTTGAAGGCGTCGCCTGATCCGGCTGCCCGCGACGCTCGGTTGCGGGCGGAAATCATCGCCCGCATTTCTCGAATTCAGAATAGATTCCAAAGAGTTAACCGATCTCACGTCGGCGAAACAACCCGCCGGCTGGGGCGTTGGATTTGCGAGGGGCAGGAGCAAATGGAGTGCACCATGATCAGGAAGCTGCTCGTCTCCGCGCTTGCCGCCGGGGCTCTGGCGGCTGCGGCGGTCCCGGCCTCCGCGCAGTTCTACGCAGGCGCTGGCCCGTATGGGGCCGGGGTACAGATCGGCCCGTTCGCGGCCGGGGTCGGCCCGGGCTATGGGTGGGGCCATGATTATTGGGGCGGACCATATGCGGACGCGGGCGCATGCCGCGTGATCCGCGAGCGAACCGTGACGCCGACCGGCCAGGTAGTATTCACCACACACCGGGCCTGTTACTAGGGCGGGCTACGCACTGGAGTGAAGAGTGGCCCCGCACTGCGGGGCCATTCTCTTTTCGGGTGCATCGGTTTTTCCCAAGACAGCCCTCGTGATATGCCTCGCTCCGCTCTAGCACCTCAACCCACAATCATTTCAGCGCGCGATGTGGCCTGTTCAGATCGATCCATGGGTCGCCGCCGGTGTCGTTCTCGCCACCGCGACCACCGATGCGGTTTACGTGATGTTCACCTCGGCCGTTGTCGCCCGCAGGCGGGTGCCCGCCGCCACCTGGAGCAGCATATGGTACCTGCTCTCGTCCTTCGCGGTGATCAGCTACACTAATAACTGGGTTTACGTGCTGTTTGCGGCCGGGGGCTCCTGGATCGGCGCCTATATCTCGATCACACTATTGCACCGTAGTCCGACCCACGCGCCGCCGCCCCCGCCGCTCGGACCTACGCCGAGCTAGCCATCACGCCAACGCGGCGCGCGAACGCAGGATCGCCAGCGAGTCGGCATCGGATTGCCCGCGGGCTTCGGCGTTGCGCTCGCGCTCCCCCAGCAACTCGATCTTGCGCCGCTCGTCGCAGGCTTCCTGCAGGGCGACCTTCGCATCAGCCAGTTGGGTGCGCAGTTCGTCCGCGGAGTGGCGGAGGTTCTCGCGGCGCGCCAGCGCGGCCTTGGCGTAGGTCGGATAGGCGTAGTGGGAAGGATCGTGAATACCGCTGCGATCCTGCTCGATGCGGATCTCGCGATCGAGATCATTCGCCATGCGCTCGAATTCCGCGATCATGGTCTCGATCTGCACGACTTTGCGCCGCTTGTCCTCGACCTGAAATGTCTTCAGGCGAATGAGAGCCTCATGCGACTTCATCACTCGTACTCCCCCGCACCCCGCACCACAATGGTTAACGCGAGTAAATCAATTGTTGGCCGCGTTGGAAAAGATTGTGCCGCGACACTGTTAGTTTTCGGTTTCCGCGGACGCCTCCCGAACCGCCGCCACCGCCCAACGGTGCAGAAACCGACGATTTTTACGGAGTGTTGCGTGCCGGCATCAGTTTTGATCAGCCCGACGGCAACGAAATTTTCACTGTTTAACTTCGTGTTTACCGATGTCGTTAATCATCAGCGCATCGCCCTCGGGACGCGTGGAAAGGACTGTGCCAAGCGCGCAAACTGAATTCGGTCAGGGCATCATCGGTGGACGAACGTTGTTCTTGAACCTGATGCGGCACGAGCAAACAGACGCGATCGAACCTGCCTTTGCGCGGGTGTCGCGGAATTTCTCGCCTGCTTGCGTGAGAGTCGGGTTTTGATCACCATCGTTGATGGCGTTCCGAATCAGTTTGTGATCAGGCGTATTCCAAGGCGGCCGCTCATGGCCCGCCGACCTAGCCCGATGCGGGGATGACGGGGGATTGGGCATGCGCGTGTTGCTGATTGAGGACGACGCTTCCACGGCTCAGTCGATCGAGCTGATGTTGAAGTCGGAGAGTTTCAACGTCTATACGACCGACCTTGGCGAGGAAGGCGTCGACCTTGGGAAACTGTACGACCACGACATCATCCTGCTCGATCTCAATCTCCCGGACATGTCCGGCTTTGAGGTGCTGCGCACGTTGCGCGTCTCCAAGGTCAAGACGCCGATCCTGATCCTGTCGGGCCTCGCCGGCACGGAAGACAAGGTGAAAGGGCTCGGCATCGGTGCCGACGACTACCTGACGAAGCCGTTTCACAAGGACGAGCTCATCGCCCGCATTCACGCGATCGTGCGCCGCTCCAAGGGGCATGCGCAGTCGGTGATCCAGACCGGCGAGCTGGTGGTCAATCTCGATACCAAGACGGTTGAGGTAAACGGTACCCGCGTGCACCTCACCGGCAAGGAATATCAAATGCTCGAGCTGTTGAGCCTGCGCAAAGGCACGACGCTCACCAAGGAGATGTTCCTCAACCACCTCTATGGCGGGATGGACGAGCCCGAGCTCAAGATCATCGACGTGTTCATCTGCAAGCTGCGCAAGAAACTCGCCAACGCGTCGAACGGCAAGAATTTCGTCGAAACGGTATGGGGCCGCGGCTACGTGCTACGCGAGCCGTTCGACGACGAGAACCGCATTTCCGCCTAACGCAACCGTCAGACAGCCCATATGAGCCCCGCCCGCAGCGGCGGGGTTCTGTTTTTTGCAAACCGGTTATTGCGCCGCGATGACGATCGCCTCGCCTTCCTTGGCGAGGCTCACGCGCAACCCGCAATCCTGTGCCAGCAGCGCGGCGTAATAGGGCTGGATCGCGTGGGCATCGACGCCATCCGTGGCTGCGCCCGTCAGGAATCGCTCCGCGGGCTGCGGGATGCGCGCGTTCATCCCGAGTGCGGTGATCCGGAAACCCTGTCCGGCGTCGCCCTCGACGCTGAGCGTGCCGCCGCGGGGAATAGCCTGGGTGGCCACCAGCAACAGATTGAGAAGGAGCTTGACGCGATTCTTCGGCGCGAGCGCCCGTGGCAGGCTCCAGGCAAGCTTGACCTTGTCGTCTTCGACGAAGCCGCGCGCCACATTCTCCGCATCACCGAGATTGATCTCGGCGCCGGCGGAACCGGCAGCCCCGAACGCCAGCCGGCAAAATTGCAGGCGGGCTGCGGCCTGCCCGGCGCTTTTCTTGATCAGCGCCAGCGCGAAATCACGGGTTTCGTCGTCCTTGGAATCTTCGAGCACTTCCAGGCCGTTGACGATCGCACCGGTCGGACTGATCAGGTCGTGGCAGACCCGCGAACACAGAAGCGCGGCAAGGTCGAGGCCCGCAAGCACGGTCGTCATTCAGACACTCCAGGGAATCAATTGGGCTGGCCGTGCTTTATATCCTGTCTGGTGCGGTGGACCACTGCCGCGCTGCGAGCGCGACAAAAAGGGGCGCTTTGGGCGCATTCGCCGCGGCCCGGCCACAGTTCCCGCCGATGATCGCCCTCACTGCAACATCCAGTTAACCAAAACGCGTCATAGTCGTCGGACCTTGGTAAACAGGGGATTTATGCAACCTGCGCAGATGGGGGCTTTCATGCGCGTGTTCATGCGGACCGTCGCGGTGGGGTCGATGTTGTTCGGATTGTCCGCCGCCGCCATCGGACCGGTCCTCGCCCAGATGCAACCGCTGCCGCCGCCGCAGCAGTACCCGCCTCCTGGCGCGCAGGCCGTCCCGCCACCAGCGCCGCCGCCCGGGCCGCCGATGGCACAGCCTGCCCCCCAGCCGATACAGCCGGGGTCCGGCGAGTTTTCTCCCAATGAGATTGTCGACGCCGGCCATCGCTTTTTCGGCGGGATATCGCGCGGCCTTGCTACCATCGTCGAGAAAGCTGTCAGCCAGTGGGGCCTGCCGAACGGCTACATCCTCGGTGAGGAAGGTGGCGGCGCGTTTTTTGGCGGCCTGCGCTACGGCGAGGGCATGCTCTACACCAAGAACGCTGGCGACCTGAAGGTGTTCTGGCAGGGGCCTTCCGTGGGCTGGGATTTCGGCGGCGAAGGCGCCCGCACCATGATGCTGGTCTATAAGCTACCGGCAACGCATGCGATCTATCAGCGTTTCGGAGGAATCGACGGCTCCGCCTATTTCATCGGCGGGCTCGGTATGACGGCCCTGACCGCCAACAACATCGTCGTGGTGCCGATCCGCTCGGGACTTGGCCTGCGGCTGGGGGCCAATATCGGATATCTCAAGTTCACGCCGCAGCCGACCTGGAACCCGTTCTGACAGAGCGCCTTGCAGGCCTGAGCCGGGTTCCTTTTGCCGCTTTTTCCGGTTAGCTAACCGTGGCGCACCCGTGAGCCAGGCGGATCTGGACCACGGTTGCGCGCCGCATTAGCGCCCCCGCATCGAGTGCGGGGCAGCCTTTTTCGGGATCATGCTCTACGAGCTGGAGGACGAGAATGATCGAACCGATCATGTATTTCGCGATCGGGTTTCTGGTCGCGACCTTGCTGGGGCTGATCTTCATTCCGCTCGTCCATAATCGCGCGGTCCGCCTCACGATCCGCCGCTTTGAAGCAGCGACGCCGCTGTCACTAGCGGAAATTCAAGCCGACAAGGATCAATTGCGCGCCGAGTTCGCCATGGCCATGCGGCGGTTGGAAATCACCGTTGAACAGCTCAAGGCTCAGACGGCGACCCAGCTGGCTGAGCTCGGCAAGAAAACCACGGCGATCAACCGGCTCAAGGCAGAACTCAGCGAAAAATCAGCCACCATATTCGCCCTGGAAGCGCGCGAGGCATCGTTGCGCGATCGCACCCGCAGCACTGAGGATGAGGTCGCCAACCGCACCCGGGCGCTGGACGAGGCGTCCCGCAACTTGGCCAACAAACAGGCCGAACTCGCGACCCTGACCGCCGCGCTCGACCAACACGCGGTGCTCTCCGACAGTCAGCGCGTCGAAATCGCCAGCCTGCGTACTGAGGTCGATGCCCTTAGATCGGAGGCCGAGCAACGCGAGCAGGAACTTGCGGAGGTCGCCCATCGTCTCGATCGCGAGCGCAACGAAACCGACGCGGCGGGCCAGCAGTGGACCGCGGAACACACCAAGGTTGAGATCCTGGGTGCGCGCGCGTCCGAGCTCGAACAGGCGTTGCAAGCCCAGTCGGGCGAGGGGCAAAAGCTCTTGGGCCGCCTTGAGGAGCTTGAAGCGCAGGTCTCCGAGCGCGGGCGGCGCCTGGCCGAACGCGACTTTGAAGCCGCGCAGCTGCGCCGCCAGCTGGACGGAGCGCAGCGGCAGATTGCGGCAATGCAGGACGCGGCGGCCACATCGGTCGACGGGCACGCCGAGAACTCGCTTCTACGGGAGCGTATGAGTGATGTTGCCAGCGAAATTGCAAGGCTGACAGCGACCCTGGAAGGCCCGGACTCTCCGATCCACGAGCTGCTCGCCCGCGGCACTGACCCGGCGGCGCCACAAACCGGCACCGCCCCTCAGCCCGGTGCGGGTGCGCGCGAGACCCTGGCCGACCGGATCCGCGGCCTGCAAGCCCGGGGCGCACCGACCGCAGCGGCGCGGTGAGGGAGATTTTCAGCGCTGCGCCCTACCAGGGTCGAAATTGCAAGTAGGATAGCGCTTTCGGAGTGGGGGCTGCCGGCAAGCAATGGCTGAGCCTGTGGGGATGTTCGGCGGCGCGACGCCTGCAAAGGGCGCCGGCGAGCTGGACTATGATGCAATTGTGGCGGGTGCGATCGCGGCTCTGCACGAACCGTCGGCAGAGGCGCGTCGTGCTGTCTATGAGCACGCCCGTCGGGTCGTGCTCCACCACCTGCACACGCTCCCCGGACGCCTGTCCAAGCAACGCGTGGCGCGCGAGCAGCGTGCGCTCGAGCACGCCATCAAAGTCGTCGAAGGCCGAGTCCGCAAATCGCCTCGTGTACCGGCGGACGCGGGTGCCAAGCCAGCACGCAGGCCCGCCAAGGTATCGACGTCGACCATCGGCCACGCCGTGTTCTCGTCAGTCCTCTTCCCGCTGGTCCGGCTAGTCGCGCGCGGCGGCCTGCGCACGAGCCGGGTCGTGCCCACTTCGGCAGCCGCATTTGCCTCAGCGCCCGCGTTCGCCGCAGGGGCTGCGGCGCGCCGCACGGCCAACAATTCGCCGAGATCTCAACCCGCGCCGGCACGTCCACGCATTCGCATCGACCTAACCGCAGTCCGGTCCCTACCGGCGCGCGTGCGGCGCGCATTGGCAGCAGTTACTCCTGGGCACGTGGTTCCCGGCAAGCCACCTGCGCTCGCGCCCGGCCGCGCAACGCGAGCCGCGGTCGGCGCCACCGCGGCGCTCGTCCTGGTCGGCCTCGGCGCAACGGTTTGGCTGGCGCGTACGCGGCTTAATGATCACGGCTTGCGGCAAGCGCCCGCGCAAATCGCCGAGGCAACGCCGGCGAGCACCGGGCCGGCAAGAGCAGCGGCTGAGCGAGTCAATGAAGCGCCAGTATCGTTTGGACCGCCACCGGGGTGCAGCGCCGTTCTGGCAGCAACCGATCTGGCCGCTTGCGCGAGTGCAGCGCGCGAGCGCCAACAAGCAGGTGTTGATGCCCCCCAGGATCCCGGCAAATGGCTCTCAACCTTTACAGGCGTTCCTCAGCCGCGGCCCGCCGCGCCGGCCACCGAAGCCGCGGCAATGGCACCGCCCGCCGAGCCTGTCAGCGGTCCTACGGCCCGTGCCCGCGACTTGACGGAGCAAGGCAAGCGCTTGGCCAAGGACGGAGATTTCGAGCAGGCGATGCGGACACTGACGGACGCGCTTCGCGCCGACCCGCTTTACGCCGATGCTTACGTGCATCGCGGCCAGACCTACTTCAAACTCGGTGACACCGAACACGCACTCGCGGACCTCAACGAGGCGATCCGGCTTGATGCACGCAGCGCCCCTGCCTGGCGCGCGCGCGGCATGGCGCAACTTTACAAGGGTGACGAGGAGTCGGCCCTAGGGGACCTCAGCAAGGCCATTCAGCTGACCGAGGCCGACCCCACCCGCATGCCTGCGCTCGATCTCTTCTATGCGCATCGCATCCGCGCCGGTCTGTGCGACAAGCGCAAGTTCTATGATCGCGAGATCTACGATCTAAGCGCTATGATCGACGCCTACTGGAAGGATCCGCTGCTCGCTGACGCCTTACGAACGAGCTACCGCGAGGCAGGAGTCGCGACTCTGATCGGATCGATCTATCGGCTGCGAGCCAACGCACACGTGCGCAAAGGCGCGCCGGATCTCGCCATCTCGGATCTGTCCTTTGCCATTCAACTGGATCCGCAGAAAGCGCTGCCATTGTTGTTGGAGCGGGCGCGCTTGCAGGAAACCCTCAATCGCCATGAACAAGCGCTGGCAGATTACCAGCGCGTGTTGGAAATCACGCCGGCCAATGAGGAAGCAAAGGCAGCGATCACCCGGTTCAAGAGCCAGGCGTTGAAGACGGATTGATACTCCGTCGTTCAGGTACCCTCGTTCAAGATCCTGGCCGAAGCACCATGTCGGAAACGCCGACTGCCAGGTTGATGCCCGTATCACCCTCGACCGAAAATGGCTGCAAAGTTACCGATCGATTCGATCCGCCGACCAGGACGTTGCCACCAACACCAACACCCACCGCGGCCGAACCGCTCACGCCAGCATAGTCACCGGCAAGCGCGCCGTGCTGCGGACCGTTGGTCGGCATGAAGACTGCCCAGGCGAGCTTGCCGCCTTTGGAAACCCCAATGTCGAGACCGACCGTGGTGATCTCGCCCGTGTAGTTCTCAGTCGGGGAAGACGGCGAGCTAGGACTGTAGCGGCAGCTCAGTTTTGCGCGTCCGCCGACGATAAAGCCGACTTCGGGACCGACATTGCAGTTGAGCATGCCGACCTTTGCAGATGGATCAAACGGGGGCACCGCAAGATTTTGTGCTCCCGGCGGAGGACCCGCGGGCCGTTGACTTGTTTGAGCGGCGGCAGAGGCCGCCAGCGCGATGATCAACATAAGCGCCGTCGATGCAGTGCGAATCGTCAGCATTCAACCCCCTCCTGGTGAGGCGGCCGGTGTAAGGGATTTGCCGACGAATTGGTAGCCTTTGTTGCTTGCCTGACCGTGCGTCATCAGCCAAAAACGGAACTGCACAGCGATTCGCGGGGGATACATGGCGCGTCACGTAGAGCGTAGGTATTCATTTGCTGCCGCGGGTGCGCTCAGCCGACGGGCGATGCTGATTGGAATTGGCGCAGCGCCACTCGCGTTGTTTGCTTCAGATCTCGTCGCGCTCCAGGACGACGGAATCGATCCTAAAAAGCTCAAGCCCGGTCAATTTGCCTGGAATCCCGATCGCGCGCCTGAAGGTCCGGTGGTCGTCGTTGTTTCCATCCCCGACCAGATGGTTACGGTTTACCGCCACGGGGTGCGCATTGCGGTTTCCACCTGCTCGACCGGACGGCCGGGTCACGCCACGCCGACGGGGACATTCGTCATTTTGCAGAAGGACGTGAACCACCACTCGTCCCTCTATGACGATGCACCGATGCCCTACATGGAACGGCTCACCTGGGGTGGCGTCGCGCTACATGCGGGGAATCTACCCGGCTATCCGGCATCGCACGGCTGCGTGCGGCTGCCGAAAGCGTTTGCGCAACTGCTTTACGGGATCACGCAACTCGGGACGACGGTGATCATCGGCGATCACAACACTGTTCCCGCCGACGTCCTGCATTCCGGCGTGCTGATCTCGCAGCACACCGAGGACATGGCCAAAGAGGCCGTCAAGCAGGCGAAGGCAAATGCCGAATCCGCACCACCGGGCTCACCCGGTGCTCAGACCGTATCGGCGGTGATCTCCACGGCTGATAAGAAGATCATCGTTTACCAAAACGGGGTCCCGGCGTTCGAGGACACGGTTACGCTCAAGCAGCCTGACGAGCCATTCGGGACCCATGTTTTCAACGTGACGGGACCGTCCGACGATCCGGCCAAGCTTAAATGGATGGCCATCGATCTGGAGGCCGACGCCGTAACCGATCTGGGCCAGGACAACGGCACACCCGCGGAAGCCTCGGCTCTGCTCTACGCCGCCACGATGGGCCGCATCGACGTTCCGGAAGCAACGGCGCGGCGCTGGTCAGCACTGCTGCGCCCCGGAACGACTTTAGTCATTACTGACAAACCGGCGACCGCCGAGTCGTACTCGGCACCGGGATTTACCATCATGACCGGCGATTCGTGACGTTAGGAATATAACCTTATGCCAGCGTACGTCGCGCAATGTGCTGCAGTCGCTGCCTCGGCTTAAACGAGGTTACCGGCCGCCCAATCCAATTAACCTGAGCCCTGTTCACGAATTGTCCTAGGCTTACCGCAGCACCTATACCTAAGGACAATACGTTCTAACCCTAGGCCGTAAGTGCCTCATTCCAACGTGGTCGCCCAGACCACCCACGTACAGATGTGCGCGGGACCGCTTCCGCTTAACTTGACATTAAGCAAGAAGCGGGTGGTGAGGCGTTTCCATGCTGAAAGTGATCATTGCCGCAGCGGCCGTTGTACTCTCGGTCGAGGTCGTAGCTATCTCGTTTGCGCCCGGCGCGGAGATACCAGGCACGATCCCGGTCCGGGCCCTGAAAGGTGACCGCCTCAACACCCAGTCGATCAAGCCGGTACAAAAGACCCAGCAGCCGGCCGCACCGACCACCCAGGTGCGCCAAGTTCGACTCGCTTGATGAACCCCACGGGCTACCCCGCGAAAGCGGGGTGACCCGCCCCGGCCCCGACGCCAGCCCCCCCACCCCACCCAACTGGCGTCGGGGTCCCCCCTTCCCCTAAAACGGGTTGCGTGATCCCCCCCTGGCGGAGGGATCATGCTTTCGGGCGCTCGCATCGCATCTCAATACGGCGTGGTGGCCACGAACCAGAGCGAAGGCGCGGTCTTGGCTGTGGCTGGGATGCTGAAGAGTTGCACCCCGCTGATCTCGTTTGAGCCGTCGCTCATCCACAGGTGATAGGTGGTCGCGGTGGCAGGCGCACTATCCGGCAGGTAGGCAACCGGGGGCTCGCCCAATTTTGGGAACGTCACGGCGCTGATGTTGGTCCACGGGTTCAACAAATAATTGGTCAACTTGGAGAGAGCGACGTTATTGAGCGTCGGCCGTTCCACGATCCATTCGACGGAATTGCCAACAAGCTCGGTTCCAGGCGGCGGCTTCATGGCCAATGCCACGGATTTCCGCGTGGTCAAATTCTCAATCGACAAATGCTTGCTGCCATCGGATGCGACGAAAGCCGAGAGCGAGATCAAATCGCCAGGCGCAATCGCAAGGTTGGTGACCTTGATTTCCGAATTCGGAAACCATTCGATCCAGGCATAGTAGGAAGGACCGGAGCGGCAATCGAGATCGGTTTCGGTACCCGCTTGGAACACGTCGTTCGATAGCGCCCCATCGATCCCGACCCAATTGGCCGAGCTGTAAGTCTCCGTGCTGCCGTCGGCGCAACCCGACGCCGGCTTGGGCACGACAAACTGGGCTTCGACCTGCGAACCAGGTTTAACAAACGGATTGGTGGGATCCGTAATGGCGTACCCACTCCAGTTCGAACTGGTCGCATCGATTGTTCCACTCCCGGTCTTTACCGGTTTGATACCTTTGACCAGCCCGTGGAACACGTTTGTCTGCGCCAGCTCAGGAACAATTCGTGTCTGGCTCATGACGCGTTGTTCCCAACGCTTGCGCGCCTCCTCGCCAAGATTGCGGTCGGGCCGCGGCGGGAAACCGTATTCATCAAGCTCGGTGTTGCTAGCCGTCAGAGGGTTGAAGCCGGCCGGCGGTCGCCCGAACACCGACACCCCCGCAATCCCGCTTTCGGAGCGCGGTTGCGCCGCAAGCGGGCCACACGTGGCTTGCGCCATCAACAAAGTCGCCATCGCAATAAAGGCTTTACGTATCACGGCGCCGTCCATCTCCATGTTATGCTCTAGCTGGCACGCATCGACCCCATAGGGAGGGACCATGCACCGACGCAACATCCTTACAGCCGCTACCGCTGCCATCGGAGCGCTTTTCGCGGCCGCGGGCAAGACGGCGCAAGCTGCCCCCATTACGCCCGACAAGTCGAAAGTCGTCTACCACCTGAGCGATTTCGACAAGGTCGACTCCGTGCTCGGCAACATCAAGAACCATTATGAGGGCGTCGGCGGCCCGGACAAGGTCACG
>JAFAXD010000625.1 GCA_019241285.1 Xanthobacteraceae bacterium | reverse complement strand
AGAATACGGTCGGCGCGAAGCTTTTCGCGTGCACCAAGCCCTGCGCAGAAGAGGCCCGGTCACGGTCCCGCGCGAGTTCGTCTTCATGGATCGCGCCGCGATTGGTCTCGGTGGGGTATTCCTTCACCTTGCGGCAGAGCTCAATTTCTACGCACTGTTCAACGCCGCCATCGAGGATTTTTCCGTGGCGCGTGTCTCCGAGCGACAGGCCGCGGCGCTGACTCAAGCCGAGCTTCTGTAGCGTTGCCCTGACCTGCTATTTGCGCTAATTCCGCGGCCAGACGTGTACTCGCGGAGGGATACGATGGCCGACCACGGCGAGGTCGAATACGCGACCGCAACCGGCAATGATTACGAGGAGCATGAGGGCACTTACGAGAGCTTTCTGCTGTTTGCCAGCATCGGCGTCGTGAGCCTGACAACGATCATGCTTGGGCTCGCCATCGGCGGCGTCCTGGAAGTGTGGTGGGCGGCCGGCCTACTCATCCTCTTGAGTATCATCACCGCATTTTACGGGTTGGCCACGCACTCGCACACGCCCGGGATTGTTGTGATGGTGCTGGGACTGTTCGCGCTCGCAGCCTTCGGGCTCGGTCATTAGGCGGAGTTTTCATGCGCATCGCCGTCGCGCGCGAGATTGATCCGGAGCCGCGGGTCGCCGCGACGCCGGACACGGTGAAGAAACTTGCCGCGCTTGGCGCCGAAGTCGTGGTCGAGCAGGGCGCGGGGCTCAAGTCCGGGGTCCTCGACACGGACTATTCCGCCGCAGGCGCGACCGTAAGCCAGAATGCGGTCGGCGATGCCGACGTGGTTCTCAAAGTGCGCCGGCCGGCCAATGGCGAAGTCGCCGCCTATAAGAGCGGCGCGCTCGTCATCGCCATCATGGATCCATACGGCAATGAGGCGGCTCTGGCGGAACTGGCCAATGCGGGTGTGACCGCGTTTGCCATGGAACTCATGCCGCGCATTACCCGCGCCCAGTCCATGGACGTCCTCTCCAGCCAGGCCAATCTCGCCGGCTATCGGGCCGTCATCGACGGCGCGGCCGATTACGGCCGGGCGTTGCCGATGATGATGACGGCTGCTGGCACGGTGCCGGCCACCAAGGTATTCGTCATGGGCGCGGGCGTCGCCGGACTGCAGGCGATCGCCACCGCCCGCCGCCTCGGCGCCATCGTGACCGCGACCGACGTCCGGCCCGCCGCCAAGGAGCAGGTCGAAAGCCTGGGCGCCAAATTCATCGCTGTGGAGGACGAGGAGTTCAAGCAGGCGGAAACAGCCGCCGGCTACGCCAAGGAAATGTCGAAAGAGTACCAGGCCAAGCAGGCGGCGCTCGTCGCCGAGCATATCAAGAAACAGGACATCGTCATCACCACGGCGCTCATTCCCGGCCGTCCGGCGCCGCGATTGATTTCCGCCGCGATGGTGCAATCGATGCGCCCCGGCTCGGTGATCGTCGATCTCGCGGTTGAGCGCGGCGGCAACGTCGAAGGCGTTCAGCCCGATGCCGTGACCGACGTGAACGGGGTGAAGATCGTCGGCTACCGCAACGTTCCGGGACGGCTCGCCGCGTCGGCTTCGAGCCTCTATGCGCGCAACCTGCTCAACTTCGTCGAATTGCTGATCGACAAGAAGACCAAGACCCTTGCGGTGAACTGGGACGATGAGATCGTCAAAGCGACAGCGCTGACCCGTGACGGCGCTGTTGTCCACCCGAACTTCCAACCAAAACCGGCCGCCTGATCGTTCCGCTCCGCGCCGACCTTTGCTCAGGGACAAGACCGACAGGGAGAAAGAACAGCTCATGGACCACGTGGCATCAGCCGTCGATCCCTTCGTGTTTCGCCTGTCGATTTTCGTGCTCGCCGTATTCGTCGGCTACTATGTGGTGTGGTCGGTGACACCGGCGCTGCACACCCCGCTCATGTCCGTCACCAACGCGATTTCCTCCGTGATCGTGGTCGGTGCGCTGCTCGCCGTTGGCGTGTCATTGGTTGCCAATGAGTCGGGGCCGGTCTGGGCGCGGGTGTTCGGTTTCGTGGCGCTGGTGTTCGCGTCGGTCAATATCTTCGGCGGCTTCCTGGTTACTCAACGCATGCTGTCGATGTACACCAAAAAGAAGAAGTAGCACGGCAGCCGTTCCTCGCGACAACTGCATCAATGCATGACGCTTTCACCGTCCCGCTTCGTCTGACAGGGCAGGGGGCCCGTTCATGAGCGCTAATCTGCAAGGGCTCCTTTATCTGGTCGCCGGCGTGCTGTTCATTCTGGCGCTGCGCGGATTGTCCAGCCCGGAGTCGAGCCGACGCGGCAACACGTTCGGTATCGCCGGCATGGTGATTGCGGTGCTGACCACGCTTGCCTCGCATCCGCCGGCGGGGATCGGCGCCTGGCTGCTGGTCATCCTTGGCATCGGGCTCGGCGGCGGCGTCGGTGCGGTGATCGCGCGCCGGGTGGCGATGACGGCGATGCCTGAGCTGGTGGCCGCGTTTCATTCGCTGGTCGGCATGGCCGCGGTGCTGGTCGCGGCCGCGGCGCTCTACGCGCCGAATGCCTTCGACATCGGCACCGTCGGTCATATCCACGGCGCCAGCCTGGTCGAAATGTCGCTCGGTCTTGCGATCGGCGCCATCACCTTCACCGGCTCGGTGATCGCGTTCCTCAAGCTCTCCGGCCGGATGAGTGGCGCGCCAATCATTCTGCCGTCGCGGCATGCGATCAATCTCGGCTTGGCGATCGCAATCGTTCTGCTGATCATCTGGTTCGCCGCGAGCCAGGCGCATATCGCGTTCTGGCTGTTGGCGCTCGCCGCGTTCGCGTTCGGCGGCCTGATCATCATCCCGATCGGCGGCGCCGACATGCCGGTCGTGATCTCAATGCTCAATTCCTACTCGGGTTGGGCGGCAGCCGGCATCGGCTTCACGCTCGGCAACACCGCGCTCATCATTACCGGTGCGCTGGTCGGCTCCTCGGGCGCGATCCTGTCCTACATCATGTGCAAGGGCATGAACCGCTCGTTCATTTCGGTGATCCTGGGCGGGTTTGGCGGCGAGGTCGCGGGCCCGGCGCACGGCGCCGAGCAAAGGTCGGTCAAGCAGGGATCGGCGGATGACGCCGGGTTTATTTTGAAGAATGCCGGCAAGGTCATCATTGTGCCCGGCTACGGCATGGCGGTGGCACAGGCGCAGCACGCGCTGCGCGAGATGGCCGACAAGCTCAAGAAGGAAGGCGTCGAGGTCAAATACGCGATTCATCCGGTAGCCGGCCGCATGCCCGGACACATGAACGTGCTGCTCGCGGAAGCCAACGTGCCCTACGACGAAGTATTCGAACTTGAGGACATCAACTCGGAATTCGCGCAAGCCGACGTGGCCTTCGTGATCGGCGCCAACGACGTGACAAACCCCGCCGCGAAGGAAGACCCGAAGTCGCCGATCTTCGGCATGCCGGTGCTCGAAGTGTGGAAGGCCGGCACCGTGATGTTCATCAAGCGCTCGCTGTCCTCCGGCTATGCCGGCATCGACAACACGCTATTCTATCGCGACAACACCATGATGTTGTTCGGCGATGCCAAGAAGATGACTGAAGGCATCGTCAAGGCGCTGGACTAAACTTTGCCCGTGTCCCGGGCGCGGCGCAGCACGAAGTGATGCGCTGCAGACCCGGGACCGCCCCAGAGCAAAGTCCTTGTGGCGGTCCCGGGTCTGCGGTGCACCGCTTCTCGCTGCACCGCGTCCGGGACACGTGATCCGCTCTACGCCGCAGCGCTGAGATCGATCGGCCGTTCCCGACACGTGGCGCGGCGCATGTCGCGCCGATATTTGGTGTCCTCGAACTCGGTCGCGCGGTGCATGGTGGCGAGATTGTCCCACATCAGCAGATCGCCCAATTTCCAGGTGTGGCGATAGACGAACTGCGGTTGCGTCGCGAACCGCATCAGCATCTTCAACAAGTCGCGCCCGAGCTCGACCGGCCAGCCGACGATGTGCGAGGCGTGCGAGGCGAGGTAGAGCGCCTTACGCCCTGAGCCGGGATGAGTGTGGACCAGCTTGTGATGGGCGGGCGGGCGCGACTCGATTTCCTCCTCGGTCGGCTGCGGAAAGCCGGCCAATCCGCGTGAATGCCAGATCGAGTGCTCGACGGTGAGATCCTCGATCAGCGTCTTGAGTTTCTCCGGCAGCGCGTCATAGGCGGCGCGCATGTCGGCGAACTCGGTGTCGCCGCCCTCGGGCGGGATTTCATGGCCCAGCAGCAGCGAATAAGTCGCGCGGTTGTGGTGAAACGACATATCCGCGTGCCAGAGCCGGTCACCCTTGCGGAACAGCATGCGGCGGTTGTCCGGCTGCATGATGTTGCCGTCAGCGTCGAGATTGCCGACGTCGACCAGGGCCGGATTGTCGATGCGCTTCTTGTCGCCGGTGATTTTGAACATCGGTCCGACTTCGACCGGCCCGAACAGGCGGCTGAAGGCGACATGCTGTTCATCGGTGGGGGGCCGCTCGTTGCGAAACACGACGACGCCGTAGCGATGGATCGCGTCATGCAGGTCGCGCACCGGCTGCCGCTGCGCCGGAGCGGTAAAATCAACGCCGGTGACTTCGGCCGCGAACACGGGGTGAAGCGGATTGACGTGCATGGCGTGTCCTCAGATTTGCCGTCGAGATGCGGTTGTTACCGCCAGCATAATGGTTCCTGGCCGAGCATGCATCAGGCGGAGCGCGCATGAGACTGTTGCTCTGGTTCGCGGGGTTGCTGGCGTTCGGCTACGGGCTGGTCGTCCTCCTGATGTATTTCAACCAGCGTTCCTTCTTGTATTTTCCCGAGCGCGAGCGAACGACGCCCGCGGCCGCGGGGTTCAGGGCATCACGCGAGCTGACCCTGGAGACCAGGGATGGCGAGCGCGTCATCGCCTGGCATCTCCCGCCAGAGGGCGACCGGCCAGTCATTCTGTATTTTCACGGCAATGGCGGCTCATTGCGCCTGCGGGCCGAGCGATTTGCGGCGCTGACCGCGGATGGGACCGGGCTCGTGGCGCTGAGCTACCGCGGCTATGGCGGCTCGAGCGGGGTTCCGACCGAGCAGGGCCTTATTCGCGATGCCGAGGCCGCCTACCGGTTCGCTGCTGAGCACTACCCCGCGCGCCGGATCGTGCTGTGGGGCGAATCGCTTGGCACTGGCGTCGCCGTTGCGATCGCTGCGGCACATCCGATCGGCGGGCTCATACTCGAATCGCCCTTCACGTCCACGGTGGATGTCGCCGCCGCAATCTACTGGTTCCTGCCCGTGCGATTGCTGATGCAGGATCAGTTCCCTTCCGATCAGCGCATCTCGCGTGTGACGGCGCCGGTATTGGTCATGCATGGCGACCGCGACGCGACCGTGCCGATCGGCTACGGCGAACGCCTGTTCGCGATGATCAAGGCACCCAAGCAATTCGTGCGCTTCGCCGGCGGCGGGCACAGCGATCTCGATTCCTTCGGCGCCTTAGCCGCGGTCCGGAATTTCCTCAACAAAATCTGATCGGTCGTCGGCCTTAGTGCATCGCCGGTGCCTTGCCACCCGCATCGAGGTCCACGCGGCGGAGCAATAATGCCAATGGAATCATGCCGAGCGCGAGCACTGCGTAAATCCAGAACACGTCGATGTAGGACAGCAGTGTCGCCTGATTGAGCGCGGTCTGACCGATCCACCCAATCGCCTGATGCTGCGCATCGGCGAGGCTCGCGCCTTGCGCGGCGAAGTGTTTGGTCACGTTGCGCAGCGTATTTTGATAGACCGGTGAAGCCGGGAAGATGTTCTCGACCAGCCGGCTTTGGTGAAATTGCGCCCGCTCCGTCAGCGCCGCATTGGCGACCGAGACCCCGATACTGCCCCCGAGATTGCGCGCGACGTTGATCAATGCCGACGCCTGATTGGTCAGCTCCGGCTCGAGCCCTGAATAAGCGACCGTGTTGATCGGGACGAACAGAAACGGCAATGCAATCATCTGCAACGCGCGGATCCAGGCAAAATAATTGAAACTCGCGTCGGGCACCAACGTGTGGGCGCCGTACAACATCGCAACGCCCAGGACAGCTGTAGCGATTGCCATGGTGTATTTCGGTTGTATCCGGCTGGCTGCCTGCCCGGCGATAGGCATCATCAGCAGCATCGCAAACCCACCCGGCATCAAGGCCAGGCCGGAGATTTGGGCCGTGTACTGGTAGGTCGTCTGTAACAGCTGCGGCAGGAGCTGGGTCGAACCGAACAGCACGCCGCCGACGCCGAGCATGATCAGGAACACGATTGCGAACTGTCTCCGGCAGAGCAGGCCGACGTGCACGATCGGGTCCTGCCGCGTGAGCTCCCATGGAAAGAAGACGGCAAACGAGACGGCCGAGATGATCGCAAAGGTGAGAATGAAATTGGATTGGAACCAGTCATCGATTTCGCCGCGGTCCAGCACGACCTCGAGGCACCCGAGCGCCAGCGCGATCAGGAGAAATCCGACCCAGTCGATCTTGAGGCCACCGCGCAGGCGCTCCTGCCGCTCCTGTTGCAGAACCGGCGGCTCCACCACCAGCCAGTGCACGAGCGCAAGCGAAACCGCGCCGATCGGCACATTGATCAGGAAGATCCAGTGCCAGGAGTAGTTGTCGGTAATCCAGCCGCCGAGCGTCGGCCCGACGGTTGGGGCCACGATCACCGCAACGCCGTAAAGCGCGAAGGCTTGCGCCCGCTTTTCCGGCGGAAACGTATCCGCCAGGATGGCCTGCTCGCTGGGCGCCATGCCGCCGCCGCCGAGCCCCTGGATGATGCGAAAAACGATCAGGGTGGCAAGGTTCGGCGCCAATCCGCAGAAGAACGAGGCGATCGTGAAGATAGCGACGCAGATCATGTAGAACCGCTTGCGGCCGATGACGTCCGCGAGCCAGCCGCTGATCGGAATGATCACCGCATTCGCCACCAGGTAGGTCGTGATGACCCAGGTGCTCTCATCCAGTCCCGCCGCCATGCTGCCGGCGATGTAGCGCAGGGCGACATTGGCGATCGACGAATCGAGCACCAACATGAACGTCGCGATGGACACGATGACGGCAATGAGCCACGGGTTGCGGTCGCCCGCAGCGGAGCGGGGCAGCGCATCCCGACGGTCAGGCGCGGCGTCGCCGTTCATCGGACCGTGACCGTCGGGACGACCGACATGCCGGGACCGAGCTCCACGTCGGGCGGTGAGTCGAAGGTAATCTTCACCGGCACCCGCTGCACGATCTTCACATAGTTCCCGGTCGCGTTCTCAGCCGGCAACAGGCTGAACGCGGTTCCGCTGCCCGCCTGAACGCTATCGACGTGCCCGTGAATGCGGTGATCGGGAAACGCGTCGATCTCGATGTCGACTGGCTGACCGGGACGCATGTTTGTGAGCTGCGTCTCCTTGAAGTTGGCGGTGACCCAGATTTCGATTGGCACGAACATCAATAGGGCCTGACCGACTTGGGCATAGCCGCCTTTGGCTGCCGTCAGTCTCGTCACCCGGCCTTCCACGGGCGCCTTGATGATGGTGCGGTCCAGATTGACTTGCGCCTGATCTTGAGCGGCCTGCATCTGCGCAAGCTGCGCTTCGGCGACCCCGCGCTGCGTGTCGAACACGCCAATCTGCTTCTGCGCCGCGATCAGGTTGGCCTGCGCGGCATCGAGCGATGCCTGCTGCTGGCGCAAATTCGAGGCATATTGCTGCGCCTGCTCCTGGGTGCCGCTGCCGGACTTGTAGAGCGTGACGTAACGGTCGTTCTGCTGCTGGGCGAAGGTCAATGCGCTCTGGGCCTGGCTTACCTGTTCCTGGGCCTGGTCGATGCGCGCCTGCTGAGCGTCGATCTGTGCGTCGATATTGCTGATGTTGGCCTGCGCCTGATGGACCTGTGCGATCGCCTGATCCAGGGAGGCCCGGTAGTCGCGGTCGTCGATGTGGACCAACGGCGTCCCCGCGCTCACCAGCTGGTTGTCGGTCACCGGCACATCAATGATCGCGCCGTTAACCTGCGAGCTGATGGAGACGGTGCGCGCATCGATAAATGCGTCGTCGGTTGATTCGTAGTTGCGGGCATTGAGCCACCAGATCAGGCCGGCGATTACCATCGCGAGGACGAGCAGCGCGATGCCCGCGACCAGGAGCGGTCTGCGCCGCCATGCGCTCAAGCCGCCATCCGGCCCCTTCTCGTGGCTGGAACGTTGTTGAGGAATTTGCTCCGCTGTCCTCGCGTCCATGACAGACTCGCTTCTCGGCCGATCCGGGATGCGGCCGGATGTCACGGATGCTTGTGTGCGCCGTGATTGTTGCGCGCCGGGCGAAAGCCGCGCGTGCATCAAACTCGCGGTCGACCGGCCTTATCTGAAACGCCGCCGGCAGGGCGGGTGTTCCGACGGTAACCATTTCGCGAAATCGAAGGCGTTTTCTGGATGAAATGCCCTCAATAGGCCGCAAATTCCGGTAGGTTTGTCAGTGGGGACCTGGGGGAACTTTTATCCGGAACATCGCGATGTTGAAGTGGCTCAAAAAGTTTGCGCTTGAGATCGCGCCACCTGTGACCGCCACTGTGCTTGGGGCATTCGTGGTTCATCAGTTATGGCCATCTGGAGATTCTTCGCCGAAACCGGCTGCCACGCCTGCGGTTGCCGTGACCCCGGCCGAATCGGCGAAGCCTGCCAACGTTCCGGCTGCCGAGACGAGCACCACTGCGGCCGCGCCGACCACGGTACCATCTCCCGCTCCGGTGACCTCCAAGACCGGCAAGTTCGGTCGTCCAGCAAATGAAGTTGCCAAGGCGGCGCCGCGGGAGGAGACGCCTGCTCCGCGCGGTGAGTCGGAAGCAAGTGTGTTGGATCGGGCTGAGAAGGCGCTTGCTTCTATCCCGCCGGCCAAACCCGCCGGACCGTCTTTGCCGACGCGGGGTGCCCCGGCCGCGCCGCCGCCCGCGGTGACGATGCGCGACCCGCAGCCGACCGCCGTCACGGCGCCGGTACCAGCCCCAGCGCCGCCTCAAGTTACGACGGCTGCGGTGGCGCCGACCGAGCCGCCGCTGATGGACCCGCCGCGCGAGATCGCGGCACCGGCCGCGCCGGTTGCGGCGCCGCCAGCAACACTTTTGCCGCCGCAGAACCAACAGGCTCAGACCAAGAGCCACAATCCGCTGCGGGTCTCCCACACCGATCGCGAGAACTTGGCCGATATTCCGCTGGACGATGTTCCGGCGGATCAGGCTCCTCCCGCGGCCCATGCGGATGCCGCACCGCCGCCTCCGGAGAAGCCGAAGAACATCATTGAGAATATCTTCGCGCCGCTGCAGGCGGTGCTGCCGGAGCGGATGCGCAACTAGCGCATGTCCCGGACAAAGCCTGCCCCGCATTTGATGCGGGGTGGACACCGGTGGTCCGATAAGGACATACGCAAAAAATAGAGCGCAGGCCGCCGCCCGGGCTTAGCGCAAAAATAAACGCGGGCAGATTGTTCTGCCCGCGCCAAACAAACCCGCAATAAGCGATCAGCGTGCGCCGAAGCCACCGGGGCGATCGCCACCGCGTCCAGGACCACCGGGCCCACGACCCGGTCCGCCCGGTCCGCCTGGACCACGGCCAAACCCCGGTTTGAGAACCTTCGGCTTGCCCGGGATGAGGCCTTCGCGCTGCGCCTTCTTGCGCGCCAATTTGCGTGCCCGGCGAATGGCTTCCGCCCGTTCACGCGCCTTCTTCTCGGATGGCTTTTCGTAATGACCGCGAAGCTTCATCTCGCGGAAAATGCCCTCGCGCTGCATCTTCTTCTTCAGCGCCTTGAGAGCCTGATCAACATTATTGTCGCGAACCAGAACCTGCACGCGTCATCCTCTCGATTTCTCTGATGGGCCATAGCCCGCGCACGGGCTCAGGATTGGCGCGCCGTTTAGCAGAAACGGCGCGGGAAGTCCATGGTTGCGGGAACCCAGGAAGACCCGGGTGCCGCGCTTTACGGCTCAAAAACCCGTGTCACGTGCCCCATTTTGCGCCCGGGCCGGACAGCCTTGCCATAGAGGTGGACCGATGTGCCCGGCACGGTCAGCCATTCCGGGTATTCGTCGACTTCGGTTCCGATCAGGTTGATCATCTCGACCCGGCCGTGACGAATCGGATGCCCCAGTGGCCAACCGGCGATCGCCCGGATGTGCTGCTCGAATTGTGAGACCGACGCTCCGTCGATCGTCCAGTGTCCGGAGTTGTGCACCCGCGGTGCGATCTCGTTCACCAGCAGCGCGGGGCGGGATCCGGGCGGCATCACAAACATTTCGACTGCAAGCACGCCGACATAGTTGAACGCCGTGGCGATACGCTCGGCGATGCGGCGCGCATCGTCTGCGATCTCCTGTGCGATAGCGGCGGGAACTCGCGAGACTTTGAGGATGTGATCTTGGTGTTCGTTCTCGGTTGGATCGAAGCACACCACTTTCCCATCGGATCCACGCGCCGCAACGACGGAGATCTCCCGCTCAAACGGCACGAATCCCTCAAGAATGGCCGGCTGACCGCCAATTGCCCGGAACGCAGCTGAGGCGTCGGTGTCGGGCCGGATCATCGCTTGGCCCTTGCCATCGTAGCCGAAGCGCCGCGTCTTCAGCACCGCCGGGCGGCCGAGTGTTTGAAGCGCGTGCTCGAGCTCTTCAGCCGAGCCGGCGGCCGCGAATGGCGCGGTTGCGATCCCGAGCCCGCGCACGAATGTTTTCTCCGCGTATCGGTCCTGGGTGGTTGCCAGTACCGCCGGGTCGGGTAGCACGGGCTTGCGCGCCGCGAGAAACACGGCCGTTTCGGCGGGCACGTTTTCGAACTCGTAGGTGACGACATCGACGTCATCGGCAAAGCGCGCCAGCGCCGCCATGTCGCGATAGTCGGCTTCGGTCACGCGTCGGACGACGTCGAAGGCCGGCGAGGTCGGCTCCGGGCAGAATACGTGACACTTGAAGCCAAG
Organism: Xanthobacteraceae bacterium; assembly: GCA_019241285.1. Lineage (GTDB taxonomy): Bacteria > Pseudomonadota > Alphaproteobacteria > Rhizobiales > Xanthobacteraceae > JAFAXD01. The sequence continues at coordinate 5,598 of JAFAXD010000625.1, read as the reverse complement.
CCGGGCGGCGGCAAGGGCCAGCATGCGGCCGAGTTGACCGCCGCCGAGGATTCCGATGGTTGCGTCCGGGCGCAGCATGTCCGAGATCAATCTGCCGGCTTGGCGGCCACAGCAGCGGTCTGGCGCTCACGCCACGCGTCCAGCCGCTTCGCCAAGTCGGGGTCGCTCAGGGCTAGGACCGCTGCGGCGAGGAGAGCAGCATTGATGGCGCCCGGCTTGCCGATTGCCAAAGTTCCCACCGGTACGCCAGGAGGCATCTGCACGATGGACAGGAGCGAGTCCTGCCCATCGAGCCCTGAGGGCATCGGCACCCCAAACACCGGCAAGGGTGTGAGCGCGGCCGTCATGCCGGGGAGGTGGGCGGCACCGCCAGCACCGGCGATGACAACCTTGAAGCCCTGATCGCGTGCCGATTTGGCGAAGGCGTAGAGCCGGTCGGGCGTCCGATGCGCCGATACGATGAGCGCTTCATGGCCGACCCCGAGCTCGTCCAGGGTCTCGGCGGCATGCTTCAGGGTTGGCCAGTCCGACTGGCTTCCCATGATGATGGCGACCGGCTTGGCCATGAAAGCTCCTCCCTCCGGCGGCAATCCGGTTCAACTCGTGATGCCGGCTTCGCGCCCTTGGAAGCAAGATGGCCGGGGCGGACCCGGCCATGCGCGGTGAACGGCGAATTATAACCTGATGGCTACAAAGCTGGCGTCCATTACGCAATGATGTCGGGCGTCAGCTGATCCTCGATGAAGGTAATCCGGTCACGCAGGGCAAGCTTGCGTTTTTTAAGCCGCTGCACCTGGATGATGTCCGACCCGGGCGTCCCCTGCAGCGCCTCGATCGCCGAATCGAGGTCGCGGTGCTCCTGTTTCAAGCGCGTAAGTTGCGCCCGTAGCTCGGTTTCTTCCTCTTTGGTCATGCCGCCGCATCTCTATTCCGCTACCAACGCGGTGGCTATAGCCGAGTGAGAATTATCCCGCGTCCGCCCGATTTCATCAAGCGCGCGACGTCGCGCCGCGGCCGCTTCCGCACAATTGCTGCCGTGCAGTATGCGGTTTGTATCGACATCCGACGACGCTCGTGGCACCATTTCCTCGTAGCTTAGAAACCATTGGAGGTTTCGCAGATGTCGATGCAGTCGCATCTTTCGGAACTGCAGAAAAGACACGAAGCACTAGAGCAGCAGATCGCCGAAGCGCTCATTCATCCCTCGATTGACGACCTGACGCTCAGAGAACTTAAACGCCGCAAATTGTTCGTGAAGGATCAGATTACGCGTCTGCAGCAGGCAGAAAGCGTGCACTGACGCCCTCCGGGGTATGCGTTCCTGGTTTATTGCTTGTCTGCTCGCGGTCGGTTTCGGTTGCGCAGCAGCCGGTCAGGATTACCCCGCTCACACCATAACGTTGATCGTGCCGTACCCGCCCGGTGGCGGCGTCGACGCGACGGCGCGCATTGTTGCCGAAAAATTCAGCGCTGCACTCGGCGAGCAGGTCATCGTCGATAACCGCAGCGGCGGCAGCGGCAACGTCGGTACGCGCGCCGCCGCGAAGGCGGCGCCGGACGGCTATACGTTGTTGCTCGGCCATACCGGCACGATCTCCATCAACCCGTCGCTCTATGCCAATGCGGGCTACGACCCGCGTCGCGACTTTTCCGGCGTTGGACTGATGGCATCGATGCCGGTAGCGCTGATCGCGCACCCGTCGTTTCCCGCGAAGTCCGTCGCCGAGCTGATCGCATTCGCCAAGGCTCAGCCTGGGCAACTGAACATGGGGACGTCCGCGGTCGGCACCGGCGGCTATCTGTGTGCCGAGCTGTTCAAATCGGTCGCAGGGGTTGATCTGCAGATCATTCCCTATAAAGGGACCGCGCCGTTGATGAATGATCTTGTTGGCGGTCACATCCCGGTGGCATTCGGTGTTCTGCCGCCGGCGATGAGCAACATCGAAGCCGGCAATCTGCGCACGCTCGCGGTGACGAGCACTACGCGCTTCAGCCTGTTACCGGATGTGCCGACGGTTTCTGAATCCGGTCTGCCCGGGTTCGAAGCCGTACTGCACTACGGGCTGCTCGCGCCGAAAGGCACGCCGGCTCCTGTTCTGGAGCGGCTCAATCGCGAGCTGCGCGCACTGATCGCGACGGATGAGGTCAAACAGCGCATCGCCGCCGAGGGTGGCGATCCGCTCACCTCCAGCCCCGCTGAGTACGACGCCGACATCGATCGGGAAGCAACCAAATGGGCCGGTCTCATCTCTCGCCTGGGCCTCAAGGTCGATTAGGCGGGCCTCGTCCTGAGAGCCCGGGCAAAGCGAGGGCGTCTCGAATGACGGCCACGGCTGACAGACTCTCGCTTGCGGCCATCCTTCGAGATGCACGCGGGCAGAGCCCGCGTGCTCCTCAGGATGAGGTCTGAAATTGTTGAGCGCCGCAACGAACCTCAGCCCTCGTCCTGAGACACTCGCGCGCGAAAGCGCGCGAGTGTCTCGAAGGACGGCCGCAGGCGACCCGTTTCTCGCAAATATGCACAGCCTCTCAGGATGAGGTTCAGTGGTTCAATTACTCAGTTGGCAGCCTGCGCCCTGTTGACGAACCGATCCGTATACGTCCGCTCGAGGTCGATCGTTGCGCTGCGCACATCCGGGTCGAATGCCTTGAGCACGCGCAGTGCGGTGTCTGCCCCTTCGCTCGTGAAGCGGCCGTCGGGCGAATACATCGGCAAACTGTTCTTGATCGCCTGGGTGTAGAGTGGCTTGTCGCCAAGCGCGTAATCTTCCGGGACGACGGCCGCGATCTCCTCTGGTGTGTGCGTTTGCATCCAGGCCAGTCCGCGCACGAATGCGTTGACCAGAGCTTGAACCGTGCGTGGGTTTTTCTCCATGAACGCCGGCGTCGTGTAGATCACCGCGGCTGGGTAGATCCCGCCATAAATATCACGCGTTCCATCACGTGTGCGGGTATCGGCGATGATCTTGATCAGGCCGTCGCGCTGCAGCAGTGCAACGGCGGGATCGCTGTTGACGATGGCATCAATCTCGCCGCGCTTCACGGCGGCGACGGCCGTGGTTGTCGCGCCGACGCCGACAAACGAAGCGTCATCGGCCTTGAGGCCGGCCTTGGTCATCAGCTGCAATGCCATGAAATGCGTGCTTGACCCGGGCGCGGTGACGCCGATGCGCATGCCCTTGAGATCGGCGGGGCCGTGGTAGCTCGACGCTTTGCTGTTGAGCAACGCCAGCACAAAGCCGGGAAACTGGCCGAGCTCAACCACCGCGACCACGGCCTGGTTCTTCGCCTGCATCTGAATGGTGTGGTCGAAGGCGCCCGCCACCACGTCGGCGCTGCCTCCGATCAGCGCCTGCAAGGCCCGCGAGCCGCCGGCGAAATCGGAGATATTGACCTCGACTCCCTGTTGCCGGAACAAGCCGAGACCCTGGGTGACGGCGAGCGGCAGATAGTACAGCGCGGCCTGCCCGCCAACCGCGAGCCGCACGGTGCTGACTTCGGGCTTATCTTGCGCTAGAGCCGACGTGGCCAAACCGAGGCCAAGCAACAGGGCAGGCAAACTGATCCTCACGGCGCACCTCCCTCGCTTTCTTTTATGCAGATCCTATCCCGGTATCCCCGGCAGGAGAATGGTCGAATGACCCTCGACGCGCGTGGCTTGCCGGTGACCGCTCATTGCGACGCTGAGCTCGCGTCGATTGATTGGTTCACGCGGAGGCTCGCGCGCATCGATCGCGGCGCGGAAGCGATCCTGGAAGACGCCAAGTCGTTTCCAGGTTCGCCAATGATCCAGCTCGGCGCCGCCTCGTTTTGTCTGTTCGGGCAGACACGCGGCGCTGATGCGGCAGCGGCGGACTATCTGGCAGCGGCCAAGCCGTTGCTCGCGTCTGCCACCGAGCGGGAGCAGCACCTTTATCACGCGCTCTCGCTGTGGGCCGGCAAGGACCATCTTGGCGCGGTTGCGGCGTTCGAGGACATCACGACCAAGTGGCCGCGCGACCTGTTGGCGGTGAAGATCGCCGAGTTCATCTACTACATCCTCGGCCAACAACATGAAGGCCCGCGGTTTCGCGCGCATATGCAGCGCCTCGCGGATGCCAATGCGGACGATCCCGATTTCCTGGCGACCCACGCCTTCGCCCAGGAGCTGTGCGGCGACGTTGACGCCGCCCGCCAGATGGCCGAACGCGCGCTCGAGATCGAGCCGCGCAATCCGTGGGCGCATCACTGCGTGGCGCACATCTATCTGCGCCGCGACGAGCAGCATGACGGCGTGCGCGTGCTTGAGAGCTTTCTGCCGATCTGGATGAGCGTGGGCCGCGTCATTCACTGCCACAATGCCTGGCATCTGGGCGTCGCCTACGTGGCGCAGCTCGATCGCGCGCGAGCGCTCGAAACCTTTGCGCATCACGTCTGGGGTATCACGCCCGAGCTCATCGTCGAACAGGCCGACGCGATCGCGTTGCTCTGGCGCATCGAAATGGCGGGCGAGCCGGTCATGCAATATTGGGTCGCGTTGGCGGACCGCGCCGAAGCGCATGTTGATGAACGCTATATGCCGTTCCTCGATGCGCATTTCGCCTTTGCGCTGGCGCGAGCGGGCCGCACGTCTGCGCTCGAGCAGCTGGAGGCACGTGTTGATGAGCGTGCTGCGCGCAACGATGCCGAAGCGCACCGGAGCTGGTCGCCGGTCGGGCGCGCGCTGATCAAAGCCTGCGCGGCTTATGCAAAGGGCGATGCCAAGCGCGCCGCGAACCTGCTTGATCCGGTGATGCACAACGTCACCGTCGTCGGCGGCAGCGACGCCCAGGTCGATTTGTTCCGGCAGACTTATTTCCGCAGCTTGCTTGACTGCGGGCGCAAGTCGGAGGCCAAGGCTTATTGGTCGGCACAGACTGCCGGCAAGACACTGTCACCGCTCGACCAACAGTGGTTGAGATCAGCCGCATAGCAAGGTGTGAAGAATGAGCACTGGCCTGCAATTCATGCTCGATTCCGGGTGGCTTTACCTCGCCCTCGGCGCGGTGCTGTGCGTGATCGTTGGGGTCGGTGCGGTGCGTCACTTGTTCCAAGGCGCCAAGCGCGCCGAGCCGCCGGATCCACCACGCCGGCGCCACAAGAAATAGAAACAGGGAGGATACGAAATGCCTGAGGCAACGCAGCGGCGTCGTATCGACGTCCATCAGCACATTTATCCGCCGCGCTTTATGCGGGACGAAACGTGTCTCGTTTTGTGTTTGACTTATGAAAAGCAAAATAGACGTAATTTCACAATGGGTCGCGAGGAGCGGCTGTCGTGCGGCGCTGGAGCCGCGTGCAATCCTAGATCAGAGCGTTCAACCAAATCTCGCGCGCCGGCGTTATGGGACGGCCCGCCTCATTTATCCTCTTGAATAACTGGATCCCGGGTCGGCGCGGCGGCTTTGCCGCCGCTTGTCCGGGAAACGAGGCTGGGGACGTCATCTATGCGCAAGCGTCATCTATGGTGCGGTAGCCGATACTTGCCGCGTGGGGAGCCCGCTTGACAGGCGAGGGGCCAAACATCATCTTGATTATACGTTACGGTCGTCATCAAAAGCGCGCGCTTTGCGACGCGTA
>JAFAXD010000342.1 GCA_019241285.1 Xanthobacteraceae bacterium | reverse complement strand
CCGGCGCTTGATCACCATGTGGGGCTATCCGTTCTGGTTGTTTCTCGGCCTTTGGATAGTGATGACCGCGCGGGTTCTGATCGATCGAGAGCGACTCGAGCGCGTCATTGTGATCTGGAGCATCGTGACGATCTGCTACGCGCTCGCTTTCATGGTCGATTATCTGGTGATGCCGTTCATCGGCACGCACTACCGCACGTCACTCTTCCCGGGCGACCGTCTCGCGCAGGAAATTACCAACCGCTACCAGGCGGTCACCGGCCGTCGGCTCGCTTATGTGATCGGCGACATGTGGCTCGCCGGAAACATCCACAATTACGGCGCGACGCACCCGCGCGTGATCGTTGACGGCAAGCTCGAGCGCGTGCCGTGGGTTGATCCCTCTGACCTGCGCTCGCGCGGCGCGGTCGTGGTCTGGACCGCGGATGATCGCGAGAATCTGCCGCCGCCTTACCGGACCGCCCTCGAACAGGGCGCGCAGATCCAGCCACCGTTCGACCTTCCGATGCGCTGGGGCCATGGCATCGTCAAGGTCGGCTGGGCGATCGTGCCGGCGGCGCAGTGATCCGCAAGATCGCGCGCGAGTGGAGGCGAATGGCTAAGCGCGCGCGACTTCGACCAGATTGTCCGAGTAGGTTCCGGCCTTGCCCAAGTTCGCATGGCGCGGCGGGGTGGTCGAATTGACCGCCGTTCCGGTGCGATTGTGGCCAGGCCAGTGGCCGACATTGGTCATGAGCAATCCGATCATCACGTCTTCACTCAACTCGGCACGCGCTTCGAAGGAGCCGCGATCATTGAAAACGCGCACATAGGTGCCGTGCTCGATCTGGCGCTTGGCCGCGTCGCTGGGATTGATGACGATCAGTTGCTCGCCCTGCCGGCGCTGCTGCAGTGGCTCGTTGCCATATTGAGTGTTGAGGAACGCGTGCGGCTTGGGCGAAACCATGTTGAGCGGATAACGCCCTGCGAGAGTTGGGTTCGCGGCCGGCGCTTCCTGCGACGGAATGTAGTTGGGGACGGGATCAACAGGGGTTCCCGGCTGCATCGCCTCGTAGCCGGAGCGCCAAACCGGCACCACAAAGTCTCCGTTCGCGGCCATGCTGGACTTGAACTCGCACTTCCCGGACGGTGTCTTGAAGCCTCCCTCCGCATGCGGGGCGCGCTTGTCGGGATCGCCGACGTTGAGCCGCATGTAGCCCTTTTCCTTGAGCAGATCGAGCGTGATGCCCTGCATCTGCGGCGAGGCCCAGTCGTAACACCGCATCAGCATCTCGTCGTCGGAGAGAGACCAGTACTCGTCGTCAAACCCCATGGTCTTCGCCAACCTGCGAAACAGCTCGATGTTGGGAACGCATTCGCCGGGAGCGGGAATCGCCGGCTGATTGAGCATCACGTAGAGATGGCCCCATGTGACCATGAGGTCGTACTGCTCGGCCTGCATGGTGGCAGGAAGCAGGATGTCGGCATAGCGGGCCGTGTCCGTGATGAACAACTCGCTGACGACCGTGAACAGATCGTCACGCTTCAATCCTTCGACGATCTGACCCGCGTTCGGCGCCTGTGAAATCGGGTTGGAGTTGTAGACGAACAGAGACTTGATCGGAGGATCGAGTTGCATGGCTCCGGTCAGCGCTTCACCGAGGTCGAGTTCGTTCACCACGCGCGTGCCCGGCTTGATCCAATCGGGCCGGCAGATGAAATCGAATTTGAAGGGGAACTCCCAAATCGGCATTTCAACGGTACCGCCGCCGACGTGCCGCCATGCGCCGACCAGCGCCGGCAGACAGGTGATCGCCCGAATGGCATCGCCGCCGCCTGGACTGCGCTCGACCGCTACGCCTTGGCGAATTGCTGACGGTTGCGAGGTCGCATATTCCCGCGCCAATGTGCGAATGTCGGCGGCGGGGATTGCGGTGATCTGCTCGACCCGCTCGGGCGGGAACTCCGCGGCGCGTGCCTTCAATTCATCAAAGCCGACAGTGTATTTGTCGACGTAATCCTGATCGACCAGGCCCTCAGCAATGATCACGTTTATCATGCCGAGCGCCAAGGCCGCATCTGTCCCAGGCTTGATCGGGATGTGCCAGTCGGCCTGCTTGGCGGTGCGCGTGCGCACCGGGTCAATCACCACCACCTTGGCGCCGCGCTTCTTGCGCGCGTCGAGAATGAACGGCCATGCGTGGAGGTTGGTGTTGAGCATGTTCATGCCCCACACGATGATGTACTTGGAATAGGCGAGGCTCTCCACATCGAGCCCGCCGGTTGGTCCCACAGTCATGATCCAGGCAGTCGAGGAGCCTGACTCGCAGTAGGTTTTCTCGGCCACCGTTGAGCCGAGGCGGTTGAAGAACGCATCGCCCGCGGTCAGTCCATTCAGCGTGCCCTGATGCCCCAGATACGCGTGCGGCATGATCGCCTGCGTTCCGTATTGAGCAATGATCTCCGTCCAGCGGGTCTTGATCTCGGCCAGCGCTGCATCCCAGGAGATGCGCTCGAACTGGCCGGACCCTTTGGGTCCCACGCGCTTCATAGGGTAGAGCAGGCGATCCGGATTGTAATGATGCTCGGCGAAATTCTTGAGCTTCACACAGAGCCCGCCGCGGGTCATGGGGTGTTCGGGATCGCCGGTGACCTCGACCAGCTTGCCGTCCTCGACGTGATAGAGGAAGGCGCAGGTATCTGGGCAATCCTGGGGGCAAGCGCCTCTAACAACACGGGTTTCGCTGATGTGCGCAGACATCCGAACCTCCCACAAGAGACAGGTTGATGACGTCGAACCCGGCGTAAAATAGGACAACCGTACAAGATGGCAGTCAAGCTCAAAATTCGAGCAGGGGCGGTATTTCAGTCTGCAACGGCCAGTGTTTTGATTTGCCTGATCGCCTCGTCTTCGAGGCCGCTCAACTCTTTGTGTGCCATGCGGTTGGGTCCGATCAGGACCATCAATCCTTCTATCTGCGACGTGATCAGCGCAGCTCGCAGCCGCCGTTTGTGGATAGATTGACCGGGGGCGATCTCGGCCAGCATGCCCTCGATCCAGGCGCGCATCTTACCGTAGAAGGTGTCCAACATCCGCATCACGGCGGTGCTGTGGTTGGCCATGGCCCACATTTCCAGCAACAAACGGTTCGATTTTACGCGTTTGTTCTCCTCGATCATGTATCGGACCGAGTACAAAAAGATATCCATTTTGTCTGTCAGGTCGAACGGCAGGCTGCGACGGAACCGGGCCTCCCAGCGGTCGAAAATATATCCCGCCAATTCGACCAGGAGATCGTCCTTGGTTGGGAAGTAATAAGTGACGTTGCCGACTGTGATCCCGGCCCGCTTCGCGATGGTCCTGAATGACAATCCAGAAAAACCTTCGTCAACCAATGTGTTCTTGGCTTCTTCGAGAATGAGACGAATGCGCTCCGTGCCCTTTTCCGTAACCTTATTCGCCGTCAGAAATTGAATATTGTGCATGTCAGCCAAGCTCCCCGGAACCGCGAGGGATGTTGGCTCGTCGCACACTCATATGACTCGGTCAAGAAGCGAAAGTCCATCGGTTCGTCGTGCGGGCTCGGCTCGCGCATCCCGCTTAGTTGAAGCGTCAACTCCCCCTCAGCGAGATGGCCGGGACAAGCCCGCGGCTATGACGAGTACGAGTCCGGCCGCGCGTGACCTGAGATCAAACATTCTCTGCGCCTTCTGGCCGGCCGGGCATGTGCGGACCTGGGCCAGTCATGGTAAGGCAGGCCCATGCAGGATCAGGCGCAGCCCGGCTACGCATGGTCGCGACGACGCGGCCAGCGCCGATTCCGCCATTTTTGGCGACGGCGGCGCTTGCGCGCGATGCGGTGCAGGACTTGCAAGCTGCGTTCGCGCAGGCCGGTGCCGCGCCGGAGCTGCAAGCGTTGAGAGACACCCTGCGGCTGGCAAAGTTCGTGGTGCCGCGGCCGCAGGATTATGAGACATTCCACGCGCGTTCGGCCGCCTCCGAGCGCTTTCCGGATACATGGTGAGACGAGATGAAGAGTTGTGTTCCGCTCGCATTTGGCAAAGCTCTGGTCGCCACAACGCTGACGTTCTCCGCCATAGGCATGCCCGCTTTCGCGGAGGAGGCCAAATATCCGTCGCAGACGATCCGCATCGTGGTTCCGTTCGCGGCTGGCGGCACCGCCGATGCGCTGGCCCGCGTCGTCGCCGAAAACCTGGCGCAGCGTTGGTCCTCGCCGGTGATTGTCGAGAACAAGCCGGGGGCGGCCGGCAATATCGGCATGGCCTCTGTCGCCAAAGCGGCGCCGGATGGCTACACGCTCGCGCTGGTGCCGGTCGGCAATGCCGCCGTCAACCCGTCGCTGTTCAAGGATTTGCCGTACGATCCGATCAAGGATTTGGCGCCGATCACGGAGCTCGCCGTGGTCGAGAACGTGCTGGTGGTGGGCGGCAACTCCAACATCAAATCGTTGGCGCAGCTGATCGAGCTTGGGCGCGCGAAGACGACCAACATTACCTACTCGACGCCGGGTGCCGGGAGCATGGCGCATCTTGGCGCCGAGCTCCTCGCACACGGCGCCGGCATATCGCTGACGCACGTGCCCTATCGCGGCCTCGCGCCAGCGCTCACCGATGTGCTCAACGGCGAGATCACCATGACGTTCGCGCAACTGCCCAATGCCAAGCCGTTCATTGCCGATGGCCGACTGCGCGCACTCGGCATCGCAAGCCCCAAGCGCAGTCCGGCCTTGCCCGACGTGCCGACCGTGGCGGAAGCCGGCAACCTGCCGGGCTTCGAAGCCGCGTCGTGGTACGCCCTGATGGCGCCAGCGCATACGCCCGATGCCATCATCCGCAAGCTGCAACATGAGATCGCGGCTATCCTGCAATTACCCGACGTGCGCAACGTGCTGGACGCACAAGGCGCAACGCCGATCGGCAACACGCCGGAGGAGCTCGCGCACCTGATCAATGAAGACACGGCGCGCTGGTCGAAGCTCATTCGCGACGCGCATATCGAGTTGCAGTAAATGCGCGCCATCAACATCAGCTATCTCAATCGCATCGACGTTGAGCGCGTTGCGCTGACCGATGACGACATTCTCAACGCCGTCGAGGTGGCGCTGCGGGCGCAGGGCAACGGCGAGACCGTGCTCGAGCCACGGGTGCATCTCGTCCCGGAATCATCCGACAAGGGCCACTTCAACGTGCTGCGCGGGGTGGTGCGGCCGCTTGGCGTCGCGGGCGTGAAGGTCGTCGGCGACTTCTATGAGAACTACAAGCAGGACCTGCCGTCGGAAGTCGCCGTGCTCACGTTGTTTGATCCCACCACCGGCATTCCGCTCGCCCTGATCGATGCCACCGCCATCACCGAGCAGCGCACCGGGGCGGTGACGGCGATCGGCGCCAAGCATCTCGCCCGCAAGGGAAGCCGCGTGCTCGGCCATATCGGCGCGCGCGGCACAGCGTACTGGAACGTGCGCCTCCTCGATCATCTGTTCGACTTCGCCGAGATCCGCGTGCACTCACGCCGGCCGGAGAGCCGGGATGGGTTTGCGGCGACATTGGCGAAGGATCTCGGCAAACCCGTCCAGGCGGTCACGTCCTGGGAGGCGTGCGTGCGCGACGCCGATATCGTGGTCGAAGCCTCGCGATTGCCGAAGCCTGAGCCGCTGTTGAAGACCGACTGGATCAAGCCCGGCGCGCTGGTCGTGCCCTACGGCACCATGAGCGCGGTCGAGCTCTCGCTCACCGACATCATGAGCAAGATGGTGGTGGACGACTGGGGCCAGTGCCGCAAAGGCCTGCCCTTCGGCGCTCTGCGCCAGCACGTCGACAGCGACCGCCTGCACGAAGGCAACCTGCACGCCGAGCTCGGCCAAATCGTTGCCGGCCGCCGCCCTGGGCGCGAGCAGGATGGAGAAACGATCCTGCTCTGGCACCGCGGCCTGAGCATCACCGATATTGCGCTCGGCCACGCCATCTGGACCAAGGCCAACAAGCTTAGGATCGGACAGACGCTGCCTTTTGCGTGATATTATTCAAATGAAAACTGCCGGTGACACTCCGAAATACTTTGCGAGAGCGCGCGCCTGCCGTGCATTGATTTCGCGTTTCCCATTGAGAATTTCACTGACGTTGGACTGCGAGCCAAAAATATCCGCCAGATCGTTTTGCCTGAGGTCCCGCTGCTCCATAAGCAATCGAAGCGTCGCGGCGGGATCCACATCGGGCATCTCAACATTACGCTCCTCGTAGTCACGCACAAAGGCCGTCACAATATCGAGCAAGCCTGTCAGCGCATGCTCCTCCCGCTCTCCAACCTTGTCGAGCAGTTGATTCATGAAGCGGACCATGGCCCGATAATGGCGCTCGTTCTCAATAGCGCGTAGCTTGACCGGCGAACGCTCTTCGAGCTTTCGCCAAGCCGGTCCAAGTGCATCCAGATCTCGGACGCCGAGTTGTGTCATCGCTTCTTCCCTTGTCGTTGCAGCTGCTTGGACCAGCGGTCGTACTCAGCGTGCGTGAAGACGTATCGAATGTACATGCGCTCCCGGTTATAGTGGATCGTAGCAATAATCCGGAACTTGTTTCCGCCAATATCAAACACCGTGTAAGGCGGAACAAAATCGGCTGCGCCAAACGCCTGCTTGATGGCGCCAAAGTTGGGAAAGTCGCTTCGCTCCACGATGCGGAACCATGCCGACAACGGCTCTTTGGCTTGCGGATTTAGTTCCCAGAATTCGCGCAAAGCTCGTCGAGAAATAACCCGCATCCTGAGGATGATATTATCTCAAAATGAGATATGCAAGAACTTAGTAACCTACCAGGCTAACTCCAAGATTTCCAAAATGTCATCCGGCGCCTTGATCCGGCGCGGGTTGGTGAGGATGCTGCCCTGAGACTTTGGCGACCTCAGAAAAACACGCGCGATCGACCCCAAGACCGCCTGCATGAGGGCAACCTGCATGCCGAGCTCGGCCAAATCGTCGCCGGCCGCCGCCCTGGGCGCGAGCAGGATGCCGAGACGATCCTGCTCTGGCACCGCGGCCTGAGCATCACCGATATCGCCCTCGGCCACGCCATCTGGACCAAGGCCAACAAGCTTGGGATCGGACAGACGCTGCCGTTTGCTTAACGAACAGCCAATTCCTAGTTGCCAACGCCGGCCCCGCTTTTGCATGCTTTCCCCACCCAGGGGGTGCAGGAACGGGTCCGGAGCGTCAGGCCATGAGCAAATCAGGTCGTCTGCTGGACGAGAGCATCGTGTTCTCGCGCAATATCGATTGGAACCTGTTCAAGGTTTTTCGCGAGATTGCCCGCCATGGCGGCGTTGGCGCGGCCGCCCGGGCCCTCAACCGGCAGCAGCCCAGTATTAGCGCGGCCCTCAAGCGGCTGGAAGCGCATGTCGGCGTGCCGTTGTGCGTGCGCAGCAGCCGCGGGATCGCACTCACCGCGTTCGGCCGCGAACTGCTGGCGACCTGCGAAGGCATGTACGCCTCGGTCCAGCATATCCCCCGCGCCGCCGATATGGAGAAACGCGATGTGCGCGGCCAGGTCAGCCTGCGCGTGATCTCGAACCTGCACCTGGTGACGGAGCTCAACGAGGTCTTCGCGGATTTTCATCACCGTCATCCGCACGTCGAGATCAAACTTGACGTGGCGCCGTGGCGATTCGTGGTGGACTCGCTGAAAGCGGGCGACGTGGAACTCGGAATCGGTTTCGACGATGGCGTCGATGGTGATTTGTTGAAAGTACCGGTGCTGCACCAAGTCCAGCAGCTCTATTGCGGACCTGACCACCCGCTTTCGGGCCAACCGCCGAGCGAGCCCGCGCAGCTTGTCGACGAGCCGTTCGTGTTGACGCATGACGAGCCGCGCCCATATGGGCAATACCGGCGGCGCTACGGCCTCGGTCAGCAGGTCGGCGGGCTCGCCGACAACCTGCAGGAACGAATGTGGCTGATCGAGCTTGGTATGGGAATTGGTTTCCTGCCGAAGCCGATTGTGCAAGCCTCGACCTTTGCCAACAAGCTATGGCCGCTGCTGCCGGACTCGAGCGCGCCCGTGTGCACGATCTACTTCATGGCCGCTGCAAACAAGCGCCGCAGCGCGCCGGCTCAGTTATTGTGGGATACGGCGCTGCGGCACTTGGGCCAATACGATTCGGTAAGGCTGAATACTGAACCACGTTCTGCAGCGGTTGCGCATGCATAAAGTCATGGTTTGTAGTGCGCTTTCAAGAACGCCGCGAAAGCGGTGAGCTGGGCGCGCACGAGATCGCGCGTCGGAGCGTCGGTGAGGATGCCGTCCTCGTCGAATTTCGTGGCGGCCATGCCGATCATGATCTCGGGACGGCCGAACACCAGCGCATCAACAAACACCAACACCTGCCGCAGGTGATACTGCATGCGCGCGCCGCCAACCGCGCCCATGGAGGCGGACTGGATCAGCACCGGCTTGCCGGCAAAGGGTTGATTGGGCAGCCGCGACACCCAATCGATAGCGTTCTTCAGGGTGCCCGGAATGGAGTAATTGTATTCGGGCGAGGCGACGAGCACGCCATCGGCGTCGCGGATCGCATTGGCGAGCGCGACGGCGGTTGCCGGAAAGCCGCCTGCCTGCTGCAGGTCGGCATCGTAATGCGGGATGTTGACGATCAGCGGGGCGGGCGTGAAGGTCATCCCGCCCGGCGCAAGCGACGGCAGCGCCCGGATCAGCGCTGCATTGTAGGACTTCCGGCGGATGCTGCCGCACAGGGTCAGAACCGCGGTGGTGCCGTCGGGGTTCATGATCTTCTACCTCAGGGCCGCACGAATCGTCCGGTGGGCGCGGATGGAAAACCGCCGTCCGCGAAAATGGTCTGCCCGCGCAGCAGCACGCGTTCGATTCGGGCGCTGATCTTGCGCCCCGCGAGCGTTGTGTAGTCGGCCTTGCTGTGCTGGTCGCTGTCGCTGATCAACGTCGGCTGGGAGGGGTTCAGGATCACGATGTCTGCGTCGGCACCCGACCGCAGCGTCCCCTTGCGCGGATAAAGCCGGAACCACCGCGCCGGATTCTCACAACAGGTGCGCACCATGTCCTGCAAGGTGAGCTTGCCATCGTCGATCAAGGCCAGCATCGACGCGCAGAGGGTTTGCAGGCCGGTCATGCCGGGCGGCGCGGTCCAGATATCGGCTTGGCCGCGCTCCTTGTCCTCGCGCAGATGCGGTGAGTGGTCACTCACAACCATGTCGATCTCACCGGCGCGCACGGCGTCCTGCAGGGCGGCGCGTTCGCTCGCGTGGCGCAGTGGCGGTGTGATGACCCCATAGGCGCCCATGCGTTTGGCGTCCTCCGCGTCAAACAGCAAGTGGTGTGACATCACTTCGGAGCTGAGCGCGGCCAAGTCTTTGAATCGGCGGATCAGATCAAGGCTCTGGCGCGACGAGACAGCACGGATGTGGATCTGCGCGCGGGTGTCAGCGGCGGCCGTGCAGGCGCGGGCGATGCCCAGCGCCTCGGATAGAATGCTGCGGGTTGCGGCGATTGTCGCAACGGTGGGATCGGGGTCGTCGCGGTGCTCGGCGGTGAGGCGCGCGATCAGCGAGGGCGAATGCGGCGTAATGCCGGCAATGCCGCCGACGTCGCGGATGAGCCGCAGGGTGCGCGCCAACTCGTAGTCGTCGTTGCCGATGATGAAATTCGGCATGCCGCCGTAAGCGAGGAACAATTCGAACGAGACTGCGCCCAATGCGGCGAGATCATCGATGCTCTCGCTCATGGGGCCGACGATCGCCTGCAATGCGTAGTCGATATAGGAACGCCCGATGCCACTGTCGCGTTTTTGCTCGAAATAGAACGGTGTCGCCGTGCGCGGATCGTCCGTCGGCATCAACAACACCGTGGTGACACCGCCGGCAGCGGCTGCCTTGCTGGCGCTGGTGAAGTCGTCAAGCCGCGACGACAGCAGGAAACCGGGAATGTGGACATGCGCATCGACCAGGCCGGGCAGGATCAACATCCCGGTCGCATCGATTTCATTGGCGCCGACGATCTGTTCGCCGGGCGGAGCAATCGTCGCGATGCTGCTGCCCGAGATGCCGATCGTCCCGGGCGTGGTGGCGTCCGGCGAGACGAGCCGGCCGTTGCGGATCACCAGATCAAACATGCGATGTCGTCAGGCCGGAAGTTCTGCGAGCGCCCGGCGATATTTCTCGACCACCCATTGATTGAGCTGCGGGATCGCGCTTTCCAGTTTGGCGAGCTTGCCACGCGGCGTGTAACGCGACTGATAGGCCGACTGCAGCGCGATTTGCGTGACCTGGTCCTGCATGATGATGACGCGCTGGCGGTCGTACATCTCCCGGCTGATCGTCTCGAAGTCCGGGAATTCGATGGCGGCCTTCGGATAGAGGTTGACGCGCCGCCATTCCATCACGCCGGCGGAGTTGGGATTGATCAATGTCATCGCCACGAACGACGGCTGCACCACGGCGACGACGTTCGGCATAATCGACACGAACATGACGCGGCTGCGCTGTTCTTGGGTGAGCCCCTCGACCTCCGGCAGCCGCCGCCCCTTGGTTTCAAACAGGTCGCCATCCTCGATGAGAAAGCCGGTACTGCGCATCACCTGGCCGTCGCCGTCCTCGTAATCGCAGAATCGCGTGAGTTGCGAGGGGACGGCGTTGTGATAGCCCTTGTGCACGTAGTCGGTGTGATAGGGCTCCAGCGCATTCTCGTGATGCAGCTTCCAATTCCAATGCAGGTCCTTGGCGACAAACACATGCGCCGGGATCAACTGTTCCACCGGATAGGTCGCAAATTCGCGATCGAGCTTGACGAGGCGCGGTGCCAGCGGCTTGGCGTCGCTATCGAAATTGATGAACACCAACCCGTGGAAGATTTCCGAGCGGATTTCCGGCAGGCGAATGTGCTTGCGCAGCTCGCTGACCGGCGTGGTGTCCTCCATCCCCGGGGCGCCGATCAGGCGGCCGTCGAGGCCGTAGGTCCAATTGTGATACGGGCAAACGAGGCGCGCGCCGTGCAGGCACGGTGTACCTGGAGCGTGCTCGACCAGGCCCCCCACGATCGGATGGCCGCGATGCTGGCAAATGGATGAGAGCACGCGGACCGTGCCGGCATCGTCGCGCAGCAGCAAGATCGGCTCTTCCAGGATGGTGAGCGGCAGATAATCGCCTGGATTGGGAACCTCGTTGACGTGACCGATGCACAGCCACTCGCGCGCGAAGATCGCGTGCTTCTCGAACTCGAAGAACTGCTGGCTCACATAAGCTTCGCGCGGCAGAATCTCGGCGTCGGCGACTGGGCCGATCGAGGTCGCGGCCTTGTCCACCACCTGGCGGATAAACGAAATACAATCAGGGTTGAGCATCGCGTGACTTACAGCGTGATGTGGAGATCTTTGACGAACGCGTTGGTGTAGGCCTGCCGCCAATCCGTGTCGGGCTTGATCATGCCGGCCTCCACCATGAACGCGGCGAGCTTCTGCCAGCGCTCCTCCGTCATGGTTCCGATGCCATCGGTTGCGGCTGCGCCGGCGGCCAGCACGTTGAGCTCGCGTAGCGTCGCGACCGAGTAGGCCATCCACTCATCGTCGGCTTCCGGATTCTCGCGTTTGATCGCTGCGAGTCCGGGCGCCGGATCGGCCAGGAAGCTCTTCCAGCCTTCGAGCGTCGCCTTGATGAAGCGCGCGACAAGGTCAGGATTTGCTTCGACGAACGGACGCATCATGGCGAGCGGCGAGCCGTAGGGCGGATAGCCTTCCTTCGCGAGCAGGAAGTATTTGACATCCGCCCCGGCCTTGCGGATGCGGAACGGCTCAGACGACGCAATGCCGCCAAGCGCAATCGTGGGGTCATGCAGAAAGGGTTGAAAATTGCCGGTATACGGCGCGACCTGCTCGTCGCT